>JBKQSL010000159.1:0-31174 GCA_052143655.1 Streptosporangiaceae bacterium | reverse complement strand
CCACGCTCAGCGCGCAGGCGGCGAGGTGCCGCGCACGGCCAGCTCGGTCAGCGGCGGCAGCCTGACGCCCAGGCCCCGCAGCTGGCCGGTGCGCGGGTCCAGGGCAAGCAGCTGCCCGTCGGCCGCGACGGTGAACAGCCAGCGGCTGTCCGGAGACCAGGCCAGCGCCGGCGAGCCCAGCGGGCCGCGGAGCGCGAGCGGGACCCGCCGCGTCCGACCGGAGCTGAGGCTGATCAGGGTGAGCGCGATCCGGCTGCCCGTGCCCTGCTGGAACACGGCCGCGGTCGATCCGTCCGGGGAGATGGCCCCGACCGATGCCGGGGTTGCGGCCAGGCGCCCGGGCAGCACGCGCCGCCTGCCGCTGCCCGGGCTGATCATGACGTCGGCGCAGCGCCCGTCGTAACGGCACGCCACCGTCAGCCACCCAGCGGGCCCGACGGCCGCCACCGCCCCGGTGGTGATCAGCCGCACACCGCGCGGGCCGCCGTCGTAGAAAGCGCCGTTGTCGTTCTCCAGCAGCACGCCGCCTCGGCCGTCCGGCCCGGTCACCCACGGCCCGTGCGGCAGCGGCACGGTCGGCCCGGCGGTGCGGTCCGTCAGCGAGTACAGCGTCATGCGGCTGCTGTCCGCGGACACGGCCCAGACTTCGCCCGGCTCCGGGCCGGGAACGGCGCTGCCGCCGTGGCTGAGCGCTGGCGGCGGGCTCCTGGGCGGCCGGCCGTCTGGCACGAGGTAGCCCGGTACCTCATCCAGCGGGCGGATGATCGCCTGAGCCGGCCCGGCCGCGACGGACACCGGCGTGGTGACCTGCGCCCCTGGGACGGCCGTGCGGGTGATCCGGCCGCGGGCCAGCTCGATGCGCACCAGCCCGCCCGGGCCGAGGCCGAACAGGTCCCAGCCCGACCGGACCCCAAGCAGCCGGTGACCGGCGACGGTAACCCGCACCTGCGGCGCAGCGGCCCGGGCTGCGTGCGGAGCCGTATCGTGCCGGATCGCCGCCACGGCCACCGCGGCGGCGATGAGCAGTGCCGCCATGGCGAGCCAGCGCGTCCGCCACCGGGCGGGCGGACGCGCCGGGCCGGAGGCGATCACGTCCGGTCCGCTCTGGGCGGCCGGCCACGGTGCCTCGCTGCGGCTCATAGCTCATCCTTAACTACCCCCGCCGGGAACGCGGCCGGATAGGGCCGGCCAGCCCGCTGGCGGCCGCGCCCTTCCGGCCGCGCCCTTCCCGGTCCCCGGTCCCCGGTCAGCTGCCGGCCGGCCGGTCGGCTGGATCGGCTCCCCCCGGCCGGGCCCGGCGCACGGACGCCCGGAAGCCGGCCCACAGCAGGCCGCAGATCAGCATGCCGGGCAGCCCGGCGATGATGAAGAAGTAAATGGCCACGGGAAAGGCGACAGGCGCGACGCTAGTCGGGCTGCTGCATCCTTCAGTCCCCTTCCGGCGCGTCAGCGGTGCCGTCATCCTCGCACGCAGGCCGTTCCCGGCTGCGGCCCGGCTGGTCTGCGAAATGGCGCGGCGTGCCGGGCTTTCTCTCCGACACACATTCGATATGCTCGCTATGAGCAGGTGACAAAGGGTGCCGGATACGGAGAATACGTTGATTAAGACAGCCAAGGTAGGACGCAACGGCACGGTGCGCGTGACCTTCGCCCTGCCCGTCGACCAGCCCGGGGGAGCTGTATCGGTGGTGGGGGACTTCAACGACTGGGATCCCTACGCCCATCCGCTCCGGCGGCGGGGCAATGGCATGCGCAGCGCCGCGGTCACGATCCCGGCCGGCAGCACGCTGCGGTTCCGGTACCTGGCCGAGGGCGGAGTCTGGTTCGATGACGAATCCGTCACCGCCGACGGCGGCGGGGCCGCCCTCTCGGTCTGAGGCCGCTACCGGGGATGCTGTCGTCAGCCGGGGCGTGCGGCCGACGCGGGTTACCGGCAGTGCGGGTTAGCAGCGCGGGTTACCGGTGGCTGGGTGCCTGCAATCCCAGCCGGCGCTGCTCGATGATCAGGCAGCGGTCCTCGACGTACAGCAGCCCGGCTTCCTCGGCGATGGCGCGCGCCTCGCGCGAGGCGATGCCCAGCTGCAGCCACAGGGCGGTGGCGCCGGCCGCCACGGCCTGGTGCGCGACGCCGGCTGCCTGCTGCGACGGGCGGAACACGTCAACCAGGCCGATCTGCTCCGGCACGTCCCGCAGCGTCCGGTAGACGCGCTCGCCGAGTATCGTCTCGGCGTGCGGGTTGACCGGGATGATGCGCCACCCGTTCCGCTGCATGTGCGCCGGCACGGACTGGGCCGCCTTGATCGGCACGCTGCTGGCGCCCACCACGGTGATGGTGTCGTAGGTGGTCAGGATGCGCTCGACGATGGCGTCGGTATCGGTCACCCGGCCACCGTAGCGCCCGTGCTGCGCTAGCCGGGCAGATCAGGACCGCTGCCGGAGCCGGCAGCGGGTGAAGGCGGGCAGGGCGACGCCGATGGCCAGGGCGGCGGCAACCGTGGCCAGGCCGCCGGCCAGCGCACTGATCACCGGCGAGGTCAGCGACCCGAGGGCGCCGGCCTCCAGGTTGCCGAGCTGGCTGCCGCCGGCGCCGGCCACGTACTCAGCGGCCATGACCCGGCCGCGCAGCGCGTCGGGGGTGACGAGCGCGACGATCGTGCCCCGGAACACCACCGTGAACATGTCTGCGGCGCCGGCCAGGGCCAGCAGGCCGAGTGTCAGCCACAGCCCGGGCGCGACCGCGAACCCGGCGAACGCGGCGCCCCACACGATGACCGTGACCAGCATCGCCCGGCCCGGCCGCGCTATCTGCCCGACCGGGCCGGACAGCACCGCGGTGACCAGCCCGCCGACGCCGATGGCCGCGGTGAACAAGCCGAGCGTGCGGGGGTCACCGCCGAACCGCTCGGCGTTGATCACCGGGAACAGCGCCACGGGCAGGCCGAAGACGGTAGCGCTGAGATCAGCGAGGAAGGCCCCGGCCAGCACCGGGGTGCGGCGGATGAAGGCAGCCCCCGCGGCGACGGCGCGGGGGCTCGGCCGGGCGCGGCCGCCCTGCGGCGGCATGGCCGGCAGCCGCGCCACCCCGTACAGCACGGCGGCGAAGCTGACCGCGTCAAGCAGGTAACAGGCGGGCAGGCCGAGGTGCGGCGCTGCGGCGATGAGGCCCGCGAGGGCGGCCCCGGCGGTCAGCGTGATCTGGAAGGTCAGCCGGCTCAGCGCCAGCCCGGCGGGCAGCAGCCGGGCTGGCAGCAGCCGGGGCGCGAACGTGGCCCGGGCCGGCTGGTCGACCGCGGCCAGCGAGGACGCCGCGGCGGCGAAAACGTACAGTGGCCAGGCCTGCCGCTGGCCGGCGAAGGCCTGGGCGGCCAGCCCCGCCGAGACCACGGCCAGGCCGCTGCTGGCGACCAGCACCACCGTGCGCCGGTCGGCCGCGTCGGCGAGCGAGCCGCCGAGCAGTCCCACCGCCAGGGTCGGGATCATCTGCGCCACGCCGATCAGGCCTACTGCGAACGGGGACCGGGTGAGGTCGTACACCTGCAGCACGATCGCGAAGCTGGTCAGCGCGCTGCCCACCGCTGACAGGGTGCTTCCGGCCCACAGCCGCCGGAACGCGGCCGACTCGCGCAGCGGGCTGAGGTCGGCGAGCAGCCGGCGACCACCTGGCACGGCCGACCTCCTCGGTGCCCGGACCGCATCCGGGCCTGCCAGGCCCGGGCCGCCGCCTATCTTAACAGCACTTATATAAGTGCTGTTAAGATAACTGGATGACCGAGGAGCTTGCCGCCGGGCCGGACCGCGCGGCCGACCCGACCGAGCACAGCCGGTGGCGGCCGCTGCGGCTGCTGCAGTCCGCCATGGACGCCGAGATCGCCCGCGTTTACGCCGAGGCCCAGGTCGACGGGCTGAAGCCGAGCTGGGTGATGGAACTGCTGCGGCTGCACGCCCGCGGCCCGATGACGATCACCGATCTGGCCCGCTCGGTGCAGCTCACGCACTCGGCAGTCAGCCAGAAGCTGACGGCCATGCGCGCGGCCGGGTGGGTGCGCACGGCCGCCGGCCCCGACGCCCGGGCTAAGACAGTGACGCTCACCCCGAAGGCCAGGCGCCGCACCGGGCGGCTGGCGGCCGAGTGGCGGGCCACCGAGGCGGCGATCGCCGACCTGGAGGCCGAGATCCCGTACCCGCTGAGCCAGGTCGTCACCGACATCGAGGCGGCGCTGGCGCGCAAGAGCTTCCACGACCGGATCGCCGAGAAGCTGGTCGCCGACCCGGCCTGGACCGGGCCGCTCGGCGGCCGGCAGGCCTGACCGCGCGGCCTACCCGGCCCGCCCGCCGGGTCCGGCCTCCTCATCGGGCCCGGCAGGCCCGGCAGCGTCATCGTCCCGGGCCGGTTTCCTGTTGCCGGGCGCCGGGCCGCCGGGCGCCGGGCCGCCGGCCATCATCAGGCCAACGGCCTCCCGGGTGGCGGTGCGCGGGTCCACCTCGCCGGCAATCCGGCCCTCGTACATCACCACCAGCCGGTCGGAGATCGTCATCAGCTCATCGAGGTCCTCGGAGATCACCACCACCGCGGTGCCCGCGTCCCGCTGGCGCAGCAGCCGCTGGTGTATGTACTGGGCCGAGGCCATGTCGATGCCCCGGATGGGCTGGGCCACCAGCAGCACGCCCGGCGACCGGGACAGCTCCCTGGCCATGATCAGCTTCTGGGTGTTCCCGCCGGACAGGTTGCGGGCCGGGGTGTCCAGGCTCGGGGTGCGGACGTCGAAGTCGGCGACCAGCCCGGCGCAGTGCCGCCGGACGGCGTCGCGGCGCAGGAACCCGTGCCGGAAGAAGGCCGGGCTGGCGCTGTCCACCAGCAGCAGGTTCTCGGTGACCGAGAAGTCGCCGATCAGCCCGTCGCGCATCCGCTCCTCGGGGACGTAGCCCAGGCCCGCGGCCCGGACGACGGCGGGCCGGGCCCTGGTGACGTCCGCGGCGTCCAGCCTGACCTGGCCGGCGGAGACCGGCCGCAGCCCGGCGATCGCCTCGGCGAGCTCGCGCTGGCCGTTGCCGGAGACGCCGGCGATGCCGAGGATCTGCCCGGCCCGTGCGGACAGCGACAGCTCGCGGACCGCAGGTGTGCCGCGGTCGCCGGCCGCGGTCAGGCCGGTCACCGCCAGCCGGATCGCGCCGTCCGGCCTGCCGGGCGGTACCGCGATCGCGGCGACCTCGTGCCCCACCATCATCGTGGCCAGCTCGGCGCGCGTCACCCCGGCGGCCGGCACGGTGGCTACGTTCCGGCCGGCCCGCAGCACGGTGATCCGGTCGGACAGGCCGAGCACCTCGTTCAGCTTGTGCGAGATGAACACCACGGCCAGCCCTCGGCCGGTCATCGCCCTGAGCACGCCGAACAGCTCGTCTACCTCGCCCGGGGTCAGCACCGCGGTCGGCTCGTCCAGGACCAGCAGCGAGACGTCGCGGTAGAGCGTCTTGATGATCTCCACCCGCTGGCGCTCGCCGACCGACAGCTGGCCGGCCTGCGCGGCCGGGTCGATCGCCAGCCCATAGGTTTCGGCCAGCTCGCGGATGCGGGCGCTGACCCGGCTCGGGTCGGTGAGCGGGCCGCGCGCCGACTTCAGGCCGAGCGCCACATTCTGCGCCACGGTCATCGTCGGCACGAGCATGAAATGCTGGTGGATCATGCCGATGCCGTGGCTGATCGCCATCGCGGGCGAGCGGATCGCCGTCCGCCGGCCATGCAGCCAGATCTCGCCCGAATCAGGCTGGTAGAAGCCGTACAGGATGCGCATCAGGGTGCTCTTGCCGGCGCCGTTCTCGCCGAACAACGTGTGCACCTCGCCCGGCCGGACGTCGAAGTCGACCCGGTCGTTGGCGACCACTCCCGGGAAGCGCCTGGTGATCTGGCGCATCTCCAGCAGCGGCCCGGCCGGCCTGGTGGTGCTCGCCACCGCCGTCTCCCTTCTCCTGGCCCGGGCTGGCCGCTGCGGGCCGGGGCACCCGGCCCGCAGCGGCGCGCGGTCACTGCGCGGTCACTGCGGGGGCTTGATCGCGCCGGACTCGATCTTGGCGATGACCTTCTCGCCCGCGGACTTCACCGAGGCCGGCAGCGGGTATGCCGAGTTGAACGCGATCTTCTCCCCGCCATTGGCGAGCGTGATCACGTAGGTGGCGCCGCCCAGCTTGCCGGCCCGGATCCCGGCGAAGATCTGCCGGAGCGCCGGGGCCCAGTTGTAGACCTGGCTGGACACCACGTTGGCGGGCGCCAGCGACGACTGGTCCCATTGGGTGCCGAACCAGGCCACGTGGTCGGACTTGGCCACGCCGATCGCGCCGACGACCGACTGCGAGCTGCCGGTGAGCACGTCCGCGCCCTCGGAGACGTAGGACTTGGCGGCGCTGGCCATCAGCGACACGTCGCTGAACGAGCCGGTGAACGACAGGTGCACCGTGGCCTTGGGGGCGGCCGCGAGCGCGCCGGCCTTGAACCCGCCGGTGTACAGCTCGGCGTCGCCGACGTTGATCGGGCCGATGACCCCGATGACCTTCTTCTTGCTCAGCAGCCCGGCCATGTAGCCCTGCGCGTAGCCGCCCTGGTTGGCGGCGGCCTGGTAGGCGTAGACGTTCTTCATGCCGAAGGTCGACCCGGCCGTGCCCCAGGCGAATGAGACCTTGGGGTACTTGGCTGCCAGCTGCTGCACGGTGCTGCCGTACTGCGACCCGTTGGCGATGATCAGGTTGTAGCCCTGGGCGGCGTACTGCTGCATCGCGTTGGCCGCGTCGGTGACCACGAACATGTTGTCCTGCACCGAGACCTGCAGGTGGTCGGCGGCCTTCAGCGACTCCACCGCGCTGTACATGGCCTGGCTGAAGGCCAGGTCATTGGTGGCGCTGGGGGTGATCAGCGCGACCTTGAGCGGGTGGCTCGCCGCCGCGGCAGAGCCGCTCGCGCTGCTGCTGCTAGTGCTGCTCCCGCTGCTGCCGCAGCCGGCGGCGGCCAGCGCCAGGGCGGCGGCCACCGGGATCAGGGCCCACCGCGCCCTTCGTGTCGGCATCGTCATTACCTTCGCCTCTTTTCTGGGGTGAGTATTCTTCGGCTCACGCGTTACCGCGCAGGTACGGCTTGCCGAGCGCGGCCGGCTGGCGGTAACGGCCGACCAGGAACAGCAGCGCCAGCACGACGATCACCGCCGGCGCCGTGGCCGCCAGGTCGGACAGCGACAGCGGGATGATGCCGAGCGTCTTCCAGGTCAGGATCACCGCCCCGGTCAGCCCGTACAGCAGCGCGCCGAGCGCTACGCCGGCCGGCCGCCAGCCGCCGAAGTACACCAGCGCGACGGCGATGAACCCCGCGCCCTGGGTCAGGTTCTCCTGGAAGATGCCGTCGAGGATGAGCAGCGCGGCTCCGGCCAGGCCGGCCATCATGCTGCCGAAGATCACGGCGCCGTAACGGACCCGGGTCACGCTGATCCCCAGGCTGTCGGCGGCCGCCGGGTTCTGCCCGGCCGCGTGCACGTTCATCCCCCAGGTGGTGTGGTGCAGCGCCCAGGTCAGCGCGGGGATCAGCAGCAGGCTGAGGTAGACCAGGATGTTCTGGCGGAAGAACATGGTGCCCAGATACGGGATGTGGTCCAGCCCGGGAATGTTGACGGCCGCGAAGATCCCGCTGTTGGTGATCGGCAGCGGCGTGCCCACGTACCGCTCGAACAGCAAGCCGGACAGCCCCAGCGCGGCGATGTAGATCCCGATGCCGCTGATGCCCTGCTCGGCGCCGACCGTCACGTCGATGAATGCGGTGATCAGGCCCATCACCGCGCCGGTGCCGAGGGCGACGAGCACCCCCCAGCCGATGCTGCCGGTCCGCAGCGCGGTGTAGTAGGCGCCGAACGCGCCCAGCAGCATGATCCCGTCCACGCCCAGGTTCAGCACTCCGCTGCGCTGGCCGACCGTCTCGCCGAGCGCGGCCAGCAGCAGCGGGCAGCCCAGCGCGATGCCGGAGGCGATCGTCGCCGACAGGACCGCGGCGGTGAAGAAATGGCTCATGGCGGTGCCTCCCCGGCCCAGCCGGCCGCCGCTTCCCCGGCTGCCGCCTCCCCGGCCCTGGCCGGCTGCCCTGCGCCGGGCCCCGGGCCGGCGACCGGCCCGTCAGCGGCGGGCGGCGGCCGCCTGGTGAGCAGCTCGCGCAGGCTGGCCGGGCCGGCCTGCACGGCCGACCGGCGCCGTACCGCGTCCAGCGCGACGACGAAGCACACCACCAGCCCGACGATCGTGGTGACCAGGTCGGAGGAGTACGGCACGTTCAGCGCGATGCCCATCGACACTCCGCCGGTGAGCAGGCCGGCGAACAAGAAGGCGGAACCGATCGTCCACAGCGGGCTGAGCCCGCCGAACAGCGCCACGACGATGCCGTAATAGCCGTCGCTGCCGGTGAAGCCGGTCAGCGACCCGTCGGTCACCATCCGGTGGCTGATGCTGCCGAACACCAGCATCGCGCCGGCCAGCCCGCACATCGCCCCGGACAGTGTCAGGGCCAGCGTCGTGGTCCGCTTGACCGCCATCCCCGCGTAGCCGGACGCGTCCGTCGACAGCCCCACGGCGCGCAGCCGGAACCCGGTGCTGGTCCGCTGCAGCAGGACCCATGCCGCCACCGCGACCAGCACGGCAAGGACCACGCCGAGGTGCAGCTGGGTGCCGGGGACGATGATCGGCAGCCACGAGTTCGGAGATAGCAGCCGGGTCTGCGGGATTCGGCCGACGACCGCGAACGACTCGCTCTTGTCGATCATCGGCCCGGCCAGCAGGTAGTTCATCAGCTGTACCGCGACCAGGTTGAGCATGATCGTGGACAGCACCTCGTTGACGCCCCGGTAGGCCTTGAACAGCCCGGGAATGGCCCCCCAGACCGCCCCGCCCGCGGCCCCGGCCAGCAGTACCAGCGGGATGAGCAGCACGCTGGGCAGGCCCGGCACCGCCAGCGCGGTCGCCGCGCTGGCCAGGCCGCCCATGACGATCTGGCCCTCGCCGCCGATGTTGAGCACGTTGGCCCGGAATGCGATGCAGATGCCGACGCCGACCAGCAGCAGCGGCACGGCCTTGACTGCGGTCGCGGCCAGCTGGTAGGAGCCGCCGAACGCCCCGGTGACCAGGGCGTGGTAGCCGGTCAGCGGGTTCGCCCCCATGGCCCAGACGATCAGCGCGCCGATCAGCAGCGCCGCGGCCGCAGCCGCGGGCAGGGTCATCCAGCGCAGGAACATCCCGCGCAGGCCAGCCGGCCCGATGGTCGCCAAGGCTGCGCCGCGGGGTGGCCTGTCAGGCTGGCCCATCGCCCCTCCTTGGGTACCCCGGCGGGCCCGGCCGCAGGTCGGCCGGCCCCAGCGTGTCCGGCGCCGGCAATTGCTGGCGACGCTAAATGGCGCGGTAAGGGCCGTTATAGGAGGCGTTCGGCCCTAAGCCGCGGGCCGCAGGTCCCGGCGCCCCGCGCGGCAGCCGCGCCGCGAGCAGCAGTTCAGCCCGCGGCAGCCGAGTGGCGCGCGGCGGCGTGCACCGCGTCGATGATCTTCTGGTACCCGGTGCACCGGCACAGGTTCCCGGCCAGGGCCTCGCGGATCTCGTCCTCGCCCGGGTCCGGGACCCGGCTGAGCAGGTCCCGGACGGCCATGACCAGCCCGGGAGTGCAGAAGCCGCACTGGATAGCGCCGGTCTCGGTGAACGCCCGCTGCACCGGGTCAGCGTCCGGGCCGGCCAGGCCCTCGATGGTGAGCACCGAGCGGCCCTGTGCCTGGCCGGCCAGCACCAGGCACGAGCACACCAGCACGCCGTCCAGCAGCACTGAGCAGGACCCGCACTCGCCCTGCTCGCAGGCGTTCTTCGCGCCGGTCAGGCCCAGCTGCTCGCGCAGCATGTCCAGCAGGCTTTCCGCGGGCGCCACGCCGGACGCGGTGACCGCCCGGCCGTTGACCGTGCAGCTGACCTTCATGCCATCTCCCGGTACTCCTCGAACGCCCAGAACAGCGCCCGCCCGGCCAGCACCGCCAGCGCGTGCCTGCGGTAGGCCGCCGACCCGCGCACGTCGTCGATCGGCCGGGCGGCCGCGGCGACCCGGTCGGCGAAGCCGTCTGTCACGCCGGCCGGCAGGTGCGCGGGCCGGTCCCACAGCCCGGCCGCGGCGAGCGCGCCGGCCAGGAACTCCTCCGCCTCCGGCGCGCGCAGCGGCACCGGGCCCGCCGAGCCGATGCCGGTCCCGGCAAGCCGCGCCGCCGGGTCCAGCGCCACCGCCACCGAGCAGGTGGAAATGACCATGGCGTTCCGGGTGCCGATCTTGGCGAACGCCTGCGGGCCGGGCGGCACCGGCACGTGCACGGCGGCGATGAGCTCGTGCGGGGCCAGCACGCTGTGCTTGGGGGAGAGGAAGAACTCGGCGGCCGGGACCATCCGCGGCCCGGCCAGTGACGCCACCTCCACCAGCGCCCCGGTCGCCAGCAGCGGGGGATGGCAGTCCCCGGCGGGCGAGGCGGTGCCGAGGTTGCCGCCGATCGTGCCGCGGTTGCGGATCTGCGGCGAGCCGACGGTGCGGGCGGCCGCGGCCAGGGCCGGCGCGTCGGCACCCAGGGCGTCCAGCAGCCGGGTGTAGGTGACGCCTGCGCCGATTCGCAGCCAGCCGTCGGCCCGGTCCAGGCCAGCCATCTCGCTGACGCCGCTCAGGTCGAGTATGGCGTCCGGTCGCAGGCGGCCGAAGTTGACGTCGACCAGCACGTCCGTGCCGCCCGCCAGCACGACCGCGTCCGGGTGCGCGGCCCGCAGCGCCAGCGCGTCAGCCCAGGTCACCGGGCGCAGGAACTCCGCCGTCACCTCGCGCTCCTTCCCTGCCGTCCCTGGCCGCCAGGCCCGCTCACATCAGCTTCTGCTGTCCGGACGACATGCCGCTGTAGTACGGGACCGGCCACTGGCCGGGCACCTGCGGCGGCGGCGGCGGGCCGGCGGTGGGAGCCGGGCCGGTCAGCCCGGCCAGCTCGTCCGGGCTGACCGGGGCCCGGTTCAGCTCCCGGCCGGTGGCGTCGCGCAGCGCCGCCACGACCGCGGCGGTCGAGACCACCGTCGGTGCCTCGCCGATGCCCTTCAGACCGTAGGGGTTGCCCGGCTCGGGGTCGGTGACGACGGCCGAGACGACCGGCGGTACGTCGATGATCGTGGGGATCAGGTAGTCGGTGAACGACGGGTTGGCGATTACCCCGTCGCGCAGCCTGACCTCCTCCATCAGCGCCAGTCCCAGGCCCTGCGCGGTGCCGCCCTCGATCTGCCCGGCCAGCCCCGCCGGGTTCATCACCTTCCCGGCGTCGATCACGGCCGCGATCTGCACCACCCGGGCCAGGCCGAGCTCGGTGTCGACCTCGACCACGGCGCGCTCAGCGGCGAAGGTGTAGCAGACGTGCACGTCGCCCTGGCCGTCGGCGTCGAAGGTCTCGGTGCGCCGGTGATGGTGGACCGCGGTCTGGGTCATCGGCTCGGCCAGCAGGCCGGCCAGCGGCACCAGCCGGACGCCGTCGGGCGTGGTCACCCAGCCGTCCGCCAGGCCGATCTCGCCCGGCAGCGGGGCGGACTGCGGGGCGGACCGGGGGCCGGACAGCCGGCCGGCCAGCTCGGCGCGGATCTGCCGGCAGGCCAGCTGCACCGCCCCGCCCGCCATCATCGACTGGCGGGAGGCCGACGTCGAGCCCGCGTTGCCGACCAGCGTGTCGGCGCCGTGCAGCCGCACGTCGGTGACGCCCAGCTCCGTGCGGACCACCTGCGCCAGCAGCGTGTACAGGCCCTGGCCCATCTCGACCGCCGCGGTGTGGATCTCCGCGGCCGGCCCGTCGGCCGTGCCGAACAGCGTGACCTGAGCCGTGGCCGCGTCGTCGAACCCCTCGGAGAACCCCACGTTCTTGTACCCGACCGCGTAGCCGACGCCGCGGCGCAGCCCCTCGCCGCGGGTCACCCCGCCGGCCCCGCCGGGATAGCGCAGCAGCGGCCGGCCGCCGGCCGGCTCGGGGCCGGGCACCGGCAGCGTCGTGAGCCGGTCGAGCAGCTCGGCGACCGGCGCGCTGCCGCGCAGCGGCCGCCCGGTCGGCAGCATCGAGCCGGTGCGCAGCGCGTTGCGCCGCCGGATCTCCACCGGGTGCAGCCCGAGCCGGTGGGCCAGCTTGTCCATCTGGGCCTCGTGCGCGAAGCACACCTGCGGGGCGCCGAAGCCGCGCATCGCCCCGCACGGCGGGTTGTTGGTGTAGACCACGGTGCCCTCGACCGCGACGTTCGGCACGTCGTAGGGCCCGGCGGCGAACGTGACCGCGTTGCCGACCACGGCGGGGGAGGACGAGGCGTAGGCGCCGCCGTCGAACATCACCCGCGCGTCCACGGCGACCAGCAGCCCGTCGGCCGTGGCCCCGTGCCGGATCCAGATCCGCGACGGGTGCCGCCGCACGTGCCCGTGGAACGACTCCTCGCGGCCGTAGCACATCTTCACCGGCCGCCCGGTGCGCAGCGCCAGCATGCACGCGTGCACCTGGACGTGGATGTCCTCGCGGGCGCCGAAGGCCCCGCCGACGCCGGCCAGGTGGATCCGCACCCGCTCCTCCGGCAGGCCGAGGCACGGCGCGATCTGCTCCCGGTCCACGTGCAGCCACTGGGTGGCGACGTACAAGTCCAGGCCGCCGTCGGCGGCCGGCACGGCCAGCCCGGCCTCGGGGCCGAGCGGCGCCGGGTCCTGCATGCCGGTCTCGTAGTAGCCCGTCACCCAGACGTCGGCCTGCGCGTGCTCCGGGTCGCCGTGCCGCAGCCGCACGTGCCGCAGCACGTTGCCGAAGTCGTGCAGCTTCGGTGCGTCCGGCGCGAGGGCCTGCTCCATGTCCAGCAGCGGCGGCAGCGGCTGCAAGTCGGCGTGGATCAGCCGGACGGCCGCGAGCGCCTGCTCGCGGCTTTCTGCCGCTACCACCGCCAGCGGCTCGCCCGAGTAGCGCACCACCGTGTCGGCCAGCACGGGCTGGTCGTCGAAGTTCAGGCCGAACCGGTTCTTGCCCGGCACGTCGGCGGCGACCAGCACCGCGCGCACGCCCGGGGCGTGCTGCGCGGCGCGCACGTCGATGCCGCGGATCCGGGCCGACGGCACCAGGCAGCGGGCCGTCGCGCCCCAGAGCATGTTCTCCGCATGCAGGTCGCTGGCGTAGCTGAACTGCCCGGTGACCTTCTCGGCCGCGTCCAGCCGGGGCACGGCGGCACCGATGCCGCCGGCGGTCCCGGTCAGCTCGGCGCGCTCGGACAACGCCGTCATCGAGGCTCCCGCCAGACCGTGCTGCCGTATCCGTAGTCGCTATAGTCCCACACCGCGCTCTCGCCGGCGCGAGGGTCCTGCGTCCCAGTCACCTGCGGCATTGCGCCTGCGCCGCCCCGCCGGGGCCGGCCCCGTCAGGCCCGGCCGCCCGCTTGCGCCCGCCCCGTCGCGGCCGGCCCGCCGGTCCCGGCCGCCCGCCTGGGCCAGGCTCTGGCCGGGCCCTACAGCTGCGGCAGGCCGCGGGAAAGGTACCGGCCGCCGCCGGGCCGCCCGCGGAACCCGCCGGACCCGGCCACCTCCTCGCCGCGCAGCAGCACGGTCTGCACCTGGCCGTGCACTTCCAGGCCCTCGTACACCGAGTAGTCGACGGCGGAGTGCTGCCCGGCCGCGGACAGCGTGTGCCGGGGCGCCGGGTCGAACACCACGATGTCGGCGTCGGCGCCGGGCATGATCGCGCCCTTGCGCGGGGCCAGCCCGAACAGCCGGGCCGGCCCGGTGGCGGCCAGCTCAACCCAGCGCGACAGCGAGATCAGCCCGCGGTGCACCCCCTGGTAGAGCAGGGTCACCCGCTCCTCCACGCCGTGCAGGCCGTTCGGGATCGCGGTGAAATCATCCGCGCCGCCGGCCTTCTGCGCTGCGGTGAACGGGCAGTGATCGGTGGCCACCACGTCCACGTCGCCGCGCCGCAGCCCTGCCCACAGCGCCGCGCTGGCCGCTGGCGTGCGCAGCGGCGGCGAGCAGGCATACCGCTCCCCGTGCGGTCCGGCCAGCAGCGTGTCGTCCAGGAACAGGTACTGCGGGCAGGTCTCGGCGTACACCGGCCGGCCACGGTCCCGGGCGGCGTGCACGGCGGCCAGGGCCTCCGCCGCGGACATGTGCGCGATGTAGGCCGGCGCGCCGGCCATCTCGGCCAGCGCGATCGCCCGGCTGGTCGCCTCGCCCTCGCACAGCGCGGGCCTGGTCTGCGCGTGGAAGCGCGGCTGCGTCCGCCCGGCGGCAACCGCCTCGGCCCGCAGCACCTCGATCGGGCCGCCGTTCTCGGCGTGGAACGCCGCCAGCATGCCCAGGCCGCCGGTCTCGCGCAGCGCCCGGAAGATCGCCGCGTCGTCGATCATGTACACGCCCGGGTAGGCCATGAACAGCTTGACCGACGTCACCCCCTCGGCGGCCAGGTCCGCGAGCGCGCCGAGCACCCCGGCGGTGACCTCGCTGATCATCATGTGGAAGCCGTAGTCGACCTGGGCCCGGCCCGCCGCTTTGCGCTGCCAGCGGGCCAGCCCGGCGAGCGGCGGCTCGCCCCGGTCGTGCCCGGCGTAGTCGATGATCGTCGTGGTGCCGCCGCACGCGGCCGCCTGCGTGCCGGTGACGAAGTCGTCGCAGGCCACCCCGGCCACAGTAGCCAGTTCCAGGTGCGTGTGCGCGTCCACCCCGCCGGGGATCACGTACTTGCCGGTCGCGTCGATGACGCGGTCGGCTCCGGCGGCCAGCGACATGCCGACCGCGGCGATCCGCTCGCCGCGCACGAGCACGTCGGCGCGGAACGCCTGCGCGGCAGTCACCACGGTCCCGCCGGATATCACCGTTCGCATCTGACCCTCCGGCCGCACTCTGGACTTATGGCCCTAGCCAGCAGCAGCCTGGCAGGAGAGCCTAGCCCCGCGCCCGCGGAGCGGAAGGGAGCACAGGATGAAGTTCATCCTGAACGGCAGCGCGGCCTTCGCTGACCTCCGCGGCGACGAGCACCTGCTGGAGGTGCTGCGCGACCAGTGCGGCGTGCTGTCGGTCAAGGACGGCTGCGCCCCGGAGGGGTCCTGCGGCGCGTGCACGGTGCTGGCCGACGGCAAGGCCGTGGTCTCCTGCGCCCAGCCGGCCCGCCGGTTCGAGGGCCGGGAGATCGTCACCCACGAGGGCCTGTCCGCGGCCGAGCGGGACCGGTGGGCGGACTGCTTCGTCGCGGCCGGGGCCTCTCAGTGCGGGTTCTGCTCGCCGGGCATCATCCTGAAGGCGCACGCCCTGCTGCAGCGCGAGCCCGACCCGCCGCGGGAGCGGATCGCCTCGGTGCTGGCCGGCAACCTGTGCCGGTGCACCGGCTACACCAAGATCATCGACGCGATCGGCTACGCGGCCGCGGCGGGCCGCGGCGAGCCGGTGCCGCAGCCCGACGCCTCCGGGCGGGTCGGCGCGCGGACCGCCCGCTACCAGGGCCGCGAGCTCGCGCTGGGGGACAAGCCGTACGCCGGCGACCTGACCGCGCCGGGCATGCTGCACGGCGCGGTGCGGTTCGCCGACCACCCGCGCGCCCGGGTGCTGCGCATCGGCACCGAGCGGGCCGCGGCCTGCCCCGGCGTCACCGCGGTGCTGACCGCGGCGGACGTACCGGGGGAGCGGCTGCAGGGCGAGCTGATCGCCGACTGGCCGCAGCTGGTCGCCGCGGGGGAGATCACCCGGTACACCGGCGACGTGCTGGCCCTGGTCGCCGCCGACAGCCCGGCGGCGGCACGGGCGGCCGCCGCGCTGGTCGAGGCGGACTACGAGGTACTCGACCCGGTCACCGACCCGTTCGCCGCCCGGCGGCCCGGCGCGCCGCAGCTGCACCCGCACGCTCCCGGGAACGTGCTGTCGGTGTCGCAGGTGCGCCGCGGCGACGCGGCCGCTGCGCTGGCCCGCTCGGCGCACGTGCTGACCGAGACGTTCACCACCCAGTTCATCGAGCACGCGTTCCTGGAGCCGGAGGCCTGCCTGGCCTGCCCGGCGGACGGTCCTGATGGCCCGGGGATGCGCTTCTACACCCAGGGGCAGGGCATCTGGAGCGACCGGCGGCAGGTGGCCGGCCTGCTCGGCCTGCCGGAGCAGGCGGTGCGGGCGACGCTGGTCAGCTGCGGCGGCGCGTTCGGGGCCAAGGAGGACCTGAACGTGCAGGGCCACGCGGCGCTGCTGGCGCAGCGAACCGGCCGGCCAGTCCGGCTCACCCTGTCCCGCGCTGAGAGCCTGCGCTTCCACGTCAAGCGGCACCCGCTCACGATGACCTACACGGTCGGCTGCGATGCCGACGGCCGGCTCACCGCGATCCGGGCGGAGATCACCGGCGACACCGGCGCGTACGCCAGCGTCGGGGCCAAGGTGCTGGAACGGGCCGCCGGGCACGCCTGCGGCGGCTACCGGGCGGACGCGGTCGACGTGACGGCCCGCGCGGTCTACACCAATAACCCGCCGTGCGGGGCGATGCGCGGGTTCGGCGCCAACCAGGTCAACTTCGCGATCGAGGGCATGCTGGACCGGCTCGCCGCCCGCACCGGGATCGACGGCTGGGACATCCGCTGGCGCAACGCGCTGGCGACCGGCGACGTGTTCGGCACCGGCCAGCGGCTCGGCCCGGGCGTCGGGCTGCGGCAGACCCTGCTGGAGGTGCGCGAGGACTACAAGCGCGCCCGCTACGCCGGGATCAGCTGCGCGGTGAAGAACACCGGGATCGGCAACGGGCTGACCGAGTACGGCAAGGCGATCCTGGCGCCGCAGCCGGACGGGTCGGTGCGGCTCTACCATCCGTGGACCGAGATGGGCCAGGGCGTGCACACCGTGCTGGCACAGATGGCGTGTGAGCGGCTCGGGCTGACGCCCGACCGGATCACCGTCTGCGTCGACACCGAGCGGGAAATCGGCTGCGGCCAGACCACCGCCTCCCGCGGCACGGTGCTCGGCGGCCGGGCCGTGCTGGAGGCCGCCGCGAAGCTGTCCGCCCGGCTGGGCGGCGCCGGCCCGAGCCGGGAGCAGGTGGCCGGGCTGGCCGGCGAGGAGTTCTACGGCGAGGTGGTGATCGACTGGACGACCGCCCCCGGCGCGCCGGCAGCTGAGCCGGTGACCCATTTCGCCTACAGCTGGGCCACCCAGGTGGTGCTGCTGGACGGCGACGGCCGGATCGAGAAGGTCATCGCCGCGCATGACGTCGGCCGGGTCATCAACCCGACGCTGCTGGAGGGCCAGGTCGAGGGGGCGGTGCACATGGGCCTGGGGCACGCGCTGACCGAGGAGTACGTGGTGCGCGACGGGCGGCCGGTCACCACGACGCTGAAGTCGCTGAACATCATCCCGCCGGCCGGCATGCCGCCGGTGGAGTGCCGGTTCGTCGAGGAAGCCCAGCCCGAAGGGCCGTTCGGGGCCAAGGGCGTCGGCGAGATCGGGCTGGTTCCGACGGCCGGGGCGGTGGCCGGGGCGCTGCACTCTTTCGAGGGCTTCTGGCGGACCTCGCTGCCGATGAAGGACTCAGCGGCGGCCCGCGCCGCCGCTCCCCGGCTCGCCCGGGCGCGGTCATGACCGCCTCCGGCCCGGCCGGGCCCGCGCTGGCCGGCCGGCCAGCGGCCGCCGGGCCGGACCTGGTCGCGCTGTGCGGCGGGACCGTCGTGACCTCGCTGGACCCGCCGCAGGTCGCCGTCGCGGACCTGGTGCTGGCCGGGGACCGGGTCGCCGCGGTCGGCGCCGCTCCCGACGGCGCGGTCCGCCGCGACGCGACCGGGACGCTGATCGTGCCCGGGCTGGCCTGCGCCCACCATCACCTGTACTCGGCGCTGGCCCGGGGCATGCCGCTGCGCCTGGCACCGCCGGCCGACTTCACCGAGATCCTGCAGCGGGTCTGGTGGCGGCTGGACCGGGCGCTGGACGAGGACTCGATCCGCGCCAGCGCGCTGACCGCCGGCCTGGAGGCGCTGCTGGCCGGGACTACCACGATCGTCGACCACCACGCCTCGCCGAACGCGATCGACGGGTCGCTGGACATCATCGCCGGCGCGCTCGCCAGCCTGGGACTGCGCTGCGTGCTGTGCTACGAGGTCAGCGACCGGGACGGCCCGCAGCGGGCCCGGGCCGGGATCGCCGAGAACCTCCGCTTCCTGGCCGCCGGCCGGCCGCCGCTGGCCCGCGGCATGATGGGCGCGCACGCCTCGTTCACGATGTCCGACGAGACCCTGGCGGCCTGCGCGGATGCGGCCCGGCAAGCCGGCACCGGCATCCACGTCCACGTCGCCGAGGACGCCGCCGACAACCGGGACGCGGTGGCCCGCTGCGGCCGCACCGCCGCGGCGCGGCTGCATCACGCCGGGGTTATCACCGGGCAGGCGCTGCTCGCGCACTGCGTGCACGTCGCTCCGCCGGAGATCGACCTGATCGGCATGGCCGGCGCCACGGTTGCGTGCAACCCGCGCAGCAACATGAACAACGCCGTGGGCAGCTCGGCGTTCACCCTGCGGCCGGGCCGGGTGGCGCTGGGCACCGACGGGATCGGCGGCGACATGATCGGCGAGTCGCAGGCCGGCTTCTTCCGGGCCCGGGAGATGTCGCTGGACACGCCGCCGGACTGGCCGCTGGCCCGGCTGGCGGCCGGGTCCGCGTTCGCGGGCCGGGCCTTCGGCGAGCCGCTGCTGGGCACGCTGGCCCCCGGCGCCCCGGCCGACCTGGTGGTCCTGGACTACCCGGCGCCCGCCCCGCTGACCGCCGCCGGGCTGGCCGGGCACTGGGTTTTCGGGCTGACCGGGGCCCGCGTCCGTGACGTCTACGTGGCCGGCGACCAGGTGGTCATCGGCGGGCGGTCCGCCAGGGTGGACCAGGCTGCGCTCGCGGCCGGCAGCTGCGCCCAGGCCGCGCGGCTGTGGGAGCGGCTGGAGCGCATCGCGCCGCACCCGTACGCGCCCGGCGGAAGGAGAATCCGATGAGGGCCGCGCTGTACCTGCAGGACAAGCACCCGATCCGGGAGAGCATGGAGTACGCCCGCTACGCCGAGGAGCGCGGCTTCGAGGCGGTCTGGCAGGCCGAGAGCCGGCTGGCCCGGGAGGCGACGGTGCCGATGGCCGCCTACGCCGCCGTGACCAGCCGGATCAAGATCGCCTCGGGCGTGGTGTCGATGTGGACCCGCAACGTCGGGCTGCTGGCGGCCACGTTCTCCACCCTGGACGAGCTCGCGCCCGGCCGGGTGATCCTCGGCCTCGGCGCCTGGTGGGAGCCGCTGGCCAGCAAGGTGGGCGTGCGCCGGCACCGGCCGCTGCTGGCCATGCGGGAGACCGTCGAGGCCACCCGGCAGCTGCTGAGCATGGCGCACGTCACCTACCACGGCGAGTTCGTGCACCTGGACGACGTCGCGCTCGACGTCGTGCACGGCGACACCTCGCCCCGGCAGGTGCCCATCTACGTCGGCGCCACCGGCATGCAGATGATGGAGCTGGCCGGCGAGATCGGCGACGGGATCGTGCTCAACTACATGGTCACCCCCGACTACACCGCGCGGGCGATGCAGGCGCTGGCGGCCGGCGCGGCGCGGGCCGGGCGGACCGTCGGCGACATCGACCGGCCGCAGCTGATCGTCTGCTCGATGGACCCCGACCGGGACGTGGCCCTGGACCGCGCCCGCGAGCTGCTCACCCAGTACCTCGGCCAGCAGCCGCACATCATGAAGGCCAGCGGGGTCGACCCGGCGCTGATCGAGGCCATCGGCAAGGTGCTGACCTGGCCGGCCGGCCAGGCGGAGATCCGCGCGGCGATGAAGCTGGTCCCCGACGAGGCGGTGCAGGCGATCTCGGCGACCGGCACGCCGGAGGAATGCCGCGCGAAAGTTGCCGAGTACGTCGCCGCCGGGGCGACCTGCCCGATCCTGTACCCGCTCGGCGACGACGTCCAGCTCATGATCGACACGTTTGCCGTGGACTTACCGGGTTCCTAGTCGGCCTGCCAATTTCCTCTTCCTCCGCGCCGGCCCGCCGGGCCGGCGCACGTCCAGTCACCTGCCCGGCGCCCTGGCGCCGCGCGCACGCACAGATCGGAGCAGCTGCCATGAGGAGCTTCCTGGGACGCGACATCCTCTCGCTCAAGGACTTCGAGCGGGACGAGTACTTCCACATCTTCAGCGTCGCCGACGAGCTGGAGCCGTACGCGGCCAAGCGGCGCAACGGCACCCTGCTCGCGGGCAAGACCCTGCTGACCGCGTTCTACCAGCCGTCCACCCGGACCCGGCTGTCCACCGAGGCGGCGATGCACCGGCTCGGCGGCCACGTGCTCGGCTTCTCCGACGCCAAGATGACCCGGGCCGGGGACTTCTACCAGGAGTCGATGAAGGACACCGTGCACATGCTGGAGTACTACGGCGACGTGATCGCGATGCGGCACTTCCAGCAGGGCGCCCCGGCCGAGGCGGCCCGGTGGGCGTCGGTGCCGGTGATCAACTGCGGGGACGGCTGGGGCGAGCACCCGACCCAGGTGCTCACCGACCTGTACACGATCTACCGGCACATGGGCACCCTGGACGGGCTGAAGGTGCTGTGCGTCGGCGACATGCGGATGCGCACCATGCACTCGATCCTGTACGCGATGTCGCAGTTCGACATGGAGGCGTTCGTCGTGGCGCCGCCGGAGATGACGCTGCTGGACGAGTTCAAGGCCGAGCTGGACGAGCGCAACGTCAGCTACCGGGAGGTGGAGTCGGTGGAGAAATGCATCGCCGAGGCTGACGTCATCTACATGGAGCCGGTGGTGCAGGCCAACTACGCGGTCTCCCGCGAGGAGGCCACAGCCGACCGCGGCGTCACCCCCGCCGCCTACCGGGTGACCCGCCAGATGCTGCGGGACCGGGCCAAGTCCAGCTCGATCATCCTGCACTCGCTGCCCCGGATGGACGAGCTGCCCCCGGACGTGGATGCCACCCGGCACGCCCGGTACTGGTTCGAGGCCTACAACGGGGTGCTGATGCGGATGGCGCTGCTGTCGCTGGTGCTCGGCGCGGCGGAATAGGGGCACGGCATGCAGACTCACCTGCGCGGCCGGGACCTGATCGACCTGTCGGAGTGGACCAAGGACGAGCTGGACACGCTGCTGGACGCGGCGTTCGCGCTCAAGCGCGACCGCGCACTCGGCCGGCCGCACCGGCTGCTCAACGACAAGACGCTGGCCATGCTGTTCTTCTACGCCAGCACCCGCACCCGGGCCTCGTTCGAGGCGGGCATGACCCAGCTTGGCGGGCACGCGATGTTCCTGGAGAGCCGCACGTCGCAGATCGCGCACGGGGACACTCCCAAGGAGATCGGCGAGATCCTGGGGCGCTACAACGACGGCATCGCGATCCGGCACGTCGACTGGGGCGTCGGCAACGCCTACCAGCGCGCGGTCGCCGCTGCCAGCCGGGTGCCGGTGCTGAACATGCAGTGCGACATCTACCACCCGCACCAGGCGCTGGCCGACCTGATGACGATCATCGAGCGGTTCGGCGACCCGCGCGGCCGCACGGCCACGATCAGCTGGGCCTATGCCACCAGCTACCAGAAGCCGATCAGCGCGCCGCAGTCGCTGGCGCTGCTGCTGCCCCGGTTCGGGATGAACGTGCGGCTGGTGCACCCGCCCGGGTTCGGGCTGATGCCGGAGATCGTGGCGCAGGCGCAGGACTGTGCCCGGGCCGGGCACGCGTCCTTCGAGATCTCCGATGATTTCGACGAAGGTTTCGCGGGCACCGACGTCGTATACGCGAAAAGCTGGGGCGCGGTGCTGACCACGGCCGACGAGCAGGAGGGCAAGCGGCTGATCGACCGGTACTCGTCATGGATCACCGACTCCCGGCGGATGGCCAGCGCGCATCAGGACGCCATCTTCATGCACCCGCTGCCGGCCGACCGGAACGTCGAGGTCACCGACGAAGTCATCGACGGCCCGCAGTCTGCCGTCTACGACGAGGCCGAGAACCGGCTGCACGGCCAGAAGGCCGTGATGGCCCTGACGATGAACTGACGAGGGGGATGCCATGGCCGGCCGGACCGCGGTGATCGCCATCGGCGGCAACTCGCTGATCAAGAACCCGGCGCACCAGACCGTGCGGGACCAGTACCTGGCCGCG
Organism: Streptosporangiaceae bacterium; assembly: GCA_052143655.1. Lineage (GTDB taxonomy): Bacteria > Actinomycetota > Actinomycetes > Streptosporangiales > Streptosporangiaceae > CAVSUR01. The sequence continues at coordinate 9,014 of JBKQSL010000159.1, read as the reverse complement.
CACGAGACCACGCTGCACGTAGCCACGATGGTCGAGCAGGGCTGGAACGTCATCGTCGGGCACGGCAACGGCCCGCAGGTCGGGTTCGTGCTGCGCCGGTCCGAGCTGGCCCGCGGCGAGCTGCACGAGGTGCCGCTGGACGTGTGCGGCGCCGACACCCAGGGTGCGATCGGCTACGCGCTCGCCCAGAACCTGCAGAACGAGCTGCGCCGCCGGGGCGTCAGCCGTCCGGTCGCCGCCGTCGTCACCCAGTGCGAGGTCGACCGGGATGACCCGGCGTTCGGGCAGCCGAGCAAGCCGATCGGCTCGTTCATGACCCAGCAGGAGGCGGAGCGGCGGCGGGACGCCGACGGATGGGCCGTGGCGGAGGACGCCAACCGGGGCTGGCGCCGGGTCGTGGCCTCGCCGCGGCCGCTGCGCATCGTCGAGCTGGCCGCGATCCGCACGCTGGTCGACGCGGGGGTGGTGGTGATCGCCGTCGGCGGCGGCGGGATCCCGGTGGTGGCCGACGAGCGCGGCGACCTGGCGGGCGCGGCCGCGGTCATCGACAAGGACCTGGCCTGCTCGCTGCTCGCGCAGAACCTCGGCGCCGACCTGTTCCTGATCGCCACCGCGGTGCAGCAGGTGGCGCTGCGCTACGGAACGCCCGAGCAGGCCTGGCTGGACAAGCTCACGGTCGACCAGGCGCGCCGCTACCTGGCCGAGGGCGGCCATTTCGCCCGCGGCAGCATGGCACCCAAGATCCAGGCCGTGATCGAGTTCCTCGACCACGGCGGCGGCGAGGCGGTGATCACCGACCCCGAGCACATCGAGCCCGCGCTGCGCGGCCGGACCGGCACCTGGATTACCCCCGGCTGACGGCCGCGCTCGGGCTTGCGCCAGAGGTCCCCGAGCTGCGGCCCGTAGGACCCTGACCTCCCGGGTCGCGCTGATGCTGTGCTGGATGCATGAGCCGCGGGCAGCTGCGCATCTACCTGGGCGCCGCGCCCGGGGTCGGGAAGTCCTGCGCGATGCTCGCGGAGGGCCAGCGCCGTCACGCCCGGGGCACTGACGTGGTGATCGGCCTGGTCGAGACGCATGGCCGGCGGCTGACCGCGCAGATGGCCGAGAGCCTTGAGGTGGTGCCGCGCCGGGCCATGTCCTACCGGGGCGCCGAGTTCACCGAAATGGACACCGGCGCGATCCTGGCCCGGCGCCCGCAGGTCGCGCTGGTCGACGAGCTTGCGCACACGAACGTGCCCGGCTGCCGGAACGCCAAGCGCTGGCAGGACGTCGACGAGCTGCTCGAAGCGGGCATGGACGTGGTGACCACGCTGAACGTCCAGCACCTGGAGTCACTCAACGACGTCGTCGCGCAGATCACCGGCACCCGGCAGCGCGAGACGCTGCCCGACGAGGTGGCGCGCCGCGCCGACCAGATCGAGCTGGTGGACATGACCGCCGAGGCGCTGCGGCGGCGGATGGTGCACGGCAACATCTACCCGCCCGACCGGATCGAGGCCGCGCTCAGCCACTACTTCCGGCCGGGCAACCTCACCGCGCTGCGCGAGCTGGCCATGCTGTGGCTGGCCGACCGGGTCGAGGAGGGCCTGCAGCGCTACCGGACCGCGCACGGCATCGCCGCGCCCTGGGAGACCAGGGAGCGGATCCTGGTCGGCGTCGCGGGCGTGCGGGGCGAGGAGGCGGTCATCCGCCGTGCGGCCAGGATCGCGGCGCAGACGCCCGGCAGCGACCTGATCGCCGCGCACGTCGCCCCCGATGACGGCACCGCCGTCGGCGAGCCCGCGATCCTGGCGGCGCACCGGGACCTGGCGATCTCACTCGGCGCGAGCTACCAGCAGATCCCGGGCAGCGACGTGGCCCAGGCCCTGCTGCAGTTCGCGCAGGCCGAGAACATCACCCAGATGGTCATCGGCACCGGCCGCCGCGGCCGCCTGCTGGCGCTGCTCACTGGCGAGGACATCGGCACCCGGGTGACTCACCTGTCCGGGGCGATCGACGTGCACCATGTCAGCCGGGAGGGCGGACGCCGCCCGAACCTGCCCAGCCTGGCCCGGTCGCTGGCCGGCGCGCCGCCCCGCGGCATCCCGTACCTGCTGATGACCCTGGCTGCGCTCGCCGCGGCACTGCTGGCCGCTTTCTACCTCATTCCGCCGCCGTGGCCGGTCAGCCTGGCCCGCCGGGTGGAGGTGCTGGTCCTCGCCATCACCGTGCTCGTCGCGGTGTCCGCCGCGCTGGCCGTCCAGCGGGCCGCCCGGCAGGCGGCGCGCACCGCGCAGGCGAGCGCGGAGGCCACCGTCCTGACGCGGCTGGCGGCCAGCGTGCTGCGCGGCCACGGCGCGCCCGCGCTGCTGGAGGAGATGCGCCAGGTGTTCGGGCTGGCCGCGGTCAGCCTGCTGGAGCGTGACCAGCATGCCGCACGGCCGCAGGCGCGCTGGTACGTGGTGGCCAGCGCCGGCGAGCAGCCGCCGGAGGGGCCGGCGGCCGACGTGGCCGTGCCCGCGGGCGACTCGCTGATGCTGGCCGGCCGCGGCCGGGTGCTCAGCCCCGGCGAGCTGAGGGTCCTGCGCGCGTGCGCCGCGCGCGTCGGCACTGCGCTGGCCCGCCACCGGGCGGAGCTGGTCGAGGCCGGGGCGGAGGAGCGAGCGGCCGAGCGCCGTGCCCGGGCGGCGGTGCTCGCGGCGACCAGCCGCGACGCCCAGGAGCAGCTCGCGCTGGCCGAGCAGTCCCTGGTCAGCCTGGCCGGCGCCGGTCCCGCGCAGGACCCCGCCGAGCGGGCCGCGCTGATCACGGCCGCCCGCCGCGCCGTGCGCCGGCTCGGCCGCCTGGTCGACGACCTGCGTGAGTTCAGCCGGCTGCACGTCGGCGCCGTGGAGACCTACCTGCGGCCGGTCGAGCTCGACGACGTGCTCGCCGTGTCCGTGGCCGAGCTGGGCCCCGGCGGTCACCACGTTGCCCTGCGCCTGCCCGAGGACTTGCCTGACGTGATCGCCGACGCCGACCTGCTCAGCCGCACCCTGACCAGCCTGATGGCTGACGCCCTGCACCGCAGCCCGCCGAAGTGCCCGCCCGTCGTCTCGGCGGCGGCCCAGGCGGACCGCGTCGAGATCCGGATCGCCGACCGCGGGACCGCCTGGTACCCCGACGGTGACGGCGACAGCCTGTCGCTCCGGCTGGCCCTGGACCTCACCGAGGCCATCGGCGGCACCCTGCGCTGCGAGGACCCCGCGGGCGGCGGCCGCACCGTGGTGATCACCCTGCCCGCGGCCGCGGGCAGGCCACCCGGCCAGCCCGCCGCCCGCGCTCCGTCGGCCCCCGGCCCCGTCGCTCAGCCTGACTAGGGCGAGCCAGCCCGGCTAGCGCGGGCCAGCACGGACCGCGCGAGCAGCCCGGGTAGCGCGAGCCGGCCTGGACGGGGCGCCGCCCGCGCGACCGCCATAGGCTACCCGGGCTCCTACCGCAGCGTCGCCTGGGCGCTCGGGCACGGCGCTGTGCCGCTGGCCGTGCACGCCGGACTCGGGCTGGGGCTGGTCATCGTCGTGCTCGCAGTCGCGATCGGCTGCCTGCGGACCGCCCGGCGGCCGGCGGCAGCGCTAGCGGTCCTGGCCGCGCTGCTGGTCATCGGGGCCGGATTCAATGGCGCCAGCTTCCTCGATTTCAGCGACAACCTGTCGTCGCTGCTGATGGCCCTGCTCTGCTTCGGCGCGCTGGCCTGCTACGCCGTAATCCTCCGCCTGCTGCGGTAAGCCGCCCGCCCATCGTGCCGCGGGGACCCCCAGCTCAGCAGCGGGCCCCGCTGCCCCCGAGATATCGATGGAGGTCGCGGTGAGGTATCCCTCGCCTCCGGGCAGGCTAGCCTGCCGCCGCTGCGGCTAGTGCGAGGCCAGTGCCGCGCACACCGCCTGCAGCTCGGCCTGCCGCAGCTCGGCCAGCACCTTCGGCTGCACGGACTGGCTGATCTGCTCGGTGGCGGTGACGGTGGCCGAGTCGGCGCCGCCACGGGTGGCCGCGGCGAACTGGGTATAGCCGGGGATGTTCCCGGTGTGGCCGTAGACGGTGCCGCAGCGGGTGGCGTACCGGAAGATGGCCAGCCCTGCGGAGTTCACGCCCGGCCCCGGCGGCTGCGAGCTGCCCGGGACGAACCGCAGCTGTGCCGCCTGGACCCGGGCGGAGAAGAACCGGTCCGCCAGGTAGGCGCGGATGAACGCGGCGGTGTTGGACGGGGTGGACACCATGCCGCCGGCCGCCCAGGCCAGCGAGGCGGCGAAACTCTGGCTGACGTCCTGCGGCCGGTGCCCGGACGCGGTGACGTACCCGTGCAGGTATGGCTTCGGCAGCCGGGCACCGGACGGCAGGCTGGTCTGCCGCAGACCGGCAGGCCGGTACACCAGCGAGCGCAGCAGCGCCTGGTACCCGCGGCCGGCCGCCGCGCGGGCCATCATCGCCACCACGATGTTGTCAGTGTTGTCGTAGGCGTAGCGGGTGCCCGGCCGGAACTGCAGCGGCTCGTGCCAGACGAAGCGCAGCAGCTTGCGCGGCCCGATCGGCCTGCGCGGCGCCCGCCGCAGCCGCCGGGCCAGCCCTTTGCTGGCGGTGAAGTCCGGCAGGCCGCTGCGGTGCTGCAGCAGCTCAGCCAGTGTCACCTGGTGCCAGGCCCGGGGCAGGCTGGGCAGCAGCCGGCCGATCGTCTGCGTCAGCCGCAGCTTGCCCCGGCTGACCAGGCTCAGCGCGACGGCACCGCTGTATGCCTTGGAGAAACTGGCCAGCCGGGCATGGTCGTCCACCGACAGCTTGCGCGCCCGGGCCAGGCTCGCGGTGCCGGCCTGGTAGACGGCGCGGCGCTCGCCGTGCCGGACGATCACGATGACCCCCGGCGGCCCGGACGGCATCGTGACCAGCCGGTGCAAGGTGCGCTGCAGTTGCGCGGACGAGACGGCGAAGCTGGCATCGGCACCTGCGCCCGCAGGCGCGAGCACAATCGCGGCTAGCAGGCAGCTCCCCGTCACGACCGCCCAGAGGGTAACCACCACGGGCAGGCGTTTCATCGCTTCATCGTAAGTCGTCCCGCTGACCTGCCCGATGCGGCCGCGCGGGCGAGCAGCAGCCGGGCGGCCGGGCCGACCCTGCCAGGCCACCCGCGCGAGCGGTCACCCGCGCGACCACATCGGCGCCCGGATCGGCAGGCTGGCCCGGCCGCAGCGGATCAGCTGGGCGCCGGACTTGCCCAAGACCCGGTCCCCCACCGGCACCGGCGACGAGAAGTGCGATCCTGGTGATATCAGCGGAACACCAGGAAGTGAGGTAACCGCTCGTGACGGCTGCTCAGCAAACAGACAGCGGCAAAGGCGGGGTTGCGCACCGGGTAGCATTCGTGACTGGCGGCACCCGGGGCATCGGCGCCGCGATCAGCATGGCACTGGCCGACCAGGGCGCATCCATCGCAGCCGGCTACCACCACAACCATGAGGTGGCCGAGAAGTTCGCCGCCGACATGGCATCCGAGCATCCGGGCAGCAAGTTCACCGTGCACGACGGCAACATCGGCCATGCCGATGACTGCCGCCGGGTGGTCCGCGAGGTCCTTGACCAGCACGGGCGGCTCGACATCCTGGTGAACAACGCCGGCATCACCCGGGACAAGGTCTCGCACAAGCTGACCGACGACGACTGGAACCACGTCCTGGACATCAACCTGTCCGGGGCGTTCTTCGCCGCGCAGGCGGCCCTCGGGCACATGATCGAGCGCGGCAACGGCCGGATCATCAACGTGTCGTCGATCATCGGCGAGACCGGCAACGTCGGCCAGGTCAACTACGCGGCGTCCAAGTCGGGCCTGTTCGGCCTGACCAAGTCGCTGGCCAGGGAGGTGATCTACCTGCTCGGCCGGGCCGGGCACAATCCGTCCGAGGGTGTCGGCCTCACTGTCAACTGTGTTACGCCCGGCTTCATCGCCACCGACATGGTGGCCGCGATGCCGGAGAAGGCGCTGGACCGGGTCCGGGCCCAGATCCCGGTCGGCCGTCTGGGCACGCCGCAGGAGGTCGCACGGGTAGTCGCGTTCCTGGCGGCGGACGAGTCATCTTTCATCACCGGGCAGATGTGGGCGGTGAACGGCGGCCAGGACATGTGAGCCGGCCGCCGCGGCCCCGCAACACGCTGCCCGGTTCAGGCTGCCGGGCCGAACTGCGACCCGCGCAGCTCAGTGCCCGAGGTTGAGCTCGCCACGCACCGGTAGGCACGGGCACCGGCGTAGAACGCGGCCTCGTCCGGCGGCAGCGCCATGATCTGCCAGCCGCGCGCTGGCCTGCGCAGGCCAGCGCCGCGCCGGGATCGCAGCAGTACCGCCATCGAGCACACCGCCCGGACGGTCTTGTCCTGCGCGACCAGCGTCTGGTCGAAGGTGCGCGCGTCACCGGGCAGGATGCCGATGGCGAACGTCTGCCAGCTGTGCGGACTGCGGCACGGCACGCTCTGCGTGGTGGCGTCGCCGGACACGATGACAATTCCCGCCCAGCACTCCGGGGCCGCCGGGCAGCGCGCGCCCGCTCCGCCGACCTCCGCCGCCGGGCAGTCGGCGGAGGTGGTGGCGACGCCGAACACCGCGGGCACGGTCCGCCCGGTGTCTCTGGCCCGTTGCCCGCTGCCCGCATGGCCGCCGGGCGCCCGCCCGCCGACGGGCAGCAGGCGCCCGGCTGCGAAGACCACGGCTGCCGCGGCAACGGCAGCGGCGACGGTCAGCGGCCGCCGCCACCGACTGCGGGACCGGCGTGACCGGGCCGGAACATTCCCAGGCGGCCGGCTGGCTGTCCCCGCTGTGCCCGGGCTGCGGGCGCCGGGCGGCTGTGCCGGGCCGCCGGGAGCCGGCCACGGCAGCGGAGCCGACAGGCCGGCCTGCCCGGGAGCCGGCTGGCCGGGCTGGACTTGAGCGGGCGGGCCCAGCTGCGCGGAGACCTCCCGGTCAGCCTGGGCCAGCACGGCCGCCGAGGCCGGCGCGCTGGGCAATGCAGACGCGGCGGCGAACACAGGCCCTGCTGCCGCCTGCGCCCCGGCTTGGCCTGATCCGGCGGGCACGGCGGCCAGGGCGTCGCGCAGCGCCGCGGCCGTAGGCGGCCGGTCGGCCGGGTCTGCCGCGAGGCCCCAGTGCAGCACGGTCATCAGTTCTGGCTGCGCACCGGGCACATCCTCGATCGGCTGGGCGTGCAGCGCGAGGATCTCGGCGAGGCTGCGTGGCTGCGAGTCAGCCGGGAAGCGGGGCGGGCGGCCGGCCAGCAGCGCGTAGAGCGTCGCGGCGAGCGAGTAGATGTCCCCGGCCACTGTCGGTTCGGCCAGCCGGAGGCTCTCCGGCGACGCGTACGCCGGGGTGAGTGTCTCCCGAGTCACCGTGAGCTCGCCCTCGGGAGCCAGGATCGAAGCCAGCCCGAAATCGGCCAGGCCCACCATCCCGTACCGGTTGACCAGGATGTTGCCCGGCTTGATATCGCGGTGCAGCACCCCGGCGCCGTGCGCGGCGGCGAGTGCGTCCGCGATCCTGATCCCGATGTCGCGCACCTGCGCCCCGGTCATCTGGCCGTGCGCGCGCACGAGGCTGTCCAGCGAGCCGGCCGGGCACAGTTCCATCGCCAGGAACGGGCGGCCGTCGCGAAGCGTGCCCGCGTCGTAGACCTCGATGACGTACGGATGCCCGGACAGCCGGCCCGCCGCGGTGACCTGATAGCCGGGAATGTCAGGCGCCGACGTCACGGAGCGCAGCTTAGACCCGGCACGGCTCCCGCGCCGGGCCAATGGGATCAAACCGGGCATCTGCCGCGCTCGCGTGCTGATCCGGGCAGCCGGCGCGGTCGCGGCGCAGCAGGCCCGCCCGCGGGTTCGCACCAGGGGCCGCACCTGCAGCAATCCGCGCTGACCCGGCCGGGCCCCGCCGACCCGCCGGCTAGCGGCCCGAGCCAGCTTCGGGACCGGGCCGGTGGGCGGCCAGGCGGCGGCCCTGGGCTGCCGGCGGTGCGGCCTTCGCCCGGGCCTCCCCCGGCGCGGCTGGCGGCGGCTGAGCCCGGCTGTCCCGGTGCTGATGCGGCACCACCCGGCGCAGGTCCGCGAAGCGGGGGGCTCGCGCGACCACCACGACACCGATGATCATGGCGGCCAGCCCGGCCGCCTGCAGGCCCAGCCAGGCGGGGGAGACGGGCACCTTGTCGCCGAAGACGACCACGCCGAGCGCCATTCCGGCGATCGGCTCGCCCGCCGTAATCGCAGGCAATGAGGCGTGCAGCGGCCCGGCGTTGAACGCGCTTTCCATCAGCCAGATTCCGATGACCGACGCGGCGGCCACCGAGTACGCCGGCCAGCTGGTCAGCAGCGACAGGATGTGGGCGCCATCCAGGGTCTGCACGGTAGTGCGGGTCAGCGCGTCGGAGATGCCGAACAGCAGCCCGCAGCCCGCTCCGGTCCAGATCGCCCGCTGGTTGCCGGCGGCCCGGCGGCCCAGCTGCACGAAGCCTGCCGCGATCACCGCGATCACCGCGGCCGCCCACCAGTACCCGGGCGAGCCGAAGCGCAGCACCGGCCCGGTCTGCACGGTCTGCGCCAGTGACAGCACGGTGACGCCGGCGCCGAGCAGCAGCGCGCCGGCGATCTCCGAGCGCCGCAGCGGTTCGCCGGACAACGGCACTGCCAGGATCAGCGCGAACAGCATGCTGGACGTGAGCAGCGGCTCAGCCAGGGACAGGTTGACGTGGCCGACTCCCCATGCGGACAGCAGCTCGCCCCCGACCATGGCCGCCATCCCGGCCAGCCAGCGTGGTTTTCGCAGCAGCTCCAGGATCAGCCGCAGGTGCAGGAAATGAGTCTTCGGCACCTCTTCCGCGGCGCGCTGCTGCAGCACGAAGCCGACGCCGGTCAGCAGCGCCGCGAGCAGGGTGACCGCGAGAAACATGCCCCTCCGCTTACCCGCTCGGCCGCGGCTAACCTCAGCGCCGGCTGTCGATTGGCGCAGCGCTGGCTGAGAACCAGAAGTGCAC
>JBKQSL010000158.1:0-12275 GCA_052143655.1 Streptosporangiaceae bacterium | reverse complement strand
TGCGGACCTGGCGGACATCCCGGCAGGCCTGGACCAGACGCGCGAGTGGCTGGCGAACCAGGCCGCGGCGCTGCGCTAGCCCGCGGGCTCAGCTGCCAGCCCGCGGCTCAGCCGACCGGCCAGCCCGGCCGCCGGACGGCCGGTCGCGGCTGTCGGCCCGGCGCGCGGGCGCGGGGTGCTCGACCAGCGCGATCACCCGGCTCGCCAGGAACCGGGCGGTGCGGACCGCGGTACCGCCCCGGGTCAGCTCACTGACCTCGATCAGGCCGCGCCGGTTCACTACCTCCACCCGGCGGCCTGCCCGGGTGGCGACGACCTCATAGGTCCGGATCTCACCGCCCGCGTCGACCACGATCTCGACCCGGTCGCCCTTCACCGGGAGCCGCCGGATTGCCGGCACCGTGCCCCGGACTGGCGGAGCTGGCTGCCTGTCATGCCGGTGATGTACCCGGCGGCCTAGCAGCCGACGCTTCCGTCGGTCAGCTCCCTGATCAGGTCGGCGTGCCCGTTGTGCCGCGCGTACTCCTCGATCATGTGCACGTAGATCCAGCGCAGCGAGCAGGGCCGGCCGAACCGCAGGCCGGTGTCGTCGAGCGAGTGCGCGGCCGCGGTGCGCCGGCTGGCCTCGCACTCCGCCTGCCAGGCCGCCAGGTCGGCCGCCCAGTCGGCGTCGTCCAGCGGGAGCAGGTCGCTGTCCTCGACGCCGGGCTGGTACCAGATCGGCGGGGTGTCCGGCGCGCGCAGCAGGACCCGGCGGAACCAGTGGCGCTCGACTTCGCCCATGTGCCGGACCAGTCCGTGCAGGGACAGGTTCGACGTCGGCACCGGCCGGCTCTTGCGCCCGGCGTCGTCCAGGCCCTCGCACTTGATCTGCAGCGTCATCCGGTGGTACTCGAGCCACTGCTCGAGCATCTGCCGCTCGCCGAGGATGAACGGGGGTTCGGACCGCCGCGGGTCCTCGATGTCGTCCACCATGGACCTACCCTACGCAGGCCGGGCCGGCTGCTACCGGGCCGCCCGCCGCCCGGCGGCGATCAGGTGTATTCCATGATCATGACGGCGGAGGTACCGGGCTCCAGGGCGCGGAAGATGTGCGGGGCGTCGCCGGGATAGGCGATGTAGTCACCGGGGCAGATCTCCGTCGGGTCGGCCGGCGGCCCGACGAGGGCGCGGCCGGCTGACAGCGCGACGTGCTCGGTGGTTCCCGGCGCGTGCGGGTCCGACCGCCGCGGCTCGCCGGGCTGCGCCTGGATGCGGTAGATATCGCGGCGGGCGCCCGGCGGGCAGGAGGCCAGCAGGGTCGCCGAGTAGCTGGCCTGCTCGGAGTAAGTGACCGGTCCCTCCCCGGCGCGGATCACCCGGACGGCTGGCCGCGGCGCGTCGACCAGCCGGCTGAACGGCAGGCCGAGCGCTACCGCGAGCGCCCACAGGGTCTCCACGCTCGGGTTGCCGGTGCCCGATTCGAGCTGGGAGAGGGTGGACTTCGCGATGCTCGCCCGCCGGGCCAGCTCGGTGAGGGACAGCCCGGCCCGGTCCCGCTCGCGCCGGAGGGCGGCCGCGATCAGCGAGATCAGGGCGGGCGAGGACATCGCTTCCGCGTTCGGTGCGCCGTTACTCACTGTTCTCTCCAGAAGTCCTTGCGTTCGGCTTGACGAACGAACTTGCCTCGTTCACTGTAGTGGACATGCGTTCGATCTGGCGAACACTTGACCGCGCGACCCTCCGCGCCATCGCCCTGGTATGCCTCGCTGACGCGATCGTGGGGGCCTCGTTCGGGGCCATCACGGTATCGGGAGGCCTGCATCTGTGGGTGCCGATCACCATGTCGCTGCTGGTCTTCGCCGGCGGCGCCCAGTTCGCCGCGGCTGGCGTGATGCTGGCTGGAGGCAGCGCGGTCGCCGCCGTCGCGGCCGGGCTCATCCTGAACGCCCGGCTGCTGCCCTACAGCTTCGCCGTCGCGGACGCGGTCCACGGCAGCTGGCTCACCCGCCTGGCGGGCGCGCAGGTGATCACCGATGAGAGCGTTGCGTTCACCCTGCGCCAGGACAGCCCGCAGCGGCGCCGGGCCGCGTTCTGGGCCTGCGGAGTCGGCCTGTTCGCCTGGTGGAACGTGGCGGTGGTGCTCGGCGCGGTCGCCGGCACCGCGCTGCGCAACACCAGCGCACTCGGGCTGGACGCTGCGTTCCCCACCGTGCTGCTGGCGCTGGTGCTGCCGGCCCTCGCCGATCGCGGCACCCGGTACGCGGCCCTGGCCGGAGCCGTGATCGCGGTGGCCGCCACCCCGTTCCTGCCGGCCGGCCTGCCGGTGCTGCTGGCCCTGGCCGGCCTGCTGCTGGCCCGGCGGCCCAGGGCCTCCGCCGTCCCGGCCTCCGGCGAGCTGCCCGCTCCGGAGGTGCGCTGATGTCCCTGCTCGCGATCGTCTGCCTGGCCGCGGGAACGTACGCGTTCCGGCTGGCCGGGCCGGTGCTGCACGGCCGGGTGCGGCTCCCGGACCGGCTGCAGCGGCTGCTGGCGGTGGCCGCGGCCGTGCTGCTGACGGCGCTGGCGGCGACCGGCGCGCTCACCGCGGGGCACGGGTTCGCTGGCTGGGCCCGCCCGGGCGGCGTCCTGGTCGGCGGGTTCCTGGCCGTGCGGCGGGTGCCGTTCCCGTTCGTGGTCATCGCGGCCGCGGTGACCACAGCGCTGCTCCGCCTGGCCGGAGTGCCGTAACCGGTCCCCGGGGCCGGGCCCGGGTCACTGGTAGGAGATCATCACCGGCTGCGGGGCATGCGCCATCGTCTGCTGCGGGGTCAGCATCGGGCGATCCTTGACGAGGAAGTTCTTCCAGCCGAAGAACACCCCCGGCGGGGCCGCACCGGTGACGGCGTTCCAGGTCTGCTCCTTGTCCCCGGGCGTGCCCTGGCCGTCCATGTGGATCACGATCGCCAGGTCGTCGTAGCGGGTGTCCAGCCGGCTCTCCCCGAGGATCATCGACAGCCGGAACTGGTGCAGCACCAGCAGCTTCTGCGGCAGGTGATGGCGCGCGGTGAGCCGGGCCAGCCAGCGGATCACCGAGTTCACCTCGCCGATGCGCACGCTGCCGATCTGGCGCAGCGGCAGCTGGCCCGGCTGCAGCTTCCATTCCGGGTCCAGCGCCAGCCCGACATTGGGCCGGGTCAGCAGCGACCGGTACCACTTCGCCTGGGTGAGCAGGCTCGCCCGGCCTGGCTGCAGGTCCAGGACCACGTACATGCCCGCGGCCGTGGCCGCCCGCACCCACGGCCGCAGCGAGGCCGCGCTGGAGGCGTAGGAGTAGTCGTTGTCCGGTCCGGGGAACGCGCCGGCGACCGTCGCGATGATCTCGAACGCGGGGATCACCGGCACCCGGCTGAGCGCCCGGTACGGCCGGGCCATTGCCCGGGCCCGGGCGATGCTGGCCTGCAGGTCCTGCTCGCCCAGGGCACCGAGGGAAGGCGCGCCCGGGTGGCCGTAGAGCGCGACGAGCCGGTGCATCGGGACCACGATCTGGCCGCCGCCCGGCAGCTGCACGCCGGTCGCCGCGACGGCGACCCGGGCGGCCAGCCGGGCCGCCGGGCCGAAGCCGCCCCCGACGGCGAGCACCTGCCGCGGCTGGGCCGCCGCCAGGGCGGTGATGGCCGCCGGGTCTGCTCGCGGGTCGTCCCCGCGCACGGTGACCACCAGCGCGCCGGCCGCCCGCGCGGTAGCCGACGCCGCGAGCACCGCGGCGGACGGCCTGCGGTGCACCAGCACCGTCACCCGGGCCAGTGGCGCGGCCGCGGTCGTCCTGGGCAGGCGGGCCGGGCTGGTGACGACCCGGATCCGGGGCAGCTGGGCCGCGAGCGCGCCCGCAGGGATCCCCGCGGCGAGCACCGCGCGCGGATCCAGTGCCCGGATCTGCGCCCGCAGCGCGCCGGGCAGCAGGTCCGCGGACTGCGCGGCCGTGGTCGGCGGGCCGGCGCCTGGCCCCGCCGTATCCGGCGGGCCGGCGAGCAGCAGCGGCGCATGCGCCCGGGCCGCGTCGGCTACCGCGCCGGGCAGGTCGGCGCGCCGGTCCGCGGCGACCACCACGACCGGCGCGCAGCTGAACAGCAGCCGGGTCAGTCCGGCGGCTACAGCCTGCGGCGGGCCGCCCAGCACCGACGTGACCACCGCGGGACGGCGGACGCACGCCGCGGACCGCAGATGCGCCGGCCGGCCGCCCGCGGCCGCGACTGAGCAGGACGCGACGCCGACCGCGGTGGCTAACGTCAGCGCAGGCCAGGTCACGCGATGCGGCCGGGCGCGGCCCGTGCCCCCGTGCTGCGCCAGAAAGCGGACTGCGTTGCTCATGAACCCGGCCCGTTCGTCTCAGGCGACCCCCCGCCGCCCCCTGGCAGCGCCCGCCTACTGAGGCGAGATTAGGTCCTCGTCTGCTACTTCGTGGGCAGCGACGCACGATTCCGGACGGGAATGGCGGCGCGCATCCCAGAACTCTGAGCTGCGCGCCGCCGCCTCACCGCGACGGGTACACGGCGGGAGCGCCGCCGCCGCTGAGCCGGACCGCCTCGGCGATGGCCGCGTCCCGGCCAGCCCCGGGCGGTCCGCCTCCCGGTACGGGGTGTCGATGGTCCATGACACGCCGGCCGGACCGGCGCGCCAGCCTGCGCCAGCGCCGCCCGCAGTCGGGCGGTCAGCGGCTGCGATGCGGCGGCGTCCCGGCCCGGGGGCAGGTACTCGGCGCCGGCATAGCCGATGATCCTACTGGCCGGGCCGCAGCCCTTGAATACATGCTGATATAGGTATACGTTGTGAGCATGGCACGAGCGGCGACGACGGCGGACGCGTTCAACGCGGTCGCCGAGCCGCGGCGGCGGCAGATCCTCGATGTGCTGGCCGGCCGCGAGCTGTCGGTGACGGACCTGGTCATCGCGACCGGCCTGGCGCAGCCGCAGGTCTCCAAGCACTTGCGGGTCCTGCGCGAGGTCGGCCTCGCGCAGGTGCGCGAGGCCGGGCGCCAGCGGCTGTACCGGCTCGACAGCGCGCCCCTGCGGCCCATCTACGACTGGGTGCGGGGATACGAGCAGTTCTGGTCGGAGCGCTTCGGCCGGCTCGACGCCGTACTCGCGGAGCTCACGGAGCAGGAGCAGGAACAGGACGGAGAGGACGATGACCATGACCAGTAGCGGGACGGCAGTCGTGACGCTGCCGGGCGACACCCAGATCATGATCACCCGGGACTTCGCCGCGCCGCGGCACCTGGTCTACCGGGCCTGGACCACCCCGGAGCTGATCCGGCGGTGGTGGGCCGGCGAGCGGGGCGAGGTCACCAGCGCCGAGGTGGACCTGCGGGTCGGCGGCCGGTGGCGATATGTGATGCGGGCGGACGCCGGGTTCGAGGTGGCCTTCCACGGCGAGTACCGGGAGATCGTCCCGGCCGAGCGCATCGTCGCCACCGAGGTCTTCGAGGGCATGCCGGACGCCGGGGCGGTCAGCACGGTGACCTTCGCCGACTGCGACGGCGGCACGACCCTGACCATCCTGGTGCAGCATTCGGCTCAGGCGCATCGAGACGCCCACGTCAACTCCGGCATGGAGGGCGGCATGCAGGAGGCCCTGGATCACCTGGAGAAGGTCGCTGTCTCCCTCGGCTGATCCGGCCGGCCGGCCTGCCTGCCGGATCCCCCCGGCCCAGCGACGCGGGCTGGCCGATCGCGATCTGGTACTGACTCCCGGCCCGGCCGGTCCCCCGGCTGGTCAGTCTCCTGAGCCGGTCAGTCCCCCGCAGCCGGCTGCTGCACCGGCAGCCCGGCGGAGCGCCAGGCCTGGAAGCCGCCGTTCAGGTCAGTGGCGCGGCTGAAGCCAAGCTGGCGCAGGGTGGCCGCGGCCAGGCTCGACTGGTAGCCCGCGTCGCACATGATGATCACCTCGTCGCCGAGCTGGGGAGCGTCCGGGTGCCGGTGGCCGCTGTCGGGATCGAGCCGCCACTCCAGCACGTTCCGCGCGATCAGCAGGGCGCCCGGCACCCGGCCGTCCTGCGCGATCTGCGACTCGGTCCGGATGTCGATGATCGCCGCCCCGCGGCGCATGGCCGCCTCCGCCTGCTGCGGGCCGGGCCGGTCCAGGTCGCGCCGGGCGTCGGCGAGCAGGTCATCGATGGTCGTGCGGGCCATGTCGGGGTCCTCCGGGGTCCGGGCCGATGAGGTACCCAATCCTGCCAGCTGGCGGCGGGAGCCGGGCTGCGGCCGCAGGCGCGGGCGAGGCCACGGCGCGGAACTGGCTACTGTGATGGTCGTGCGGGGTGTGCCGTGGTGGGGTGTGCTCTCATCCGCTGCGGCCCCGGTGTTCCTGGCCTGCGGGTGGGTGATAGCCGCGCGCCTCCAGCCGGGCTCGTTCGACTCGGTGGCCAGGACCATCAGCTCGCTGGCGGCGCGCGGCGCCACTGACCGCTGGGTGATGACCCTCGCGCTCATCATGGTGGGAGCCTGCGATGTCCTGACCGGGCTGGCGCTGAGGCCTGTCGCGGCGGCCGGGCGGATCATCCTGGTGGCGGGCGGCATCGCCGGCCTGCTGGTCGCGGCGAGCCCGGAGACGGCCGGGGCCCCCGGCTCGCTGGCCCACATGCTCTGGGCGACGGCCGGGTTCGTGGCCCTGACGACCTGGCCGCTCGGCAGCTCCAGGCGGGGGGCCAGCGTGCCGTGCGGACTGCGGCCCGCGGTCGGCGGCATCGCCGCCGCGGTGATGGCCGCCCTGCTGATCTGGTTTGGCGCCGAGCTGATCGGCGGGCTCGGCGCGGCTGGCCTGGCCGAGCGGATCCTCGGCGAGGTACAGGCTCTCTGGCCGCTGGTGGTGGTTCTCAGCATCCGGGCGGCAGGCCAGGCATCCGATCCCGCCGCGGCGCCGGCCGGACGGGCGTGATTGCCCGGGCCTCAGCATCCTGATCAAGGGAAGTCCCGCCTAGCCGGACAGCAGCGCAGCCCGGACGAGCGGGCGCAACCGACGGGAGCATCGGGCTTCCCGGCGGCTTGACATTGACGCTGCGTCAGGGTTGGAAGATGCATGCATGACCAACCTGGCGATCGAAGTCCTGGGCTTGCGCAAGTCCTTCGGTGATCACGTGGTGCTCGATGGGGTCGACCTCGCGGTCGCCGAGGGCAGCGTCTTCGCCCTGATCGGCCCCAACGGCTCGGGGAAGACCACGACGGTGTGGGTGCTGTCCACCATTCTCCCGTGCGACGGCGGGACGGTCCGGGTGGGCGGCCATGACGCGCGCCGGGAAGCAGGCCTGGTCCGCCGGGCCATCGGGGTGACCGGGCAGTTCTCGGCGGTCGACAACGTGCTCACCGGCGAGGAGAACCTGCTCCTGATGGCGGACCTCGGCCGTCTGTCCCGCAGTGACGGGCGCCGCCGGGCCATCGAGCTGCTGGAGCGCTTCGACCTGGCAGGCGCGGGCGGCAAGCCGGCGGTCACCTACTCGGGGGGCATGCGCCGCAGGCTGGACCTGGCCATGACCCTGATCGGCGAGCCCTCGATCATCTTCCTGGACGAGCCGACCACCGGGCTGGACCCGCGCAGCCGCCGGACCATGTGGGAGATCGTCCGGGAGCTGTCCGCCTCCGGCGTGACGATCTTCCTGACCACCCAGTACCTGGAGGAAGCCGACCACCTGGCGGATCGCATCGCCGTGCTCGACGATGGGCGGCTGGTCGGCGAGGGGACCCCGGCCGAGCTGAAGCGGGTCATCCCCGGCGGGCATGTCGAGCTGCGGCTGCCCGACGCGGCCGCCCTCGACGCGGCGGCCCGCCTCGTCGACGCCGAGAACACCACGCTTGATAGAGATGCCCTGGTCGTGCGGGTTCCGACCGGGGGCAGCGTGGGCGCCCTGCGCACGCTGCTGGACCGGCTCGACGATCACCGCGTGGCTGTGGAGTCGGTATCCGTGCACACGGCGGATCTCGATGACGTGTTCTTCGCGCTCACCGGTCGCAGCGATCCTGCTGAGCACGCCGTCGGGGAGGGAGCGCGATGAGCGCGGTCACCTGGGTGGTGCGGGACTCGGCCACCATGTTCCGCCGCGACCTTCGCCACTCGCTGCGGTACCCGGCGATGACGGTCAGCGGCATCATCGTGCCGGTCCTGTTCCTGCTGCTCTTTGACGGGGTGTTCGGCCGCACCCTGCACGCCGGCCTCGCCGCGGTCACCCCGCACGCCGGGAGCTACATCGACTACCTGGCCCCCGGCATCCTGCTGATGACCGCGGCGTCCGCCGCCGAGGCAACCGCGCTGAACGTGGTCACGGACATGGCCGAGGGCATCATCACCCGGCTGCGGACCATGGCCGTCACCCGGGCTGCCGTGCTGACCGGCCAGGTCCTCGGCAGCCTGCTGCGCACCCTGATCAGCGGCGCCTTCGTGGTCGCTGTCGCCTTCGGGCTCGGGCTGCGGCCGACTGCCACCGCGCTCGAATGGGTCGCCGTCGCCGGCGTGTTCGCCATGGTCAGCATCGCCCTCACCTGGGTTACCGTCGCCTTCGGGCTGCTCGCCAGGACCCCGTCGGGCGCCAACAGCCTGGCGCTCATCCTGGTGGTGCTGCCGTTCGTGAGCAACGCCTTCGTGCCCGCTGACTCGATGCCCGCGGGGGTCGGCTGGTTCGCCGCCCACCAGCCGTTCACCCCGATGATCGACACGCTGCGCGGACTGCTCGCCGGCACCCCGATCGGCAGCAGCGCCGTGATCGCCGCGGCCTGGTGCGTGGCCCTCAGCCTGGCCGGCTACCTGGGGGCCCGCGCCCGCTACGACCAGCTCCCGCCGCGGTCAGCATGACCGGTGCCAGCGACATGGTGACCTCGCCGATGAGTCCCTCGTCGCTCACCATCGGCCAGCTCGCCGCTCACGTCGGCGTCACTGTGCGAGCCATCCGGCACTATCACGCACTCGGGCTGCTCCCCGAGCCGGCCAGAGACGCTTCCGGGTACCGCCGCTACGACGCTCAGGCCGTCGTGGACCTGATCCGCATCAAGACCCTCGCCGACGCCGGCGTCCCGCTTGCCCGTATCGGCCAGCTGCTCGGCGCCGAGCCGGCGGAGTTCAGCGAAGCCGTTACCGACATCGGCCGCGCGCTGGCGGCCAAGATCCGGCAGCTGCAGCAGCACCGGCGCCGGGTTGCCCAGCTCGCCCAGGGGGAACGGCTGTTCCTGGCCGACGGCATCGTGGACATCCTGGAGCGGATGCGGGCCATGGGCGTCAGCGAGCAGAGCGTGCGGATGGAGCGTGACGGCTGGATCCTGCTCTCCGCCCTCTCCCCGGAGCTCGCCGCAGGATGGGCCGGCCAGAAGAAAGCCGCGCTCGACGACCCTGACTTCCAGCGCCTCTACCTCGCCTTCGACCAGGCCCGCGACTGGGACCCCGCCGATCCCCGGCTGGAACAGCTCGCCGCGCGAGCACTCGACTGGGTCACCCAGCACCCCGATATGCAGGCCGAAGTGCCTGAGCCGAGCGCCGGCCTCTCCGCCGCCGCCGGCCTCATCGCGGCCAAGCTCGGGCAGGACTCACCCGCGCTGCAGCACCTCGCCGACATGGCCAGGGAATGGCGCGCTGTGCGCCCCCGGCTCCTCCGCTAGGCAGCCGGGATGGTCAGCTCCAGGTAGACCCGGTCGTCCGGGGTGCCGCCGCGGCGGCGCAGTGCCCCGGCCAGCCGCTCGGCGAACTGGATCACCTGCAGCTGCAGCCCGTACTTGGCCGCCAGCGCGCGCCAGATCTCGGGCTGGTCGGCGTCGGGCAGGATCACCGCGGTGCCCTCCTCAGCCGGGCCGGTCACCGTGCCCTGCATGGTGCAGGCGGCGACGGCCACCCGCGGGCTATTCCGGATCCGCTTGACCTTGCCGCTCCGCGCGCTGGTCCACACGTACAGGTGCCCGTCGTGCGGGACGATCCAGACCGGCGTCGCCACCGGCGTGCCGTCCCGCCGATAGGTGGTGATGCTGACATAGCGGTGGCTCCCGAGATCTGCCATGCCATTACCGTAGCCAGCCGCGCCGCGTGCCTGCTCAATTGCGTG
Organism: Streptosporangiaceae bacterium; assembly: GCA_052143655.1. Classification (GTDB taxonomy): domain Bacteria; phylum Actinomycetota; class Actinomycetes; order Streptosporangiales; family Streptosporangiaceae; genus CAVSUR01. Next base: position 2,242 of record JBKQSL010000158.1, on the reverse strand, counting down.
CCTGCTCAGGCCGGCGTCAGCTGCGGGGCGGGGCCGGCCGTGGCGATCCCGGGCCGGATGCTGTGGCGGCCGCCGGCTCGTCCCGCGCTAGCGTCAGTGACGGGCCAGGACCGGATCGACGGGGCCAGATCGAGCGCACGGGAGGCCGGATGATGGCTACGCTGACGGAGCAGCGGCTCGGCGCGCTGCCGTGGCTCGTGGCCCGCGGCAGCGCCGAGGAGGCGTTCCGCGCCGTGGGCGGCCACCTCGCCGGGGACATCCGGGCCGTCGTCGCGGACATGCCCGGCCTGGAGCGGCTGCGGCAGCAGGCAGCCGCCGCGCCGGGTGCCCGGGCACTGGACGCCGCGATGACGGCCAGCCAGGCGGGCTACCCGGAAGTGTGGGCCGAGCTCGCCGCGATGGCCAGCGGGGCCGGCGTGCCGCTCGCCGACCTGGCCCTGCTGAACTTCCGCGGGGATATCGGCGCGGCGTCCGGCGCCCGGCCCGGTCCCGTGCCCGGCAGCGAGGCAGCGGGCGAGGATGCCGGCGCCGGGTGCAGCGATCTCGCATGGCGCAACGAGCGGGCGCTGCTCGCGCACAACGAGGACGACGAGGTCTTCTTCGACGGCCGCTGCCTCCTGCTCACTTTGCTGCTGGATGGCCTGGCGCCGGTCACCGCGTTCTGCAAGCCGGGGTTCGTGCCGAGCACGGCCTTCACCGTGGCCGGGCCCGGCGTGGTATGGGGCATCGACCACCTGCCCGTCGCCGCGCCCGGCTCCGGCGCGGGACGGCACATCGTCGCCCGCGGGCTGCAGCGGGCGGGCCCGGCCACGGCCGGCGAGGCGCTGGTCTACCTGCGCCGGAATCCGCCGGCGGGCGGCTTCGCCTACGTGATCGGCGACCGGGCCGGACGGGTGGTCATCGCCGAGACGGTGGCCGGGGACTTCGGCGTGCGCGATGTGGGCCCGGCCGGGCCGCTGGACTGGCACACCAATCACGGCCGGCTGGTGCCCGGCGCGGACGCCGAGCCGGGCGGGATCAGCGCGGCGCGCGGAGAGTTCCTGCAGGCGCTGCCGGCACCAGACAGCGAGCCGGACGCCGCCTGGCTGGCCGGCTTCCTCACCGCCGGGCCGCTGCCGGCCGGGGTCCGGGCCGACCCCGTCGGCGGCGGCACGGTCGGCACCCTGTGCACGTTCGCCACCGACCTCACTGCGGGCCTGGTCACTGTGCTCCCCCGCGGCGCGGCGAGCGCGACCATCCCGCTGGCCGACCTGGCCCTCGGGCGGCCGCAGGCGCAGCAGCCCGCCGACCTGGCCTGGCCGCCGGCGCCCGGCCAGGCCAGCGGCTAGCCCGGCCCGGGACAGGCAGCGGCTTGCGGGCTCCGGGGCGACGAACAGCAGCGACTGCTCGCCCGGCGGCAGCCAGTCGTAGCTGACCGAGCCGACCTGCCGCCACCCGCGCACCCGGTACAGCGCGATGGCGTCCTGGTTCAGCGTGATGACCTCCAGCACCGCGGCAGCTCCCCGGGCCCTGGCCCGCACCAGGGCGGTGGCCAGCAGCCGGCCGCCCGTTCCGCTTCCTCGTGCGTGCCGGGCAGTGAACAGCTGCGCCACGCACAGCACCTCGCTGCCGGGTGCGCGCAGGTGCCGGGCCCAGATCTCCGCGGCCGGGCCAGCGCCACGTGCCCGGCGGCGCGGGTCAATGCGGACTGGCTCGGGCACCGGCCTCACCGCAGCCACCCCGGCCTGGCTGCCCGCAGCCCGGTGGTCACCACGTGGGACGCAGCGGGCCGCCGGGCGCCAGGCGCAGCAGGTCCGCCGTGAGCGCGCGCAGGTGCTGCTCCCCCAGCGTCGCCGTCCACCCGCGGACCGTCTCGGCGATGGCCGCCTCCGCCGCCCGGGTGCAGGCCTGGCCCTTGCCGGTGGCGGCGCTGGCCAGGTAATAGGTCACGTGCGGTCGCAGCGGATGGCCCTCGTCGATCTTCGGATGGTCGAATCGGGCGACCTCAGCCAGCCCGATCCGGCGCATGACGGCCTGCGACGGCTCGTTGAGCACGGCGGTCGTGGACCAGACCTCGGGCAGGCCGATCTCGCTGAACGCCACCGCGAGCACGGCCCGGGCGGCCTCGGTCGCGTGGCCGCGGTGCCAGGCGTGCCGGTCCAGCCGCCAGCCGATCTCCATGCCGCCCGCGCCCGGCACGCCCGCCGGCATCGGGTTGAGCCCGGTGTAGCCGATGAACTGGCCCGTCTCCACGATCTCCAGT
>JBKQSL010000157.1:0-5906 GCA_052143655.1 Streptosporangiaceae bacterium | reverse complement strand
GACCGCGAGCCACAGCCACTCCGCATCACTGGGCTCCGGCCCGGCGTCCATCTGGTACAGCGCGTACCGCGCGTGCGGTCCGATACCGGGAACCCCCGTCATCTCCCGCCACGCGGGCAGAGCGTCTTTGCCCAGCAGTCCGACCACCTCGGCGGCGATCCAGCGCAGCCGGGGCTCCATCAATGAGCCGACTTGGAGGAGCCGTCGCGCGGCGTCCGCCGGATCGGACTGGGCGTCTAGCCAGTCCCAGGCCTGCTCGTCCCGGTCGTCCTCGACGCAGCTCGCCAGGTGCGCGACCAGTTCCGCGGCGGTGAGATCCTGCCCCGGGCCGGTCAGCGCGGCCCGCAGCCGATCCGCTGCCCACCGGCCCAACGGGGTGACTACGCAGCCGCCGACCAGCACGTCATTCCCGCTGACCGCGCCGAACGATGCGAGCCTCGCGGCGGTCTTTGTCAGCAACCCCTCGTCCGCCGCCCAGCTGAACGACGTGTCCAGGCCGAACTCGTCGTACAGGTCACGCGCTGCGGCCCGCACCGCCTGCACAAGCGCTCGGCCAGCGGGCACCCGCGCATCCTGAAGTACGCTGAGCAGCGCGAGTACGTCGCCCACAGCCTCTTCGTGCTCGTCCTGATCGAGACCAGCCTCGGCGGCGCAACTGGCGCTCAGGCTGGCAGACCAGGCGGACAGGACTTCGGCGTCTGCGGGCGGCCAGCAGCCAGTCGCCGGGCCGGCGCTCACGGTCCCGTCATCGACCCGCAGCAGTCCCGTGGCCAGCGCGAGGCACCAGGGCCGGTGCAGCGCCGGGACGTCCGCTGCGGTGCGCAGGCGCGTAGGCAGCGAGACGCCGATCGCCTCGGCGGCGGACGGCAGGTCGGGCTTGCGGAGCACCTGCCGCGGGGTGATCGGGCGCGGCCCGGTATCGGTGATCCACCGGCTCAGCGCGACCGCCTGGGTCATGACGGCGCAGTCTCGCGCCAGCCGGGCAATGTCATGAAGTCCGGCTTCTTCCACGCGTCTGACCTTACCGACGACGACATGATCCGGAGGCTCTCCTGTCACGAGCGGATACCCGGCACCGCCCCCCGCGGACGCGCCGCGAGCCGGCATAATTTTCTGGTGCCCGCATTACCTCGCCTTCCCAGCCCTGCGGACCCCGCGGCCCGCATGAGGGACCGGCGGCACCATGCCCCCCTTCCGGCGTGGTCGCCACGGAACAAGGCGAAGGCCGCGACATCACGGACTGGACGGCCCTCACCCCGGACGACTTCTTCGCCGCCCTGAAGGCCGCGTGCCAGACCCGGTCCGTCCCCGCGACGACGGTGCGGGAGACGTATGTGACGATCACCGACGGCGTCGTCGTCGCGGTCCTCCCGCGCCACGACTGGATCCAGGAAGGTACCCATGTGGGTCCTCCCGGCCGCGCCGCCACCACCAAGCCGCACGCGCCGCCGCACTCGCGCTGCTGACCAGCCTCATGTCACCGCTAGCCGACGAGACCGAGGTGACCGCGCCGCCCGGCACCCGCTCACCGAACTCAACGAACGTGCCCAAGTCGGTGAAATCACCGACCTGGCCTTTACCGTCACGGCCTCCCGCCACGCGGTGACGGCGGAACTCGATGCCGCGGACGGGATCGTCACCGAGACGGTGAGTGGTGTCCAGGTCCGCCACGGTCCCGACGGGCGCTGGCACCCGTTCACGCGTTCGGGCAGCGCTGGTGGCCCGCCCCAGGCGCGTCACCTCAGGCGGACGCGGCGTTCACCGCCGCGCTGCGTGCCCGGATGGCTAGGGTCGAGGGGTGCGTACGTATTACGACATCGAGGAGACCGATGCCTACCTCGGTGCCCGTGAGCTGCTGGTCCGGCGGTGCGAGGCCTGGGCTGGGGCGAATGGCCTGGTGATGTCGCCTCCGCTGGCCGAAGCCCTGCTTGATTCGCGGCACTTCAGCTCGGACGGACGGCTCGGCTACTGGACCCCCGCGCAGGTACGCCGGACGCTGCTGGAGTGGATCCCGGAAAAGGTCACGGCACCCGAGGAAGACCTGCTGGAGGCGCCCGAGACGCTGCGCACCCTGCTGCGCTACCTGGACGCTCACGGGCTGCGCGATCCGCGGGGCGCTGCCACCGAGGAGAACGCGTCCGCCATCGACGCCGCCGCGAAGGAGTTCGCCGACGCGATCGGCGACCAGGAGCGGTACGGGATGGCGAAGACCGTGCTGCTGTCAGCCCAGCACCGCGGCATTGACATCGGTGATCCCGAGGCGCTGACCGCCTTCCTGAATGACGTCCAGGTCGGCCGGCTGGTACTCGACGAGGGTCTGCTGGAGCGTGCGCTGGAGCGGCAGCTCGGCCGGCCCGTTCCGGGCCAGGCGCGGAAATTCGCCCAGCTCCCGGTGCGGCTCCCGCGCGCGGAGGAACTCGCCGCCGCGGCCGGATGCAGCAAGCTTGCCGGCCAGCTTCGTGCCTTCGCGCAATGGCTCGGCCCGAAGGGCCGGGCTCTCACACCATCCGGGAACATCAGGCCCGCGGATGCCCGGGAGCTGATCACGCTGCTCGGGACCGGCGACGAGGGCCTGCGGTTCCGCAGCGCCGCCGAGCTCCCAGGCCTGGACTTGATCGTGAACTGGGCGAAGAAGGCGCGCCTGGTCCGGCGGCAGGGCACGCGCCTGGTGCCAGTGGCGAAGGCGCGGACGGTGCTCGCCGACGCCGAGGCCCTCTGGCAGCGCACGTTCGAGGCAGCGTTCGATCTCGGCGACGCCGTCTGCCGTCCGATCTGGGCGGATGAGCCTCCCTCGCCGGTGCGGCTTCTCTATGGCATGATCGTGCCCGACGTGCTGGCCGCGATCTACAGCATGGAGGAGCCGGTTCCGGTGGCCCGGCTCGCGGAGTCCGTGTGGGATGCGGTCCGGGCTCATTTCGATGTTGACTCCCTACGCCCGATCAGCCAGATGGGCCTGCGTGGGCGCGTAGCCAACGACGTGGAGCACATCTTCGACGCTTTCGAAGCGCTAGGCGCGGTGACCTCCACCCACGGTGTCGCCGGCAAGGTGTTCTCGGCCGACCTGGACGAGGGCTCCACGATGCCGTTCGCGGCGGAACATCCGGTCACCGGCAATCGGACCGCCGGGCCGCGCGAGCAGCTGGCCGCGCCAGGGCGCCTGGTGAGCTTCACTCCGCTGGGCACCCGCGCGATGCGGCAGCGCATGCTCGCGGAGGGCAGGGAGGCGGCGCTCGTCGGCGAGCTCGTGAGCGCCTCGCCGGCGGAGTTGCTCGGCACGGTCGCTGAGCATTACACGCCCGCCGCCGGTGCGGAGGAGATCGCCATCTGGCGGGCCGCCCACGACGGCTCGCTGGATCCGCTCGTGCAGGCGATCCGCGACTGCCCGTTCCTCTCCCGGCGGGTGGCGCTGCTGAAGACTCTCGCCGGTGGTGTGCCGGAGGGGGACGAGTTGCTGGCCAGCCTGCTTCGCGACCCGGAGCTCGGGCCGGTCGTTCTCCTCGCGCAGAAGCAGGACAGTAGACCCGAAGAGGTGAGCCCGGCGCAGGCTGCGTGGCTGATGGCCGGAAGCCTCCTGGAACTGCTGGAAATCGGGGGTCCCGACGCGGTACGGGAACAGCTTGAGGAGCTGCCCCGCTCCCAGCGGGAGGATGTGGTCCGCGCCGTGAGTGACTCCGGCTATCCGGCGCGCGAAACGCTCGAGGACTTCCGGGCCCTCGTCGCCGAGCCGATCCTCGAGGCGCCGCCGCCGCTGCGCGCCGTCCGGGACGCCTCCGCGCGGAATCCAGGACCTAGAGCGGCGCATCGAGCCGGTCCGGAGCTGAGATGACGGATGCCATATCGCGGTCGCTGTGGAGTGAGCTGTGAAAGTGCCGATCGAGGCTGAATTCCGGACCGCGGCCGGTCACAGTGGCGGCCAGTAGCGGGTGTCGCGACGGCGGTGGTGCGACCGCATCCAGTCAGCGTCGCTTGTGTTGATCTCGGCCCTTGTTGGTGTTGATCTTGCAAACGGAGCCTGCCAGCACCGTGACGGCCTCCGGCACCCGCACATTTGCGCAGGTCAGAGCCTTACCAGGCTCCCGCGATAAGAGAGCCTGTCAGCGTAGCCCAAGAGTATGAGCTTTATTCGAACGCTTCTGCGTCGGCTAGGTTGACAGCCCGACGACGGGAGCAAGATCTATGGCAAGCATCCGGGAGCGCAACGGCCGGTTCACGGTGATGTGGCGGGAGAACGGCCGGCAGCGGGGCGCAACCTTCAGCACGAGGCGCGAGGCGATGAAGGCGAAAGCGCGGGCCGAGGCGGGCGTGATCGTCTCAAGCCCGAAGCCCGTCGCCGTCTACCGCGCGTCCAGCAACGGTGAGCTGACGCTGGCCGGTTACGCCGAGGGGTTCCTGGCCGAGCACTCCTACTCACCCAGCGGGCGAGTGTTCGCGGCGATGGTCCTGCGCAACTACCTGCTGCCCGCCTTCGGCAGCACGCCCATGAAGGACGTGACTCCGGCGAGCGTGCGGGCGTTCATCAGGAAGCTGGAGGAGAGCAAGTCCGGCGCGATGATCCGCAAGATCAAGGGCTTCGGCAGCGCGATCTGGATGGACGCGACCGACGCGGAACTGGTTACGGGCAAAGTGTGGCGCGGCCACCGGATCAAGCAGCACATCGCCCGGCCGCGAGCGGTCATGACGGTTCACGAGTACCGGATGATCATCGAGGCCATGCACCCGCACTGCCGGCTGCTGATCTGGTTATGGTTGGCGGGCGATTGCTTATGCCATGGACTGCGGCACCTGCTTGGCGGCCCGCCGAATGTGTCAACGGCAAACTGGGCCTTGGGCGCCGACCGTGATCGACTATCTGACGAAGCGCTGGCCACGGCGGCTGGTTACTTCGAGCGCAGTTCACGGAGCGCTTCCCAGTCGTGCACGTGCACGGCTTCGATGATGGCGGCGAGTATTGCTGCGCCGGCGAGGCCGACCAGTGCGCCGGCGATGAACGTCTTGAGGCTGTCGTCTGCCTGGCCAGCGTAGTTGACGCCAACTGCCGCCCGCCCTATGTTGTCGCCTTTCACCAGAGCCTCCTCCCATTCGGCATCGGATTTGCCGACCATGACTGTTGGGTAGGAGGACCAGTCGTAGCTGTTGGCTGCCGGCAGGCCGTAGGTGGTGTACAACAACGGCCTCCCGGTGCTGTGATAGTAAACTTCCGGGATGGCAGTCGTCGCGGTGTTGTCGCTGGTGACCACGCCGAAGCTGGGAGCCCTCACACCGAAGAAAGCGTTCACAGTGTCATGCTTGATGAAAATAAGCTCGCCGGTCCATTGGTGTTTAGTGCATTTTTGCTGCGGGCAAGCGAAGATTTCCCCGGTCGGCAGGTCCACTTCTACCACGGCCACAGTGCCGCCATGCGGGACATTGCCAGCCAGCTCAAGCGAGATTTCGATCCCGGCCAGTTTTGCGGAGTGCTGGAATACCGTGTAGTCGATGTTCGCTAAGGGAACGGACGAGACGACAATTATAGTGGGAAAGGGAGGGGCGGAGTGGTGCGCCGTTCGCGGGTACAGCTTGAAGGCGAAAGGCAGCAGTGCCAGGCCGATCACGGCCAGGAGGAGCGGCACAGCGAGTGGGATGACCTTCTTCCATCTCCATCGCTTATGCCCTGCGGCCAGCGGCGCCGTGCCGCCGGGCGGCGCGGGAGGCGGACTCTCCGCTGCGGCTAGCGGCGGCGTGCCACTTTGTGGCGCGCGGGGCGGACTCGCGGGTCCCGGGCTCTGATCGGCAGGTATGTCGGACATGCGGCCCTCCCTCCGCCCCGGCGGGACCGCTCAACGACCGTTCCCCCGGAGCGATAGGCCGGACTCAATCGTCCCTCCGTCCGGCCGGAATGGCCATAACCGGCAAAGGCCTGGCTGGCT
>JBKQSL010000156.1:0-3209 GCA_052143655.1 Streptosporangiaceae bacterium | reverse complement strand
CGGGACTGTTCCTGATGGGCGCGGGCGTCGGCGTCATGCTCACCCCCTCGGTCAACGTCGTGCAGTCCGCCTTCCCGGAGAACCTGCAGGGCGAGATCTCCGGGCTGTCGCGCAGCATCTCCAACCTAGGGTCATCGCTCGGCACCGCGATCGCGGGCACCATCCTGGTCGCCGACCTCGGCGAGGGCCACCAGTCCTACGGGTACGCCATTCTCGCCCTCGCGTGCATGGGCCTGGTCGGCCTTGTCGCGGCCATCTTCATTCCGCGCGCCGAAACCCCGGTAGGAGCGGAGGCCCCGAGCACGGCCGCCGGGGTCGCATAGCCCGGGCCCGCGGAGGCACTCTGGTCAGGCCACTGAGGGCCCCATAACGTCGTTGCCGCCGCCTCCCGCGCGGGGCAGTCGAGGCCCACCGCTCTCCTAGTCCGCCTCTGCTGGCCTAGAACCAGTGCCTGCCTGCTCTCCAGTCGGCCGGAGCCGGTGTCTAGTCTCCAGCCCTCCGGCACTAGCTCGCCTTCTGGCCACCTGGCGCCGGTGAGGTCCGCGCGGGCGAGGACCGCGCCGCTGAGGTACGCATCGTGGAGGTCCGCGCCGAAGACGTCCGCGTGGGTGAGGTTCGATGGCAGAAACCTGCATATGGCTCAAAAGCGATGGCAATAGCTCAGATTCGCTGGCACAGGACACGGATCATGGCGCCCCCCGTAGCCCGAGCCGGGTAAGTTCACCGGTCTGTGACGAATTAACCACCAGGATCCGGGTGGCACGCAAAACATATAATCTGCGCGCCTGGGTCCCGGAATCTGCAAGCAGGCCGCCATGAAAATAATCGGCGCTCCGGCGCCTTTGGCTCCCGCGAGTCCGTCACACTCCGTGACCCTGCCGCGATGTCTTCGGAGCGCCCACTCCCGCCGTTCGGCGCGTCCTGGCGCTCGGCCAGGATGGTCGTCCAGGCGCGCGAGAACGAATGTTCTGTCACGTCGCGCGCCAGCTCAGAGTTCGTGCTCAAGATCGCTGGCCTGCTGCCTGGCTTACCTCATCTGCCGAAAGTAGCGTGCAGATTTGCCGGGATAACTATGCGAGCTTACGCATATTTATGCACTACACCGTGATCAAGGCGTTCCGGTTCTTCGCCTCGGAGCCTTCTTTCGGCGAGCGCGGATCGCCGACTCGGCGTGGTTGGGGATTGTGCTGTGCGCGTTGGTCGCCACGCGCAGATCGTCCGGTTCTGCCTGCGCCGACATCTTGGGTCATCGAGCGGATAACGGCCGCGAGGTGATACGCGCAAGGTGCGCCAGCGTCCTGGCGTGGACAAGCAGGTCCGGCAGTGCGGTCATGTTCAGCGACACGGCAGCGGGCCGGGTCCGGCCTGGCCCCGGTACGCCAAGGTTTCGCCAACGTTGTAGCAATGGCGCCGTCGTAGAACTATTCCCGAAGACATCCGGAGATCGGGGAGGTTCAGATGAAAACGGCAACACAGAAGGCTGCATCCAGGCCAGGGCCAGGTCTCGGCGATGGGGTGCTGGCCGGCCCGGGCTGGCTGGCCGGGCACCTCAACGACGCCGATCTCCGCGTGGTCGAAGTGGACGTCAGCCCGGCCGCCTACGACGACTGGCACATCGACGGTGCCGTGCTGTGGAACGTCTACACCGATTTGAAGGATGCCGGCTTCCGCACCGTGGGCACCGCCGCGCTGGAGCGGCTGGTGGCGCGCTCGGGGATCGGCCCGGACTCGACGGTGGTGTTCTACGGGTACGCGCCCGCCGTGGGCTTGTGGCTGATGAAGCTCTACGGGCATTCCGATGTGCGCATTCTCGATTGCTCCCGTGACACCTGGCGGGCTGGAGGCCACCCGTGGAGCACCGCCGCGAGCGAGCCGCCTGCCGGTGGCTACCGCCTGGGCGGCGAGGACCGTCGCATCCGGGCGGACCGGGCGGCGGTGCAAGACGCCGTCGGCCGGCCCGGCACGACCCTGGTGGATGTGCGCTCAGCGGCCGAGTACCGGGGGGAGTGCTTCTGGCCCTCCGGCGGCATGGAGCCAGGCGGCCGTGCCGGTCACGTGCCGTCGGCTGTCCACCAGCCCATCGACGGCCTCTGCAACCCCGATGGGTCGTTCCGCTCCGCCGCGGAGATGCGCGGCGTCTTCTCACCGGCCGTCCTCGACGGCTGGCGTGAGCTGATCACCTACTGCACCATCGGGGGACGCGCCGCCACCGCCTGGTTCGTGCTCACCCACCTGCTCGGGCGCGACCGCGTCCGGGTCTACGACGGGTCATGGGCGGAGTGGGGCCGCGCACCCGGCACCCCCGTCGAGCGCCCATAAGCGATCCCGCCGGAATCCGGCGACAGTAACCGCCATCTGACGCATCAAGGATCCTGAGGAGGAGCCATGGCGTTCATCCAGATCATCGAGGTCACCACTACCCGCCCGGAGGAGATACAGGAGCTCGCGGAGGAGTGGTCCGCAAAAACCGAAGGCAGGCGCACCGCATATCGCTCCACCCTCACCGCTGACCGCGACCGGCCCGGCACCTACGTCCAGATCGTGGAGTTCCCTTCCTACCAAGAAGCCATGACCAACTCCGGCCTCCCGGAGACGGGTGAGTTCGCCGAGAAGCTTGCCGGGCTCTGCGACGGCCCGCCGGTGTTCCGTAATCTCGACGTGCGGCGAGTCGACGAGTTCTTCTGAGCGACACTGATGCTCATCGCGAGCCCGGAAGCTCGTCTGTGCCGGTGACAAGGCCGGCTGCATCGTTATGCGTGATCCGCGGCCGCCAATCGCAATCAGGGCCGGCCTCCCGGCGTCAGCGCGGCAAGAAACTCAGGCTGATCATCGGTATCGGGCTGGGGCTCCTTGCGCTGGCGCCCCTTCAGGGGTCCAAGCCGGCTATTCGGCCTGGATCCAGATGAGCAGGTCCTCCCGGCTGACGGTGGCCAGGAGGGCCGGATGGTCGCTGGCCATGTGCCCCCGGATCACCCCGACCACCTGGTCGTCGCTTCCGCCGCGGGCCACGAACCCGCACTCGCACCGGATCAGCTTCGCCATCGCGCCACCCCACCTGGCCTCTACCGCAGCATATTGCCAAGATGCTGGCGTGACCTTGGCGTCCTCGCGCCCGGTGCGGATCCAGATCTGCGGGGCGCTGGCCATCGAGCGCGACGGCCAGCGGCTGGACGCCGGGCTGCCCGGCCGCCAGGGCCGGCTGATGTTCA
>JBKQSL010000155.1:0-7121 GCA_052143655.1 Streptosporangiaceae bacterium | reverse complement strand
GGCAGGTGCTGCGGGTGAACGGGCGGACGTGGTTCGCGGCGCCGAAGGGCGGCCGGGAGCGTGACGTGCCGCTGCCGGATGCGGTGGCGCTGCGGCTGTCGGCGCACCTGGCCGGCTTCCCGGCCCGGCCGGTGACGCTGCCCTGGCACGAGCCGGGGAACGAGCGGCGGCACGGCAAGCCGGTGACGGCCCGGCTGATGTTCACGTCGCGGCAGGGCGGGGTGGTCAACCCGTCCACGTTCAACACCACGGCCTGGCGCCCGGCCCGGCTCGCCGCGGGCATCCCGGAGGGCGGCCTGCACGCGCTGAGGCACTACTACGCCAGCGCGCTCCTGGCGGGCGGGGTCGACATCAAGGCACTGTCGGAGTACCTCGGCCATCACGACGCGGGGTTCACCTTGCGTGTCTACGCGCACATGATGCCGTCGGCCGAGAGCCGGGCCCGCAGGGCCGTCGAGGACGCGCTGTCGGCCGCCGATTCTGCCGCGATCTTCCCCGAGGTTGCCCGGGAAGGAGAAAACCGGCCGTGACCTGGGAGAGCACAACTCGGACCAGTACCGGCCGGACTCAGCCCGGAGCAGTTCCCTGACGGCGATGCCGGCCTGCGGCAATTCGCGGCGCAGCAGATCGGCCAGCGGTGTCACCAGCGGCCCGGAGCCGTAGCCGACGATAATCGCGGCGGTGATGTGCTGACGGGCCAGGACGTCGGCGGCATGCCCGACAATGTCGGCGGCCAGGTCCGGGTCGGGCGGGTCGGGCAGGTCATAGCGGAACGTCACCCGGACCTGCTGCCTGCGGCCCCCGATGCCCAGGACCACCAGGCTGCGGTCGGGATGAAAGCCGAGCATGTGCGGCACGACCGCCAGCACGCCGCCGGGCGAGCTGATCCGGACCTGGCTCTGCTGGCGCCGTCCGCCGCGGCCGGACGCTGTGGCGTGCGCTCCGTCGTCGCTGCGCGGGTGCCTGCTGCCTGCGCGCTGGTCTTCTGGGCGCTGGTCTTCTGGGCGCTGGTCTTCTGGACGCTGGTCTTCTGGGCGCTGGTCTTCTGCCATGTGCCCAGGCTCGGCGCGCGGGTATGCCCGCCGCGACGCGCTTACCGGCGCCCTGTGGACAGCTCCGGCGGCATGCACAGCTGCGCCATTCCGGTTGCCCTGCGCCCCCCGGGCGGTCAGGCGGGGCCAGACGCCTGGGTCAGCCGCCGGGGTCAGCAGCGATCAGGTCGCGCTGGGGCAGCACAGCGGGGCCCCGCAGCGGAAGCGGGCCCGGCCGCGGTCTCGCGCGCCGGGCAGCCCGCTGTCACAGGGCGATGCCGAGCAGCGCATCTGCCGTGGCGCGGATGAGCCGGGCGGCGTCGGCGGGCTGTTCGGCAGCGCCGTCCGCGCTGAGAAACGCCCCAGCTGGCCCGGGCGACGCTGGCCCGGGCGACGCTGGGCCGGGCGACGCTGGGCCGGGCGACGTCGGCCCGCTGCCGCTGTGCTGGCCGGGGTGCGCGGCGGTCAGCACGGCCGCGGCCCACTGGTCGAGCGCGCCGAGCGCCCCCGGTGCGTCCAGGTCACTGGCGAGCCGCTCCCGCACGGCCGTCAGGACTGGCGCGGCGGGCGGCGCCGGCGTCCCGGCGGCCGCCGCGGCCACGGCCGCCCGCCAGCGCTGCAGCCGCCGCCTGGCCGCGGCCAGGCCCTCGTCGGTCCAGTCCCAGTCGGACCGGTAGTGGTGAGCCAAGACCGCGAGGCGGACCGCCATCGGGTCCGCGCCCCCGGCGATCAGCCGGGAGACGAACACCAGGTTGCCCAGGGACTTGGACATCTTCTCGTCGCCCAGCCGGATCATCCCGGCATGCGCGTACCGGCGGGCGAAGACCTCCGCGCCGTTGCCGAGGGCGACCCGGGCATGCGAGGCGCTCATCTCATGGTGCGGGAAGATCAGGTCACTGCCGCCGGCCTGCACGTCGAAGGCGGAACCCAGGTAGTGGGTGGCGATGGCAGCGCACTCGATATGCCAGCCCGGGCGCCCTGGGCCGAACTCTGAATCCCAGGCTGGCTCCCCGGGCCGTCGCGCCAGCCAGACCAGCGGGTCAAGCGAGTCCTTCTTGCCCGGCCGGTCCGGGTCGCCGCCGCGCTCAGCCGCCAGCTTCGTCATCGTCGCCGGGTCGAGCCCCGACACCGAGCCGAACCGCGGATCGGCGGCGCGGGCGAAATAGACATCGGAGTCGAGTTCGTACAGCGCTCCGCGGTCGGCCAGCCGCCGGTTCAGCTGCCCGATGATGCCCAGCGCCTCAACGGCGCCGACATAGTGCGCAGGCGGCAGCACGCGCAGCGCTTCCATGTCCGAGCGGAACAGCTCGATCTGCGCGTCGGCGAGCTCCCGCCAGTCCGCCCCGGTGGCCCGGGCGCGCTCGAGCAGCGGGTCGTCCACGTCGGTGACGTTCTGCACGTAGGTGACGGCGTGGCCGGCATCTCGCCAGGCCCGCACCAGCAGGTCCCAGGCGACGTAGGTGGCCGCGTGCCCGATGTGGGTGGCGTCGTAGGGGGTGATGCCGCATGCGTACAGCGTCGCGCGCGGCCCGCTGGCGGCAGCGGCCAGCCCGCCGGAGGCGGTGTCCCAGATCATCGTCTGCGGGCCGCGTCCTGGCAGCTCAGGAACGGCGGTATCACGCCAGGAGTCCATGAGCGCCAGGTTATCGCCCGGATGCGCCCGGCCCCGGCGGGGCCAGCAGCTCGAATGCGTGCGCCAGGCCGATGAGCCGCGGCTCGCTGCACGCCGCGCCCATGAACGTCAGCCCCACCGGCAGGCCCTTGACCCGCCCGGCCGGAACGGACACGGCGGGGTAGCCCGCCACCGCGGCCGGCCCGGACGTGGAGAACACATACCGGTCGCCGAGCACATGGTCGGTCAGCCACGCCGGGCTGGAGGACAGCGCGATCACCGCGTCGAGCCGGTGCCAGCGCAGTGCCCCGTCCAGCGCGTAGCGGGCCAGCCGCGTCGCGGCCGCCCGGGCTTGGATGTACCCGGCGTCGGACAGGTCACCGCCGGTCGCCTCCGCGCGCTCGAACGTGTCCTGGCCGAAGTGGACCAGTACCCGGTCGGCGTGCCGCTGGTTGAACGCGATCAGCTCGGCCAGGCTTGCCGGGTGGTCGCCGTCCAGTCCCGCCAGGTACTCGTTGAGGTCATGGCGGAACTCGGTGAGCAGCGCGGCGAGTTCCGGTTCGCCGATCGCCGCCAGGCCCTCAAGCTGCACCGGGTCGATCACCTCGGCGCCCGCCGCGCGCAGCCGCGCTGCCGCCGCGTCCAGCAGCGCGACGGTCGCCAGGCCTGCCTCGGCGGCACGGTTGCGCCAGACCCCCAGCCGGGCGCCGTCCAGCGCAGCCGGGTCCAGGAAGCCGGTGTAGTCGGCTGGCTGGCCGGCCGCGTGTGCCGTGCTGGGATCAGCCGGATCCGCCCCGGTCATCCCCCCCAGCAGGGCCGCGGCGTCGGCCACGGTGACGGCCATCGGCCCGGCGATGTCCTGCGCGGCCGAGATCGGCACGAGGCCGCGGCGGCTGATCAGGCCGAGAGTCGGCTTGATGCCGACGACCCCGCAGGCCGAGGCGGGCGAGATGATCGAGCCGTCGGTCTCGGTGCCCACAGCCAGCGGAGCCAGGCCCGCGGCCAGCGCCACGGCCGATCCCGAGCTGGACCCCGACGGATTGCGGCCAGCGCCGTGCGGGTTCACCGCCTGGCCGCCGAGCGTGGACCAGCCGCTGCTGGAGTGGCTGGACCGGAAGTTGGCCCACTCGGACAGGTTGGCCTTGCCCAGGATCACCGCCCCGGCCTGCCGCAGCCGGGCAATCAGGAACGCGTCCGCGGCGGCCGGAGCCGGAAGCGCCGGCGAGCCGGCCGTGTTCGGCATGCCCGCGACGGCGATGTTGTCCTTGATCAGCACCGGGATGCCCGCCAGCGGCCCGGCCACGGACCCGGCGGCGCGGGCCGCGTCGGCCGCAGCGGCATGCTCGGCAGCGTCCGGGCTGATGGCGATGACCGCCCGCAGTTCCGGATTCAGCCGGGCGATCCGCCGGGCATAGAACGCGGTGATCTCGGCCGAAGTCACCGTGCCCGCGGCCAGCGCAGCCGCCAGGCCAGCGGCCGTCGCGCTCCCCGCCGTCAGGCCCGAGCCCTCGATCGGCTCGCTGAGCACATCTGGAGTCAGCATGCAGGCAGGATAAAAGAATCCGACTGATCATTAACAGGATGAAAAGGTAACAAGAATTACGAGATGCTTTTGTGCTGAAAAGCTATATCGGTTCAGCCGCCACACCGGGACCGCAGCATGCGCTGGTCAGGGCCGTGGGCGCGGCCCGGAATGAGAGCCGACGGTCATCCGCAGGCTTACCCGGGTGATCCGTAGACTCACCCAGGTGATGAGCATCGGAAAACTTACGGCAGTGCCCGCCCTGGACCCAATGCCGCTCAGCGTAAGTTGATCTTGAACGACGGTGTGCCGTTCGCTGGCCGCCTGCCGTGGCGATCAGCCCAGTCCCGGCCTATCTCGGGCGGATGCTGATCGCCGGAGGCCCGGCGGCGTCCGCCCTGTTCCGCAGGCTGCACGCCGCCAGCGAGCGCGCGCTCGGCGAACTGGCCCGGCTGGGCCTGGCGACCGCCGGCGGTGACCCCCCGGTGCGTGCCGCGTTCTTCACCTGCCGCCGACGCCATCGCAGCCTGGGCCGCCGGGCTGCTGCGGGTCCGCTGGCTCGTCCGCGCGCCCGTCGGGCTCTACCGGGCACGCCTGGGGTTCCTATTTGGATCGCGGCTGGCGCACCTACCGGTCCGAGGGCAAGGTCAAGAACGAGACCGTGGCCAGCCTGTCCGCCCTGCCGGACCACGTCATCGACTGGATCGACGCGGGACTCAAGGGCCGGCAGCTGGTCCCGGCCGGCGAGGCGGTCACCATCACCCGGTCGCTGCCGCACGGCCACGTCGCCGCCGTGCACGCGATGGCCGCCCGGCTGGGGCTGCCCACCCTGCTGGGCCCGGCGGGCCGGGCGCGGGACCTGGCCCCGGCGGTCAGCCCGTCCCGGATGGCACTGTTCGGCCTGTCCGGCTCGTGGATGGAGGGCCGGTGCTGCCCGCTGGCCGCCCGCGGCTACTCCCGCGATGGCAAGAAGGGCAAGCTGCAGATCGAGTACGGGCTGCTCACCGATCCCGAGGGCCGCCCGGTCGCGGTCCGGGTGCTCCCCGGGAACACCGGCGACCCGGCCGCCTTCACCGAGATCGTCAAGGTAGTGCGGGACACCTTCGGCCTGGAGCAGATGGTCATGGCCGGCGACGGGCCGCTGCAGCTCAGCCTTTTCGATCAGCAGGACCTTGCCGAGATCACCTCCGAAGACTTCCCCGGCGAGCGGCTCATCGCCTGCCGCAACCCTGTCCTGGCCGCCGGCCGCGACCGCACCCGGGAGGAGCTGCTGGCCGCCACCGAGAAGCTGCTGGCCCCGGTCATCGCCCGCGTCCAGGCCGGCAGGCTCGCCGGCGCCGGGAAGATCGGCGTCGAGGCCGGCAAGGTGATCACCAGGTACAAGATGAGGAAGCCGCCCTCGACGGGTTCTGCGTGCTGCGCACCCCCGTCGCCGCCAGCGAACTGGACGCCCCCGCCGTGGTCAGCGCCAGCAAGAACCTCAAATACGTCGAGCGGGACTTCCGCCACATCAAGGCCGGCGACCTGGGCCTGCGCCCGGTCTTCCATCGCCTGGAAGAACGCGTCAAAGCCCGCGTGCTGACCTGCATGCTTCAGCTTCCGCGGCCTGCTCGAGCACCTGGCCACCCTGACCCGCAACCAGGTCCGCTTCGCCGGCACCAAACTGCCTACCGAACCAGCCGTAACTTCGGCCTAGGGGCCGCTTATCCTGCCGTCGCTGGTTATGAGGCGCCACGCTGGCTTGATGCGCGGTCCTTCGGCTGGAGTCGCCGGGTAATTCGACTGGAGAGCGCTCAGCTACCGGTGCACCGCTGGCTAGCATGCACCAGACCGGCCCCGACTCCTATGAACGCGCCAGGCCGATGCCCATCGAAGCCAGCCTCCAGCTGGACACCGCCGCCGCTTGGAAGGGCCGAGGGGCGGATCACTATGACGCCGGAGGGTGCTCCCGGATGCGACGGGAAGACCTTGCTGAACAAGGTATTGCCTGCGAGGGTGTGCATTCCGATTACACCGTCGCCCGGCCACGGGCGACACGCCGGGTTCTGCCGGTCGAGGAAAGTGACCGTGGCCGGTACCCCGTCTGCGCGGAGCCTGCGTTGCAGTCCGGCCGGATCGCGCAGCTCGTGGACGGTGACTTTGATATTGCCGCCGGGCTGCTTGACTACCGTCCAGGCCGTCAGCTGGAAGCCGGGCCGGGGGCTGGCCGGATGACTGGCTGGCAGCAGCGCGGTCACGGCAACTGCCGCCCCGGCCGCCAGTGCCAGCACTCCGGTTATGCCGGGGATCAGGCGGCGGCGTACGCCGCGCCTGCGGGCTCTGGCGATAATCTCGCCAGCCGGGATGCTCGGGTGTGCCTCCCCAAGGGAGTCGCGCACCTCGGCGAGACGGTCTTTGATTGCGGTAAGGGTGTCGTGGTTGTTCACTGCGCCAGCTCCTGATCGTCGCGGGCGGGGATATCGCGGCGCAGCGCGCCGATGGCCCGGTGAAGGTGGGTGGTGACGGTGCTGCTGGAAATGCCGAGCATCTCGGCGGTGGTGCAGGTGTCCAGGTCGAGCAGTAGCCGCAGCGCGATCACCTCGCGCTGCCGGACCGGCAGCCGCCGCAACGCGGCCACCAGGGAGCTATCCAAGGCCAGGTCCTGACTGGTGGCCGCCATGGTGTCCCGGCTGCCCAGCGTGACCTCCAGGCGGTGCCGCCGCCACCAGGACACGCGCGCGTTCATCGCGGTACGGATGACCCACGCTCGTGGCTCGGCCAGCCCGCGTACCTTCTGCCACGACGCCCAGGTCTTGGTGAAGGCCTCCGCCACCAGGTCCTCGGCCAGCGGCCGGTCAGTCACGCTGATCATGACGATCCGCAGGCAGTCACCCCAGGCCGCGGCGTAGAACTCCGCGAACTCGCGCTGGTCCTCTTCCACGCTCTATACACGCATGAGGACCCAGATTCGTCCACC
>JBKQSL010000154.1:0-2562 GCA_052143655.1 Streptosporangiaceae bacterium | reverse complement strand
GGGTGCGGCTCTCCTGGGGTGATGCAGTGTTAAGTGTTTTGCTGTGCTTACTGCCGGAGTGTCCGGCTTGATGGTTCCGATTCGCATGCGGAGGGCTCCTTCTCGTAACGTTCCTGGTTGTCTGACGACCAGAACGAAAAAGAAGGAGCCCGATGCAAGGGTATGCGGCTGCCCGCGATGATGCGTTTGCGCAGTCCGGGGAGTGCTTCCGCGCGCTGGAGGACTGGCTGGCGTCGGAGGAGGCGGCGGGGCTGCAGCACGCTGACCTGGAGGAACAGCTGGACGTACGGGGCCGGGAGCTGCTACGGCAGCTGTTCCAGGACCGGCTGGACGTGTCGGCTGCCCGCGAGGTGCGGTGCCGGGACGTGGCCGGGGAGGACGGCGTCGTCCGCACGCGGGCCGAACGGGGCCGGACCCGGCCGCTGATGACGAAGTTCGGGCAGGTCACCGTGTCGCGGATCGCGTACCGGTCGCCGGGCCGGCCGAACGTGCACCCGCTGGACGCGGCGCTGAACCTGCCGGAGGAGAAGCACTCCCACGGGCTGCGGAAGCTCACCGCCGTCGAGGCCGCGCGCGGCTCGATGCAGGACGCGCAGGCCGCGGTCACCCGCGCGACCGGCGTGACGATAGGAAAACGGCAGCTGGAGGACATGGCCCGCCGGGCTGCCGCGCATGTGGAGGCCTTTTACCTGCAGCGGGTCATTGAGCCGGCACCGGAGGGCTGGCCGCTGATCCTGACCTTCGACGGCAAGGGCATCGTCATGCTGCCGGAGGCGCTGCGCCCGGCGACCGCGAAGGCCGCGGTATCCGCGGAGGGCAAGCTGGCCACGAGGCTGTCGCCCGGGGAGAAGAACGGCCGCAAGCGGATGTGCGAGGTCGCCGGCGTCTACGACGCCGGCCCGGCCCCGCGGACCCCGGAAGAGATCATCAGCACCCCCGCGCAGAAGCGGAAGAAGAAGAAAGCGCAGGCCGGCAAGCAGAAGGGGAAGCCGCGCGAGCCACAGGCCCGGAACAAGTGGCTGACCGCCTCGGTCACCGACGACATCCCCGCCGTCATCGCCGCCGCGTTCGATGAGGCCGAGCGCCGCGACCCCGGTCACCAGCGGGAATGGGTGGCGCTGATCGACGGGAACAACACCCAGATCGAGGCCGTCACCGCCGAGGCCGCGAGCCGCGGCGTCACCGTCACGATCGTCATCGACTTCATCCACGTGCTTGAATACTGCTGGAAGGCCGCCTGGTCATTTTTCGGCAAGGGCGAGCCAGCCGCAGAGGAATGGGTCGCTGACCAGGCCCGCAAGATCCTGCACGGCAAAGCACGGCAGGTCGCGGCCGGGATCCGCCGCCGCGCCACCGCCTGCGGCTATGCCGGCCCCGAGCGCGCCGGCGCCGACGAGTGCGCCCGCTACCTGCAGAACAAGCAGGACTACCTGGACTACGCCACCGCGCTGGCCAAAGGCTGGCCCATCGCCACCGGCATAATCGAGGGCGCCTGCAGGCACCTGGTAAAGGACAGAATGGACATAACGGGCGCGAGATGGGGCCTCGAAGGCGCCGAGGCCATCCTCAAGCTCCGCGCCCTGATCGCCAACGGCGACTTCGACGCCTACTGGCGCTACCACCTGCGCCAAGAGCACAAGCGCATCCACCACGTCAAATACCGCGATGGCCTCGTCCTCGCAGCATAACCAGCTCACCCCAGTAGAGCCGCACCCTTTGGAGATGCTCTCCGGGAGCGCGGATTCGCCGGAGCCGTCCGCCAGGTAAGTGAGGACACCTTTGATCTGCTGGAACCGGTGACCGGCGTGAAAAAGGCGTGCGAGCTCACCGGGAAATCACGTGCCACCGTTTACCGCAGGCGCAATGGCACCCGGTCCGGGTGCCGGGAGCGGCGGCCGGCGGCGCCGAGCGCGCTGTCCGCCGGCGAGCGCGACGAGCTGCTTGCCATCCTGGACAGCCCGCGGTTCCAGGACAAGGCCCCGCGCCAGGTCTGGGCCCTGCTCATCGACGAGGGCATCTACCTGGCCTCGATCTCCACGATGTACCGGCTGCTCCGCGAGGCCGGGCAGGTCCGCGAACGCCGGGCGCAGGCCGCCCGCCCGGCCCGCAGGAAACCGGAGCTGATCGCCACCGGGCCGAACGAGGTGTGGTCATGGGACATTACCAGGCTGGCGAGCCCGCAGCGTGGCGTGTATTACCACTTGTACGTGATGATTGATATTTTCTCCCGGTGCGCCGTGCATTTCGAGGTGCACGCCACCGAGCTGGGCGAGCTGGCGAAAGACTTCATGACCGAGGCGGTCCGCCTTAACGGCGGCACCGCCCCGCATGCCATTCCCGCGGACCGGGGGACCTCGATGACGTCCAAGCCGGTATCCGCGCTGCTGTCGGACCTGGCGATCCTCAAATCGCATTCCCGGCCGAAGGTCAGCAACGACAACCCGTACAGCGAGGCGCAGTTCAAGACGCTGAAGTACTGCCCGGCTTTTCCCGGCACGTTCGGGTCGCTGCAGGACGCCCGCGCGTTCTGCAGCGTGTTCTTCACCTATTACAATCACGAGC
>JBKQSL010000153.1:0-4512 GCA_052143655.1 Streptosporangiaceae bacterium | reverse complement strand
CCAGCCGGCCGGCCGGTGTCGTCGTGTCGATCTGCTGCTTGAGCACCACCAGGTCGATGCCGCGCTCGCGGAGCTGGTCGACGACATCCAGGAGATTGCGGAGCGACCGAGCGGCGCGGGACAGGCGAGTGATCACGAGCACGTCGCCGCTGCGCAGGTAGTTCAGGCACGCGTCCCACTGCGGCCGCTTGGCCAGCTTGCCGGTGACGCCGTGGTCAATGAACAGGTGGTCAGGGTCGCACCCGGCTGCCAGGAGCGCGTCGCGCTGCGAGTCGGGATTCTGGTCGCGAGTGCTCACCCGGCCATAGCCGATCCGGTGGCCGCCGTTGTGAGAGTTCGTCATACCCTAAGTGTAGCGCAAACGGTTTGCTCACAAATATCGAGACGTTGATTTAGTACGCGAATTTCGCAACGCTCTTGACCTTGAGCAGCCCGGCCGCCACGGCCGCGTACCGGAAACGCTCGTTTCCGGGACACCTCAACCCACGCCAAGATCACCTTAGTCGGGGCGACGTCCCCACGCCGAGATCAGCGGTGCGAGGGTGAGATCGAGCTCGCCGGCGCCGACGGCCGCGACGTGCGCGTCGATCTCGGCTTCATCGGCCAGCCGGGCGGCGACCAGCTCGGCGCGGACCTGCCGCATCGTCGCGATCTCCAGGCGCTCGCAGACCGCCCCGCCGACCGGGAAACTGCCCGCCGCCGCGACGTCGACCAGGCCGGCCTCGCGCAATGTCCTCGGCAGCGTACGGCCGTAGCGCAGATCGGCGCCGCGGCGTGTCATCAACTCCCGGAAGGCGCGCCGCAGCCGGTTGGCTCGCCGCTGCGCCGGGCCGCTTTCGTCGAGGCACACCAACGGCTGCAGCTCGGTGTCCGCATCCTCCACCAGAAGCCAGCCGCCGGGCCGCAGCGCCGCCACCATCGTTGCCAGCGCTCGAGCGCGGTCGGGCACATGGACGAGGACGAGCCGGGCGTGCACCAGGTCAAACGTCCCCGGCGGCGGATCCGCGACGATGTCGTGCCGGCGTACCTCGTAGGTCCCATGCGGGTCCAGCCACGCTGGGTTGATGTCCGTCGCCAGTACGTACCCGGTCGGTCCGACGGCCGCGGCGAGCGCCTCGGGGATGCTGCGACCTCCGGCCCCCACCTCCCAGCAGCGCCATCCCGGCCCCACCCCCAGGCGGTCGAAGTGCCCGCGCGTCACGCCGTCGAACAGCTCGGCCAGCGCGACGAACCGCTCGCCCGCCTCGGCCTGCGCGTTGTCGAGGAGGTAGCGGTGATCAGGGGCAGACCCCAGCACGCCCGGCGAGCCGGCAGCCTCTGCGGGCGGACTCGCGGTGGTGGCCGGGCCGGGTTCGGGGTCAAAGTTGCGAGCCCGCGGCGAGGAGTTCATGGCCCACATCTTCACCTCCTACCGTGCCGCAGGTACCGCGATGCGAGATGAATCACTGCTAACCAGAGAGGCTCCGCCTCGGACCGCCAAGGTTCGTGGTTCCGGTAGCGGCATTGCTGCGGGCCGGTTCATCCTCGGCACCATGAAAACGGTGCTGGGGTGGTCGAGGTGACAGGTTCGACGGCGGTGGCTGGTGCATTCGACCCGGCGGTGGTGACTGCCGCGGACATGGTGGCTGGTCACGTACGGCTGGACATCTCCTGCCTGGACCGGGTGTACCTGGCCGGCTTTGCCGCCGGGCTGCAGACTCCCGGCGCGGTGGTCTATTTCTTCCACGATCACCGGGGTAAGCCGATCGTGTCCCCGGCGCTGTTCGAGCCGATCGGGGCGAAGTTCCGGGCTGACATGAAGGACTGGGCGCAGGCCAGCGGCATCCCGGTGATCCGGTTCAGGGCCGGGGAGCGCAAGGCCGATGTCATGGCCCCGTACCTGCACGCCGCCGCGGCGGCGGGGCGCTCGCAGGTGGTGGCCATCGGGTGTGCCCAGGAGTTCCAGCTCGTGTGGACGGCGCGCAAGCGGGACACCGATCCGGGCATGTGCCCGCAGTTCTCCTTCACCAGGGAAAAGCGGCAGGTGTCGGTATTCTACGTCTACATCTGGGACAACAAGATGGGCAGCGGGTTCATCAAGATCTGCACCTGCTTCCCCTATCCGGTCAAGGCATGGGTCAACGGGCACGAGTGGGCCAAGCGGCAGGCGCTGGCCGCCGGCACCGGCTTCACCGCGCTGTCTAACGGGTTCGCCTCCTGCGAGGATCCGGCCGGGCTGCAGGCCATCTGCGACCGCTTCGGCCCCGGCACCGTGCAGGTGTGGTTCGAGCGCTGGATGGCCAGGATCCCGCTGCCGCTCACCGGCGCCGACCGGGACGCGGGGTACTGGTGGGAGCTGCCGATGCGGCAGGCCGAGACCTCCCGCACCCTGGTCTTCGACGACGACGTCCATGCCCGCGCGTTCTTCGAGGCACTGCTGTGCGACAACATGGACCTGGGCCGCCCCGAGAACGTCGAGCTGCTGTTCCGCCGCGGCCAGCGGCTGGGCCGGCCGACCATCCCGCCCGCGCACGGCGGGTTCAAGACGAAGATCGACCGGTACTGCGACCTGGTTACCCTCAACGTGTTCTGCAAGAATTCCCGGCTGAAGCAGTACCTGAAGGACGGCGTCGCGCTGCGGATCGAGACGGTCGTCAGCGACCCGAAGGACCTGCGCTGCAACCGCCTCCTGCACAACCTGCCCGAGCTGCAGGACAAGGCGCGTGCGATCAGCGCCCGGCTGCTGGACACTGAAACCGCCGGCCAGGGCACGGCACTTGTGAGTCCAGTCATCGAGCGGATCACCAGGCCCACCGTCACTGACGAGGGCAGGAAGGCGCCCGCACTGCGGTTCGGCGACCTTCGAGTGCAGGCCCTGGCCGGCGCGATCGCCGCCATGCTGTTCACGGTCACCGGCATCACCAGCAGGAGCCAGCGCGCCCTGATGACCGGCCTGCTGCACCGTCCCTGCAGCATGAACCAGGCCAGCTATGACCTGGCCCGGCTGGCCCGCAACGGCCTGATCGAACGCGTCCCCGGGCGCAACCGCTGCACCCTCACCCCCGACGGCCTGCTGTTCGCCCGCATCTACACCAAGGTCTACGACCACGTCCTGCGCCCCCTGATGACACCGGGCCGGCCCAGCGCGCCGCCGGAACTCGCCGCGGCCCTGGACACCCTTGACCAGCTCGCCGCCGATCACATCGCCAGGGCTCGCGTCCCCACCGCAGCCTGACATACCGTCACGGCCCGTAACCACGGCCAGGCCGGCACTCCGGCCTGGCCGTCGGGCACCTCGCATCATCACCTGCTGTCACACTCAGGACTAACGTCAAAGACGTGGCACCAAAGGTGCCCTAGGCACGGCCTGCGCCGGCGTGATCCTGGCCCGCCGAGATATCAGGCTGGCACCGTGAACCTGACGTCCGCACTGTCCGGGCAACCCATCGGACAACAGACCCGGCAAACGACCGCCTTAATGAACGTGGCGGACGATACTGGTGGCGCCACACCCGGTAATGCCAGTTGCGGCGAGCAGCCCGTTACTGCGGCCCGGCACGACGCAGGACAGCAACAGCTCTCCGAAGGGGCGGGAAGCTGCCGGGGATCTTTGATCGCCCGCGCAGCGAGGACTACCATATATGTCATGACGATGACACGTACGACTGTCTACCTGACACAGGACGCCAAGCGGCGGCTGTCAGCAGCCGCGCGCCGCCGTCACCGCAGCGAAGCAGAACTGATCAGGGACGCTATCGACCAGCTCCTAGCGGATGAACCGGAACGCCCGCGACCGCGTCCGCCTCAGCTGGATCTCGACCCGGCGGTCATCGACAACGTGGACGAGCATCTTTCGGCGGGGTTCGGAGCGGCCGGTTTCGAGGGCGCCTCGTGGCACAGCTGATCATCGACACCTCCGGCTACCTCGCCGGGACCGCCACCACGCACCCGCTGCACGACACGGTGCTCAAGATACTGGGCAGCGTCCGCCAGCCGCCGGTCATCTCGCCGCTCGTGATAGCGGAGATCGACTACATGGTCCTGGATAAGGCGGGGGTTGCCAGGGAACTCGACGTGATCGACGACCTGACCAGCGGCGCATACGAAATTCCCGATCTGGACATCGACGAGTTGCGCACAGCCGGGCGAGTAGCCGCCAGGCACCAGGACCTGAAGATCGGGATGACCGACGCGGTGAGCGCTGTCCTGGCCGAGCGCTACGACACCAATGAGATCCTGACCCTTGACCAGCGGCATTTCCGTGCGATCACCCCGCTGACCAGGCGCTTCGACGCTTTCCGCATCCTGCCCGCAGATGTGTGACCGTCACGCGGCACAGAGCTTTGGCGATGCCGGGCAACCGGTGTGCCGTGCCGAGCAAAGAAGTGTCACAATCCCGTATTGGACTTCCCGGCGCCGTTCGGCCCGAGGAACCCGAACACCTCGCCGTGCCCGATCTCGAAACTCACATCGGCGAACGCGACCTTGTCGCCGAATGTCTTGCCCAGGCCCTCGACGGTCAACGCCGGCGCG
>JBKQSL010000152.1:0-34813 GCA_052143655.1 Streptosporangiaceae bacterium | reverse complement strand
GCGGCCGGGAAAAGCCTGCTGCCGCGGTCCACCGTGATCAGGTCACCCTCGGCGGTTACCAGCTGCAGGGACCGGACCGCGGCAGCCAGGGTCTGATTGCGGATACCGGATCCGTGCGTGCCGGTCGCGCAGGCGCCGGCCACCGAGATGTGCGGCAGCGACGCCAGGTTGGGCAGCGCCCGGCCCGCGGCGTTCAGGGCCGCGGCCACCTCGGCGTACCGCAGCCCGGCACTGATCATTACGGTGCCTCGCGCCGTGTCCGGCTCGATCAGCCGCGGCAGGCCGGCGACCGAGACCAGGTCGCCGGTCGTGTCCGCGACCGGGCTGAACGAGTGCCCGGTGCCCGGCGCGCGCACCCGCTTGCTGCCGGCCACGAGCTGCGCGAGTTCCGCGACCGAGCCTGGCCGGTGCAGCTGCCGGGCGCTGAACGTGATGCTGCCAGCCCAGTTGGTGATCGACGTGCCCATGAGCCTCCCGCCCGGCCGCTAATGCGGCCTGCGGCCCTTCCGGCCGGACAATTAGGTGCTAATCCGGTAACGATAAATTGCCTTAACTGGGCTTTATCTTTACTATGGCCCGCGTCGGCGTGCTAGCCTGATGCGCGCTTATTCGTTTTGCTTTTAACAGCATTTAGTTTAACAGGGACATTCTGAGACGAGTGCGCAGCATTCGGCTCAAGCCGGTTGTAAGCACCGGGTCGCGAGCGATGGGGCCAGAGCCGCGACGCCGGGTTACACGTCCAGGGGGATGCGAGTGGGTCGTACGCCCGCCCATGCGGGCCACTTGTCGTGGTGGGAGCGGCTGACCTTCGCGGTCGTCTTCATGCTGATGGCGGTGGCGGTGGCGATGGTCGCGCTATCGGCTGGCCGCCCGGCAGCGCCGTCGGCGGCCGTGGCGGCCGGCCAGCACGCCGCCCCGACGGCACGCATATCTGGCCCGCCAGCCGGCCAGGCGCACTCCGCCAGGCCGCGCGGGACCGGTGCCGCCGACAGTCACCAGGGGATCCGGCTGCACCAGCAGTTTGTCGGCGCGCTTGCCCGGCTGGCGGCTATCCGCGGAAATCACTTCGCCGTGGGCGTCGCCTACCCGGCCGCCCGGATCCGGGCCATTTACCACGGCTCGGAACGGTTCACGGCTGTGGGCATCGCCCGGGTGGACATCCTGGCCGGCCTGCTGCTGCGGCGTCAGTCGGACGCTAGGCCGCTGAGCCAGTCCGACCGGCGGCTGGCCGTCGCGATGATGGACGATCACAGTCCGGCAGCCACGGCCGAGCTCTGGCGGCGGGCGGGCGGCACGCGGGGGATCGCCCGCGCGAATATTCGGCTGCGGCTGTGGCGCACCCGCCCGGGCCGGGACGGGCACTGGCAGCGGACGACCACGACCGTCGATGATCAGCTGCGGCTGCTGGCTGATCTGCGGTTCGCGCCTTCTCCGCTCGGCTGGCGGTCCCGGGCTCTCGCGCTGCGGCTGCTGCGCGAGCACCCGGTCCGCCACCGCGGGGTGGCCTGGACGGCGCAGCGGCACACTACGCCGGCGGCCGAGACGGGCCAGCTTGCGCGGCGGCCCGGCAGCTGGATGACCGACAGCATCGGCGTCGTGCGCCACGGCGGGCATGTCCTGCTGATCGCGGTGCTGACGAACCAGCAGCCCAGTCAGCGGGCCGCGGACACGCTGGTGCGGGCGGCTGCCGTGCAGGCGGTCCGCGAGCTGCGCGATGCAGCGTCAGTCGGCCATCCGGCCGGGCGACCGGGCCCCAGGAAGGTCGGCAAATCCAGGCCGGGCTGGCGGAAGCGGCCTGGTCGCCCGCGCTGGCACCGGCACTGGCATCCGCGCTGGCACTGGCACTGGCATCCGCGGCGGCGCTGGCGCTGGCACTGGCATCCATCCAGGCGCCAGCGTGGTCCGGCGGCCGGCCCGGCCCGGCCGGCCAGGCCGGACACGCCACGGCGCGTGCAGGGCCATGGCCGCAACCACCGGCCGGGGCACGGCCACGGGCCGGCCTGGCCAGGCTCCTGGGCTGCCCGGGGGATGACGCTGGCCGATGCCCGGGCAGCCAGACTGACACCGCCAGACTGAAAGCGACAGCCGGCGCCCGGGCCAGGTGGCGGGCCGCCGGCTATCGCCTGCCCGCCTAGTTCGGGACGACCACCGTGTGAATGATCTTGTCAGCGAAGGTCTGCCGCTTGGCGTCCCAGAGCGGGAACAGCCAGCCGATGTAGCAGGCCAGTGAGTCCAGGATGTGCGTGACGTCCCGGACGAACGCCATCAGGGGCCCGATGGGCTGGCCGGTCTGCTCGCCGATCAGCCGCAGTCCCAGGGCCCGCTTGCCCAGGGACTGGCCGGTCGAGCCGCCCAGGTACCACCGGTTGTACCCGACGAAAACCAGCGCCAGCAGATCGAACAGCAGAACGATGGCCGTATGCCCGGTCGCTGCTCCGATGATCTCCAGCAGGATGACAGGGACCACGTCGATGAGATACCCGCCAGTGCGGTGTGCCCAGTTGGCATAGGGAACGGCGGCCGGAGGCTGACTGTATCCCGGCTGGACAGGACCAGGCTGGCCGTAGCCCGCGCCGTACCCGGGCTGGCCGTATCCGGGCTGGCCGTATCCGGGCTGGGGCTGGCCGTATCCGGGCGGAGGCTGCTGTCCGTACCCGGGCTGCCCGTATCCGGGCGGAGGCTGCTGTCCGTAGCCAGGCTGCTCCTGTCCGTATCCGGGCGGGGGCTGCTGTCCGTAGCCAGGCTGCTGTCCGTACCCGGGCTGGCTGGGGTCTGGCTGGCCAGGATCGGTCTGGCCGGGATAACCGGGGTAGCTCATCGAGATGCCTTTCTGTGAGAGGGAAGGGGGACGGGAAAAGGGGGTCTTCGAATTTGACCGTGGTGCTGCTGCCGCTTGCTTACTCCTTGTGTTGTGCTGGTGGTCCGGGCTATGGGCGTCGGGTGCCGCGGGTGCAGGCGACGCGGACGCGGCGGCGCTGGTTTGCGGGGTTGCGGAAGCCGTAGGCGTGACGGGCCTCCAGTTTGGCGAGGCGGTTGAGGCTTTCGGCGGTGGCGTTGGTGACGCCGGTGGTCACGGCGGTGACGATCTCGTTTTCCCAGCGTGCGATGGTGCCGGCGAGGGTCTGCAGTTCGGGGGTGTCCTCGTTCTGCGCGCACCAGTCGTAGAAGGCGAAGATCCGGTCGCGGACCTGCCGCTCGCAGGGGGTGCTGCCGGTGACGCGGGCGCGGAGGTTCAGGGCGCTGCGGAGTTTCTCCTTCGCGATCCAGGCGATGGCCAGCTGCTGGCCGGGCGCGGTGGCGTCGAGTGTCTCGATGATCTTCTCGAATTGTTCCGGTGACAGGCTCTCCAGGTTGCGCGTGAGCAGGCGCTTGATGCCGTACTCGGGGTCGCCGGCCCTGCCGCGGCGGCCGTAGAGCTCGCGGATGGCGCGGCGCCGCACGTCGCCGGTGGTCTTGACGGCGAGCTGGACGACGTGGAACAGGTCCACGGCGATGGCCGCGCGCGGCAGCATCTTCCTCACTGCGGAGGCGAAGATGGCGCACATGTCGATCGCGACGACCTCCACCGCGTCGCGCCAGGCCGGCGTGGCGCCGGCCAGCCAGTACGCGGTGTCATCGGACGTGCGGCCCTCGACCTGGCCGAGCAGGCCCTGGTTCCCGTCTAGGTCGTAGAAGCAGACGTGCCACCGGTCCGCGAGCTGCACCGTTTCCCCGGTGTCCGTGTCCTTCCGCCACCGGGGCCGGCCGCGGCGGTGCTCGTCAATGCCCAGGTGAGCGACCGGGGCAGGCTCTTCCTCCAGGATCTCGCCGGCCTTCGCCTTGAACGCCGCGTGCACGGACGGCCACGAGATGCCGGCGTCCCGGGCGGCCTCGGCGGGGGTGATCCCCCGGCCCGCCACCTCCGCGCCGGCGTGCTCCAGGAGCCGGCGGGTGATCGTGCAGCGCGGCGGGAGCTGCGGCACCGACTCGGTGAACGTCTCCGCCGGGCAGTCCTTCCCCGCGCACTTCATCCGCCGCTTGACCAGGCAGAAGTCCGCGTCCTGCCCGCAGGCCCGGACATCGCGCGGCGTCACCGTGACATACTGGTGCACCTTTTCGGAAACAGTCCCGCAGCCAGGGCACATCGCGGGGATGGTGATCCTGGCCCAGACCGTGAGCCGCCCGTCAGCCCCGCGCTCCGCTTCCGTCACTTCCACGCCGCCCATCCCGAACAGCACCGACGCCGTATCCTGGGCAGGCGCGGGCCCGTAATTCCCGATCGTCACAAATCAGGATCTTCGGGTCCGCGCCCGCATATCCGGCGCACCGACACGCGGCGATATGTAACTGATCAATCACAATCAGTCGGCCATCCTGGCCCTGCAACGGCCATCGCGTCTTCTCCCGGACGGTTACGCAACGTAAGGAAGCTGTATACCGGGCACGGCCCAGTTCGAAGACCCGGAAAAGGGGGACGGAGGCGGCGTCCGGGGCCGGGCTGACGGTCACAGGAAGCCGAAGCGGTGCAGCTGGTAGATCCAGCTCAGGGAGACGAGCGCGAGCATGGCCCGGCCCGTGCGCCGCCGCGCTCGCGCTGACCAGCCCCGGGGCAGCGGCGCGACGCCGGCCGCGCGGGCCGCGAGCACCGGCGCGGTCACGCCGGCCAGCACGGCCGCCAGGCAGGCCAGCGGACTCGTCCGAGCAGCGGTCCACCAGTCCCCGTGGGTGAGCGCGACTGTAGCGGTGGTGAGCCCGCAAAACGGGCACGGCACGCCGGTGAGCGCGCGCAGCGGGCACGGAAAGCCCTGCCCGCCGGTATGCGCCATGACCGCCGGATAGACCGCCCCGGCCATCGCGGCCGCCGCGCCGAACATGGTGACGTGCTCGGGCACCGAGTACGCCCGCCGGATGATCACTGCGACTCCCCCCGAGGGGCCAATCCAGCCAGTCGTCGGTAAGATCCAGCGCATCGTATGGGTATTAATGCGGTAATAGCCGGGCATTTCCTATTTATCGGCAGGCTGATCACTCTCGGTGATCAAGAAGGGGCCTGCGCTCACGGCCCGGACCTGCCGTGCGCCGCGCCGGCCCAGGCCGGCAGGTTCATCGCCCGGTCCCGCCCGGGTGGCGACGCCTCGCCGGGCCGGGCCCGGCTTCTGCTACCGGCCGGTGTAGGGCTCCAGCAGGTGGCTGAAAGCCCACGGGCGCTGCCGGATTCCCGAGCAGAAGTTGCTGTCGATAGTGCCCGGACAGCCCCCGTTGTCCCGCTGGATTGCCCAGATGCTGATCAGCGGCAGCCTGCGGGCGGCGGCGAAGCGCAGCACCCGGCGCGCGTCCGGCAGGTAGGTGACCTCCGTCTTGCCCGGGAAGTCGTCAATGCCGGGCAGTAGCGTGATCCCCGTCATCCGCCACAGGCGGCGGCTGGACCGGCCCGGATACAGCCGGGCGAGCTGGCGGTGCACGCCGAGCAGAGCACTGATCGCCTCGGCGCCCATGTGCGAGACCGTGGTCTTGTTGTAGTAGTCGAAGGCCATGACGTTCACGGCCGCGATCGCGACGCCATCCGCCCGCGCTGCCGTGAGCACGGCAAGGTCTGCACGGGGCAGGCCGTGCGGCTCGACTCCCAGCGTGAAGACGATCTGCAGCGGCCAGTGCCGGCGCGCGGCCCAGTCCTGCAGCAGCCGGATGGCCTCGTCGCGCCGGACCAGGCCAGCCCGGTCGGTCAGTGAGCGGGCCTCCACGTCCATGTCCAGCCGGGTCACGCCGTAGTCGGTGACCACCGACTCGTATGCGCGGGCGATGCGGGCCGGGCTGGGGCAGGAGTCGGCGATCTCGGTCCCGCCCTGGTCGGCGCTGTAGCCGCCGAACGACGGGATCACGTTGCCGCCCTCGGCGCGCAGCGCGGCGATCTGCTTGCTGTAGCGGCCGCCCGGCATGACCGGCTCAGAGCGGTAGCCGTTCCAGGTCAGCGTGCAGGAGCCAGGCCGGGGGGCCTGCAGGAACGCGAGGGTGAAGAAACGGGCGCCCGAGTGCCTGGCCGCCGCCGTGATCCGGCGGCGGGTCCACGCCTCGAAATACGGCGCGTAAACCCGGGCCGGGATCCGTGTCGGCGTGGATCCCGGCCCCGGGGCGCCCGCACGATCGGCCTGGGCCGCCGCCGTGGTCAGGCTCGCGGTGGTCAGGCCCGCGGTGGTCAGATCCGCCGCGGCCCGGTCGGCGGCAGGCGCCGCAGCGGCGGGCGCACCTGCCGCGAGCGGGCCGCCCAGCACCGCGGCGGTCACGATCACGGCCGCGGCCAGGATCGGGCGACTGCGGAGCGCTGGGGAAGTCATGGTTACTGTGCCCGCTTCCTCCGGGGCGCGGTGGCGCCGCTGACTGTCGTACCAGGACGCTAGCGCGCAGCCAGGCCGCTGCCCAGACCCGGCCCGGGTCCGAGACCGCCCGCCAGGCCCGGGAGCGCCGCCGCCCCGGCCCGTCAGGCGGGCCGCACCGGGCGGTACGCCGGCGCGATGGGCCCGCCGGAAGCCCGCCCGCGGGTGCCCGGTTCAGCCGGGCTCAGCCGCCGGGTCCTCGCCGCCCGCGATGTGCCCGGCCCACAGCGCCCGGACGGCCTCGATGGTGTCCGCCTCGGCGGCGGCCTTGTCCTCCCGGTACCGCAGCACCCGGGCGAAGCGCAGCGCGACCCCGCCGGGATAGCGGCGGCTCGCCTGGACGCCGTCGAAGGCGATCTCCGCGACCAGCTCGGGGCGGACCCGGACCACCCCGTGCTGGGCGGCCCGATCGGCTGGCGTCGGCGGCGGGCGCGGCGGGTCCGCGAGCGCAAGCAGCCGGTCGGTCTGCCAGGCCAGCATCGCGTCGGTCAGGCCCTTGAAAGTCTTGCCGAGCATGACGAACCCGCCCGCCTGGTCCCGGGCTCCCAGGTGCAGGTTCGACAGGACGCCGCGGCGGCGACCGTGCCCCCACTCGGCGGCGAGCACGACCAGGTCGAGGGTGTGCCGCGGCTTGACCTTGATCCACTCGCTGCCGCGGCGGCCCGCCTGGTACGGCGCGTCGAGTGACTTCACCACCACGCCCTCGTGCCCCCGCGCCACCGCCGCCCGGAAGAACTCCTCCGCCGCGCCGGGATCGGCGGTGACGATCCTGGGGATCACCAGCCCGGCGGGCGCGATCGCGGCCAGCCGCCGGTAGCGCCCGGCGGCTGGCTCGTCGATCAGGTCGGTGCCGTCGGCGTGCAGCAGGTCGAACAGGAACGCGGTCAGCGGCACCTGCTCGCGCTGCGGCTCCGCCTCGGCCTGGCTGGCCGCGCGCGCCGACGTGACCTGGAAGGGCCGCGGCCGTCCGGCCGGGTCGAGCGCCACCGCCTCCCCGTCCAGGACGGCCGAGGTAACCGGCAGCGCCAGCGCCAGCGCGGCGATCTCCGGGACTCGCTCGGTTATGTCATCGAGGGTGCGGGTGAAAACCCGGACGGCATCTTGCTGCCGGTGCACCTGAATCCGGATGCCGTCGATCTTCCATTCCACCGCCGCGGGGGTGATCCGCTCGAATGCCGCGGCGACCGTGGGCGCGGAGGCGGCCAGCATCGGCCGCACCGGCCTGCCCACCCGCAAGGTGATCGCGCGCAGGGCTGCTTCCGCTGACTGGGCCGCATCCGGCGCGGGAAGATCGCCGCCGGCGGCCTGCTCCGCCCGCCCGGCGAGCGCCACGACCGCGACTTCCGGCAGCGACCCGCCGAGCTGGTGGGCCCGGCGGACGGCGGTGGTCGGCACCCCCGCGGCCGCGGCCACTGCTTCGGTCATGACTCCTTCCAGCGCGCCCTGGCGCAGGTCGCCGGCCAGCAGCCGGACCAGGAAATCACGCTCGGCCGGCGTCGTGCGGTGCAGCAGGCCGCCCAGCAGTTCGCGCCGCTGCGCCTGCGAGCCTGGTCCGGCCAGATTGCCGATCTGGGCGAACACCGCGTCGGTTTCGGCCAGCGTCAGGGCCGGCCCGCGATCAGCCGGGCCGCCGTCGGCGGCCGGCTCCGGTCCGGCAGCGGCCCGGCCCGGCGGGCCCAGCAAGTCGACCAGGGCGGCGTAGCCCACCCCGATCTGCCGCTGGGTGAGCTCACCGGACAGGAACGCTACGGCGATCGGCACCTCGGCGGCGGGGACCACGGCCAGCAGCCGGGCGATCTCCGCGATCTTGGCTCCCCGTCCCGGGGTCCGGGCCACCGCCGCGGACGCAGCTGCAAGATCCGTCAAGAGCACCAGGCCATTGTCCCTGACCCGGGCGCCGGTGACCGGCCGGGCACAGCCCCGCGGCGCGGCGGGCCGGGGAGGATCCGGGGTCGCGCTGCCGCGGTCGCAGGCGCAGCGCTAACGTGGGCCGTGGATCGGGAGCAAAAGTTACTGAGCGTTATTTGCCGGTTAAATCAGACGATGGTTAACTGTCACCTCATGAGTAACGTGACCGGTTGCCGGTAGCGGAGTGTCACCTCCGTCGGCCGGTCGCAGGACGCAGCGTCGTCTGTGCTCACGGCAGGAGATCTGATGACCGCGCCTATCGACAGCCCGCAGCGGCCTAGTCCGCCCGGGCGGAACGTCGCCAGCGTGCCGGCCGACCAGGCTGGCGGCCCGGATCCCGCACGCCCGGGAAATCGGACGGCGGCGTGGGCAGGATGGCGGCACTGGCGGTCCAGCCGTCCGTTCTGGGGCGCGCTGCTGATGATCGCTGGCGGCGCGGAGCTGCTGGTGACGCTGCAGGCTGGCCGTCCGGCCACTTCCGCCGGCTGGGTCGGCCTGGCTGGCCCCGTGCAGGCCACGCTGGGCGTCTGCCTGATCGTGTCCGGGCTGCTGACCTGGTTTCATCCGGTCCAGCGCTCGCTGTACTCGACCGCGGCGATCCTGCTGGCTACCGCCGCGCTGATGACCGCCGACGTCGGCGGCTTCGTCGCCGGTACTGTCCTCGGAGCCGCCGGCGGAGCGCTCGGGTTCGCCTGGGTGCCGGCCGGGAAGTCTGGCGGGCGGGCGGGCGGGGCCGCAGATACGCATGCCCGGGGCCTGACGCTGATCGTGACCGAGCGCGAACGCCGGTCCTGACGGCCGTCGGCCCGGGCCCAGCCGCGGCGCGGCGGGCCCGGGCCTGGGATGTCAGCCCTGAAGCTCGGTTACGACATCGTCGCCGGGCGCGGCGGGCTGACCCGGCTCGCTGCCGGAGGCGTCATCCGCGCCGCCGGGCGTCTGCGGGCTAGCCGGCTGCAGCGGCGAATCGGCTAGCAGGCTCGGCCGCCGGCGCAGGGCCACTGCGGCCGCCGCGCTGGCGGCGGCCGCCACCAGCACCGCCCCGGCCAGCACCCGGGGCCAGCGGCGCCGCCGCGCGGGCGGGGTGACGTCCAGCCGGTGCGCGGCGGTCACCAGGGCCTCGGAGATCTTCGGCGCGATCGTCTCCTGCACGGCCACTCCGCCGCGCTCCAGCCGCGGCGCGGCCCAGGCACGGGCCTTCTCGATCTGCGGTCCCGCCCACTCGGCCGCCGTTTCCGCAGCTGTCGTCGCGCCCGCGAGCGCAGCGGCGCCAGCTGACTTGGCCACTGGCACGGCATTAGCCGCGCCCTGGCGGGCTGCGGCGCCGGCCGACACGGCCACCGGGACCACGTTCTTCGCCACCGGCTGGGCCTTGGCGGCCAGCGCGCGGCCGCGATCGCTTACAGCCTGCGACGCAGGCAGGCGTTTCTTGCTCACAACAGACACGTCTAACCTCCAGAGAGTTCCTCCGCTAGCCCTTTCCCTTTCCCGGCGGCGTCAATCCCGCCGCCGCGCCGAAGTCACGGCCCTGGTACGGCCCGCGACCGGGACCGAGCACGGGCCTGCTCATGCAAGGATGCCTTCATGGCCAATACGCTCACCGCGACACTACAGACCAACCAGGGGGCGATCGTGATCCGGCTGCTGCCCGATCACGCGCCTAAGACGGTGCGGAACTTCGTCGAGCTCGCCGAGGGTACCCGCGAGTGGACGGACCCGCGCACCCGGCAGGCCCGCACGGCGAAGCTGTACGACGGGACGATCTTTCACCGGGTCATCCCGAACTTCATGATCCAGGGCGGTGACCCGCTCGGGACCGGCACCGGGGGCCCCGGCTACCGGTTCGCCGACGAGTTCCACCCCGACCTCAGGTTCGACCGGCCGTACCTGCTGGCCATGGCGAACGCCGGGCCGGGCACCAACGGCTCGCAGTTCTTCATCACCACGGTGCCGACCCCGCACCTGGACGGCCGTCACACCATCTTCGGTGCGGTCACCGAGGGCAGCGAGGTGGTCGACGCGATCAGCAAGGTGCCCACGGGCCGTAACGACCGGCCAGCGACCGACGTCGTGCTGGAGTCGGTGGAGATCAGCGGCGGCCCCGACGGGGCAGCCGCGGAGTAGCGGAGATGGCCGTTCCGCCCGGTCCCGAGATGAACCCGGAGACGGGCATTCCGACCTGCTACCGGCATCCGGGCCGGGAGACTTACGTGTCCTGCGTCCGCTGCGGCCGGCCGGCCTGCCCGGACTGCCTGCGCTCGGCCGCAGTGGGCCAGCAGTGCGTTGAGTGCATCCGGGCGGGTAACCGGGATGTCCGGCGGCCGCAGGGCCAGTTCGGCGGGCGGCTGGTCAGCGGGGCCCGGGTCACCTGGGCGCTGGTGGCCGTCAACGTGCTGCTGTGGCTCGTCGAGCTGGCTCACCAGAACCTGGGCGACGACTGGGCGATGTTCGGGTACGGCGTCGCGTCGGGCCAGTGGTACCGGCTGATCACCTCAGCGTTCCTGCCGCCGCCTGGCCTGGGCAACTGGGGACCGCTGGACATCATCTTCAACATGTACGCGCTGATCCTGGTCGGCCCCGCGCTGGAGCGGGCCCTCGGGGCGGCGCGGTTCCTGTCCGTCTACCTGGTGTCGGCGCTGGGCGGCTCGGTGATGTTCTACTACCTGGCGCCGCCGGGCACTGCGGCGCTCGGCGCGTCCGGGGCTATCTTCGGTCTGTTCGGAGCCTGGTTCGTGCTGGCCAGGCGGATGCGAGTGGATGCGCGCCAGATCGTCTTCCTGATCGGGATCAACCTGGTCTTCAGCTTCACGATCTCGGGCATTGCCTGGCAGGCTCACGTCGGCGGGCTGCTGGCCGGCGGCCTGCTCACCGCGGCCTACGCCTACGCGCCGCGGGCAAACCGGGCGCTGATCCAGGGCGCGGCCACGGTGGCCATGCTGGTCATCCTGGTCGTCGCCGTAGTGATCCGGGACCAGCAGCTAGCCGGCACCGTGCGCTTCTAATGCCATCTCGTTGAGGCGATCACGCCCGAGATGATGAACGCGAAGCCCACCACCAGGTTCCAGCTGCCCATCGCGCTGATGGGCAGCGACTCGTTGCTGATGTAGAAGGTCGCGATCCAGGCCAGCCCGATCACCAGGCAGCTCACCATGAACGGGGCCAGCCAGCGCGGGCTGACCTTCGACTTGGCTGACCTCGGCGGCGGGGTGTATACCGCCTTGCTCCGGACGCGGGACTTGGGCACGGTCATCTCCTGTCAGTTGCCGGCGGCGGCCGGCTGCCGCGGCGCACCCGGCCCGCTGAGTGCGAGCCGGTTGCCGGTAAGCGTAGTTGCTGCCGCGCGTGGCCGCCTGCGCCCGGCCCGGGGCGGCCCCCGGCTCGCTATCCGGCCGCCCGGGCACGCGGGGACGGGCTGGTCTTGCGCGCCGGGCCGCCGGTCGGCGCTCCGGTCGGTGACGTGGTAGTCGGCGTCGGCGTCGGCGACGGCGACGACGAGGTGGGCGTCGCCGTGGGCGTCGCGGTAGGCGACGGCGTGGTGCTGGCCGCCGCCGCCACGTAGATCGTCACCGTCGAGCCGGACGGGATGACCTTGCCCACCGCGGGACTCGTGCTGAACACCGTGCCCGCGGTGAATCCGGCCGGCGCCGGCCCGGTCACCGGCGTGACCGTGAACCCGGCATTCTGCAGATTCTGCGTCGCCAGAGCCTGGGACTCGCCGACCACGTTCGGCACGGCCGCCCCGCTGGGCGTCACGTACAGGGTGACGGTCGAGCCGGCTGGCACGGACCGTCCGGCGGGCGGGTACGTCTGGGTCACGGTGCCCGGCGCTGCGCCCGACGCTCCCGACGACGCCGTGGTGACCTGGTATTTCAGTCCGGCACTCGTCAGTTTCGCCTCGGCGGCCGCAAGCTTGTCGCCCTGCACCCTCGGTACCGTGACCTGACCGCGGCCAGCCGACACGAACAGGGCCACCACGGTGTTCTTGCTCACCTGCTGGCCACTCGGCGGGCTGGTCCGCACCACGTCGCCCCTGGCTACGCTGGCCGACTTGACGTGGTGAACCTTCCCGACCTGCAGGTGCCTCTGCTGCAGGGCGGTCTCCGCGGCATGCAGCTTCTCCCCGGCGACCTGCGGCACGGTCACCAGGCCGCCATTGCCGGAGATGTAGCTGTACAGCGCGTAGCCGCCGCCGATCAGCAGCACGGCAACGACCAGGGCCAGCAGCCATGGCCAGATGCGCCGCCGCCGGGTGGCACCCGGCTCGCCGTCGTCCGGCGCTCCGTAGGCATAGGCGGGGATCGCGCTCGTCGGGCCGGCCACCTGGGTCGCGGCGCCTATTCGCCGGGTCCCGGCGTAATCCGCTTGGGTCGGCGCCGCGACCGGCACCCCGGACAGCGCCCGCTGGATGTCGGTGCGCATGTCCCCGGCGCTCTGGTAGCGGTCCGCCGGGTCCTTGGCCATCGCCTTGAGCACGATCGAGTCGCCCCACGGGGGAACCTCCGGGTCGACCCGGGTGGGCGGGATCGGGTTCTCCCGGACGTGCTGGTAGGCGATCGCGACCGGCGAGTCGCCGGTGAACGGCGGACGGCCGGTCAGCAGTTCGTACAGCAGGCACCCGGTCGAGTACAGGTCACTGCGCGCGTCGACCCGCTCGCCGCGGGCCTGCTCCGGCGACAGGTACTGTGCCGTCCCGATGACCTGGGCGGTCTGCGTCATCGTGGCCTGCGCATCGCTGACAGCCCGGGCAATGCCGAAGTCCATCACCTTGATCTCGCCGGTGCGCGTCAGCATCACGTTGCCCGGCTTGATGTCGCGGTGCACGATCCCGTGCCGGTGGCTGTAGTCCAGCGCGCGCAGCACCCCGTCGGTGATCTCCGCGGCCCGCTCGGGCAGCAGCCGCCGGTCGTCGCGCAGCAGGTCGCGCAGCGTCCGGCCGTCGACGTACTCCATCACGATGTAGGGGACCGGGGTGGACCCGACCATGTCCTCGCCGGTGTCGTAGACGGCCACGATCGACGGGTGGTTCAGCGAGGCCGCGGACTGCGCCTCGCGCCGGAAGCGCGCCTGGAATGTCTGGTCCCGGGCCAGGTCGTCGCGCAGCGTCTTGACCGCGACGATCCGGTCCAGGCGGATGTCGCGGGCTCGGAACACCTCAGCCATCCCGCCCCGGCCGACGATCCCGTCGAGCTCATAGCGGCCGCCGAGCAGCCGCGGCTGGGTCACGTCTCGCACTTGCGTTACCGCCCTGCAGTCAGATAGCTGACGCGGGCTGGCCGGCCTGACTGGCCGCCGGCTGCCCGTTTCGCTTCTTCGGTCTTGAACTTTACGGTCCGCCGGCCGGCGTTCGGGCCGCCTGCTCTGCGCGCTCTCACTTGATCCCCAGGTATGCCCGGATGACCTGCGCGGCGATCGGCGCGGCCGCCGCAGCGCCGTAGCCGCCGCCCTGGATGATGACGCCGACCGCGATCTTCGGGTTGCCGACCGGCGCGTAGCAGGTGAAGACGGCGTCATCGAGCCCGGTGTTGTTGATGCCGTTCTGCGCGGTGCCGGTCTTGCCCGCGATCTCCACCCCGGTAACGCCCTTGTTGATGTTGTTGGCGGTCCCGGACGGGTTCTGCACGACCTGGGTCATCATCTGCCCCACGTCGCTGGCTACCGGCGGGCTTACCGCGTTCGACAGCACTGTCGGCCTGGCGCTGCGCACGGTGGACAGGTCCGGGGCCTGCACCTGCTGGACCAGGTACGGCTTCATCAGCGTGCCGCGGTTGGCGATGGTCGCGGCAAACATGGCCTCCTGCAGCGGCGTCACCGCGTCGTTGAACTGGCCGATCGCCGACAGCGCGGCGAAGTCGGGGTTGCTCTCGGCCGGGATCACGCTGGCGGAGACCGGCAGCGGGATGGTGAGCGAGGGGTTGTTCGCGCCGAAATGGGTCGCGTAGGAGTGCAGCGCCGCGCCGCCGACCCTGATTCCGAGCTTGCCGAACGCGGTGTTGCAGGACAGGTAGAAGGCCTCGATGATGGGCGGGTTGCCGTTGCCGCAGGTCTCCCCGTCGTTGTTGACCAGCGACTTGGTCGAGCCGGGCAGCTGGAAGGTGGTCGGGGCGGGCACGGTCGAGTTCACCCCGGCGACCTTGTGCGTCGAGAACGCCGCTGAGCTGGTCACGATCTTGAACGTGGAGCCGGGCGGGTACGTTACGTTGATGGCCCGGTTCAGCAGCGGCTGCGCTGAATCCTTGCGATAGCGGTTGTCGTTCCTGATGAGCTGCTTGTCGTTCAGCGAGGTGTATTCGTTCGGGTTGAACGTCGGGTAGGAGGCGAGCGCGAGGATCGCGCCCGTGCTCGGGTCCAGGGCGACGACCGCGCCAGCGTGCGCCTGGCTGGCCAGCGCCTTGTAGGCGGCGTCCTGCGCCCGGGGGCTGATCGTCAGGTAGACGCTGGCGCCCTCCTTAGGCTTGCCGGTGAACAGGCTGATCAGGTTGTGCACCTGCAGCCCGGCGGCGGTTCCCGACAGCTCCTTGTTCTCAGCCTGCTCGATCCCGGTGTTGCTGAAGATCGAGTCGTACCCGGTGACCGGGGCGTACTCAGCGCCGTGCGGGTAGTTCCTGCGGTAGGTGTCGGTGCCCTTGACCGGCAGCGAGTCGGCGATCACCGTGTTGGTCTTGTCGCCGTAAGCGATGATCGAGCCGCGCTGGTAGCTGAACTGCTGCTCGAAGGTGCGGACGTTGCCGGGCTTGCCGGCCAGCGCGCTGGCCTGAAACCCCTGCACGTAGTTCAGGTTGACCAGCAGCGCGGCGAACATGACCAGGCAGGCCAGCGACAAGCGCAGGATCGCTCGGTTCATCCGGCCCGCACCACCTGGGTCAGGCCCTCATCCTGGATCGGCTGCGGGGCGGGCCGGCGCGCGGTGTTGCTGACCCGCATCAGCAGCCCGATCACCGCCCAGCTGGCGATGAGCGAGGACCCGCCCTGGGACAGGAACGGGGTAGTGATGCCGGTCAGCGGGATCAGCCGGGTCACGCCCCCCACGATCACGAACACCTGCAGCGCCATGGTGAACGACAATCCGGCGGCCAGCAGCTTGGAGAACGGGTCGGGCACGCCGAGGGCAGCGCGCATGCCGCGCTGCACCAGCAGCCCGAAGATCAGCAGCATGGCCATCAGGCCGGTCAGCCCGAGTTCCTCGCCGAAGGCGGTCACGATGAAGTCGCTTTGCACCAGCGGGGTGATGTACGGCTGGCCGTGGCCCAGCCCGGTGCCGAG
Organism: Streptosporangiaceae bacterium; assembly: GCA_052143655.1. Classification (GTDB taxonomy): domain Bacteria; phylum Actinomycetota; class Actinomycetes; order Streptosporangiales; family Streptosporangiaceae; genus CAVSUR01. Next base: position 19,298 of record JBKQSL010000152.1, on the reverse strand, counting down.
CAGGCCGCCGTGGCCGAGCCCCTCCAGGCCCTGCACCAGCTGGTAGGCGTTGCCGCTGGGGTTGCTGCCCGCGAACGGGTGCAGCCAGATGTCGAACCGCTCGCCCACGTGGCCGACCAGCATGCTCGCCAGGTAGCTGCCGCCGACGAACAGCGCCACTCCGATCAGCAGCCAGGAGGTGCGCTGGGTGGCGACGTAGATCATCGCGATGAACAGGCCGAAGAACAACGCCGAGGTGCCGATGTCGGACTCGAAGACCAGCACCAGCAGGCTCGCGATCCACGCGACGAGCACTGGGCCGAGGTCGCGGGCCCGCGGCAGGTCGATGCCGAGGAACCGGCGGCCCGCCAGGGCCAGCACGTCCCGCTTGGCGACCAGGTAGCCGGCGAAGAACACCGCCAGCGCCAGCTTGGCGAACTCCTCCGGCTGGATGGAGAACCCGCCCAGCGCGACCTGGATCTTGGCCCCGTTGACCACGCTCATGCTGGCCGGCAGCAGGGCCGGGAGCGCCAGCAGCACCAGCCCGATCGCGCCGGCGGTGTAGGTGTAGCGCTGCAGCACCCGCGGCTCGCGGATCAGCCACAGCACCGCGATGAACACGGCGATTCCGATCGCCGAGTACATCACCTGGTAGGTGGTGGCGCTGGCGGACAGCGTGCTGATGACCGCGCCGGGATTGCCGCTGCGGCCGGACTGCTGCAGCCGGTAGATCATCACGATGCCCAGGCCGTTGAGCAGCGCGGCCAGCGGCAGCAGCAGCGGATCGGCCCACGGCGCGAGGCGGCGCACCGCGAAATGGGCTATCAGCACCAGCACGGCGAACGCCGCGCCGTAGGTGACCAGGCCGTGCGGGGGCTTACCGTTCAGCCCGAAGCCGACGCTGGCGTAGGCCAACAGCACGACCGCCACCGCGAACGCCAGCATGAGCAGTTCGGTGCCGCGCCTGCCGCGGGGCAGCGGGGCCGGGCCCTCCTGCTCGGCGGGCGGCGCGTAAGCCGCGGAGATACCAGTCATCAGCTGGCAGCCTGGGTGCAGTAGGCCGGCACCGACGGCCGGGGCGGGTAGGACGGGGCGGGGGCCGGCTTCGCCGTGGTCTTCTTGCCCTTCTTCGACCTGGTCTTGCTCGGCGGCGCGGGCTTGGGCTTGTTCTTCTCCCACACCTGCAGCTTCGCCTGGGCCGTCTTGCAGGCGTAGCCACGGCGCAGCCGGGTGACGATCTGCTGGGCGTCCGTCAGGCTGCTCGCCGGGATCGTGGCGCGCACCGAGGCGGCCTGGCCGGCCGGGACCCCGGACAGCGGGATGCCGGTGCGCTGGTACACCTGGGACAGTTTGAGCCCGGCGACGGTCTGGTCGACCCCGCGGTAGATCACCACCTGACCGGTGTCGGCGCCCACGTAGTACTGGGTCCGGGTATACCGCCAGGCCGCGTACCCGCCGCCGGCGATGAGGATCACCAGCACCACGAGGATCGAGGTGACGACCGGCCAGCGGCGGCGGCCGGTCTCGCCGTCCGTGTCACCATAGCCGTCGTCATCGTCGCCCTCATCGCCTGCCGGGCCGCCGTCGTCCGGCGCCTCGGCGTAGCCGGACGGGTCCGTGACCGGGGCTGGCCGACTGCGCACCTCGGTCGCGGCGTGCGCCCCCCGGCGCCCCTGGGTGGCCTGCGCGAGCTGATGCGCCCGGCCCGCCGGGCTGTCGGAGCGCACCTGCGGCGGCCGGGCCTCGCCGCTGGCTGCCGCCCCGACCACCACGGCTCGCTCGCTCGGCGGCAGCGGGCCGGTCACCGGGTCGACCACTTCGGCCAGCACGCAGGTGATGTTGTCCGGGCCGCCGCTGCGGATCGCCAGGTCGATCAGCGCGAGCACGGCCTCGTCCAGGTCGGCGTACTGCGTCAGGGTCTTGTGCAGAGTCTCCTCGGTGACCACGTCGGACAGGCCGTCGGAGCACAGCAGGTACCGGTCGCCCAGCCTGGCCTCCCGCATCTGCAGGTCCGGCTCGGCGTCCGAGCTGCTCTGCAGGGCGCGCATCACCAGCGAGCGCTGCGGATGCGTCGCCGCCGCCGCCGGGCTCAGCCGGCCCTCGTCGACGAGCGACTGCACCAGCGTGTGGTCTCGGGTGATCTGCACCAGGTCGCCGTCGCGCAGCAGGTAGGCACGGGAGTCGCCGATATGGCACAGGCCGATCTGCGCGCCGGACCACATCAGCGCGGTCAGCGTGGTGCCCATGCCCTCGACCGACGGATCGGCCAGGCTCATCCGATGCAGGGTGGTGCTCGCCTCGGCGACGGCGCCGGCCAGGGCGGGCAGCATCTCGTCCGGCCCCAGCTCAGTGTCCAGCGGGGCCAGCGCGGAGATGGCCACGGCGCTGGCGACCTCGCCGGCGGCGTGGCCGCCCATGCCGTCGGCGATCGCCAGCAGGTGCGGGCCCGCGTACGCGGAGTCCTCATTGCCCTCCCGCAGGAGGCCGACGTCGGAGCGGATCGCGTAGCGAAGTGCGATTGTCATCGGCGCAGCTCCAGGACCGTCTTGCCAATTCGGATCGGCACGCCGACCGGCACCGGGGTCGGCTGGGTGACCTTCTGCCGATCCAGGTAGGTGCCGTTGGTCGAGCCAAGGTCCTCGACGATCCACTGACCATCCTGCGGAAAGAGCCGGGCGTGTCGCGTCGAAGCGTAATCGTCGCTCAGCACTAGCGTGGCATCGCTGGCCCGGCCGATGGTGATCTGCTGGTCAGTCAGCCCGATGCTGGTCCCCGCCAGCGCGCCGCCGGTCACCAGCAGCTGCTGCGGTGCCGTCCTGCTGGTCTTGGCCGGCTTGGCCGGCTTGGCCGTCCGCGGCGGCTGCGAGCGGCCGCGGGCCGGCCGGCGGGCAGAGCCGAACAGGTCAGTGCGCACGACTCCGACAGCGGCGATGACGAACAGCCAGAGCACGGCCAGGAACGCCAGCCTGATCAGGGTGAGAGTGAGCGCGTTCATCGGGTCATGAATCCTCGGGTGCCTTGCTGCCCCGCTGCTGGTACTCGGGTGCCGCCATCGCGGCAGCCTACGTCACTGCGCTGTCTGGTCGGCGCTGTCTGGTCGGTGCTCGGTTAACTGCCGGTGCTAGTGGTAACTGCCGTCCTTGCGGAACACCAGTGTCGTGCGGCCCAGCGTGACCCTGGTGCCGTCGGCCAGCAGCACGCGCCGGACCGGCTGCCCATTCACGAAAGTGCCATTAGTGGAGCCCAGGTCGACGAGCACGACCTCGCCGTCCTCGACCCTAAGCTCCGCGTGATGCCGGGATACCCCCGGATCGACAAGACGCAGGTCACAGTCGGTACCCCGGCCCAGGATAGTGACCGGCGCGGTCAGCTCGAACGTGCGCTGCCCGGCACCGGGCGCGTTGTCCGGGCCCGAGACCAGCAGCCGCGGCGCGCCGTGCAGGCCGCCCTGCGGCTGCGGCAGGTCGCTGGACGGCTGGCGGATCTCACCGTCCTCCACCGTGGTGCCGCGGATCACCCCGGACCGGATCCGGAAGGTGCCCGTGGTCAGGTCCGGCACGCCCTCGAATCGCATCCGGACCGGGCCGACGAAGGAGTAGCCCTGTTCCCTGGCGTACTCACGCGCCAGGGTGGCGAACTCGATGCCCAGGCTGTCGGCGTAGACCTGCAGCCGCTCGTGGTCGGTGTCGGCCAGCTCGACCACGAAGTCGTTGGGAACGAGGGTCCGGCCCTGCGCCACGATCGCCGCGCGATCGTCCATCTCCCGCTGTACGGCGCTGGCCACTTCCACGGGCTGCAGCTCCGACTTGAAGGCCCGCGCGAAGGCACCCTCGACCATCCCCTCGAGCCGGTGCTCGAATCGCTGCAGAACTCCCACCGTGGTACCTCCTCTCCCTGCTCGCTCTCCCTGCTCGCCTCCGATGGTATCGGCGGCATGGGACCGGTTGCGGTCGTGCTATGGTGTCTGCTGCCCAGGGCGGGTGGCGGAACGGCAGACGCGCACGGTTCAGGTCCGTGTGTCCGAAAGGACGTGAGGGTTCAAATCCCTCCTCGCCCACTTCTGTACAGTGCTGATTTCACCGGCCGGATGTGCGGCCGGGGCGGCCGGCTCCGGGACCGGTGGCTGGAGCCGCTGCCCGGCCCTGACCCGGCACTGTCGGCCCTGACCTGGGCTGACCGGGTCGTGCCGCAGGCCGGTGCCCGCGATCGGCCGCGGCTGCGGGCATGGTCGCCGCAGCCGCCCGGACAGGGCAGAATCGAAACCGTGCCAGAGCTTCCCGAGGTCGAGTCGCTCGCCGCGGACCTGCGCGAGCGCGCGGCCGGGCGGGTGATCGACCGGGCCGACAGCGCGGAGATAGCGGTGCTGAAGACCTACGACCCGCCGCTGTCCGCGCTGCACGGCGCCACGGTGACCGGGGTCGCCCGGCACGGCAAGTTCCTCGACCTGGTCGCTGTGCCGACAGGCAGCGCGGGTCCGCCGCTGCACCTGATCACGCACCTGGCCCGGGCGGGCTGGCTGCGCTGGCGGGACAGCCTGCCCGAAGCGCCGCCGCGGCCGGGCAAGGGGCCGCTGGCCTTCCGGCTGCGCTTCGCCGACGGCTCCGGCTTCGATCTCACCGAGGCGGGAACGCGCAAGCGGCTGGCCGTCTACCTGGTGACCGACCCGGCAGCCGTGCCGGGCATCGCGGCGCTCGGACCCGACCCGCTCGACCCGGCGTTCACGCCGGAGGTCCTCGGCGGGCTGCTGGCCGGGCGCCGCACCCAGATCAAGGGAGTGCTCCGGGACCAGAAGATCATCGCGGGGATCGGCAACGCCTACTCCGACGAGGTGCTGCATGCAGCCCGGATGTCCCCGTTCCGGCTGGCCTCCAGTCTCAGCGCGGACGAGGTGGCGCAGCTGCACGCGGTGATGACCAGCACGCTGAGCGAGGCGGTCGCCCGGTCAGCCGGCCTGGCGGCCGGCGACCTGAAGGCCGAGAAGAAATCCGGGCTGCGGGTGCACGGCCGGGCCGGGCAGCCCTGCCCGGTCTGCGGCGACACCGTCCGCGAGGTGTCGTTCGCCGATTCGGCGCTGCAGTACTGCCCGACCTGCCAGACCGGCGGCAAGCCGCTGGCCGACCGGCGGCTGTCCCGGCTGCTGAAGTAGCCCGGCGGTCAGTTGAAGATCTGGCCGATCTGGGCCCAGCGCTGCAGGTAGCAGCCACCGTCGAAGATCGTCATGTGCACGTGCCTGCCGAAGTAGGTACCGTCGACCGTCGCGTGCTTCGACCCGGCGATGATCATGGGGCACATCACGCCCTTGCGCAACGGCACGAACGGGTCCTTCGCCGCGAGCAGGATGCGGCAGGCCCTGGCCGGATCGGCATGGGTGCCCCCGGCCGGGTCGCACTGCAGCGTGAACTGCCGCGACCGCGAACTCGACGAGGTGACAGTGACATGCAGCGACACCTTCGGCTTGGACGCGCCGCTGGTAGCGGCCGGGGCGGCGGTGCTGCCGCAGGCGGTCACCGTCGCCGCGCACAGGGCGGCGGCTAGCAGAGACCGGGCGCCGGCCTTGGCCGGCAGGCGAACTGTTGTCATGCCCCTTGGACGCGAGCCGGCCCGGCCTGGTTCCGGCCGGTCCGGTCCGCCTGGCCGGCGGCCCATGGCGGGCCTGCGGACGGGCACACCGGGCGCGCGAGCCCGGCCGCCGCCGGCCGTCGGCCCGCTCACCTTGGCTTTTCACGGGCCGGCGGCGGCTGCCGGTGCGATCATGAGAGCGTGGCAGGGCTGAGGCTGGCAGCGGCGACGGCACGGGACCGCAGCCGCATCGACGCCACGGCCCGCGCGGTCATCGAGTGCGCGGCCGACCCGATCATCGCGTTCGGCCCCGGCCGCGCCGTGCTGATCTGGAATCCGGCCGCGGAACGGATGTTCGGCTGGTCCGCGTCCGAGGTGGTCGGCCTGGAGCCGCCGATCATTCCAGAAGAGCTGCGCGCGGAGCACAACGCGGTGCTGGAGCGGGTCGGCGGCGGCGGCCAGGTCTGCTTCGCCACCCGCCGGATCTGCAAGGACGGCACCGTGCTGGACCTGCGGATCGACGCCAGCCCGCTGATCAGCAGCACCGGCCAGGCCCTCGGCTGGGTGAACATATGCCACCAGGCCGGCGACGACGACGCGGTCCGGCACTACATGGCCGAGCGGGCCCGGGTGGTGCGCCGGCTCGGTGACGTGGTCGCCGACATGAACGCGCAGCTGGACCTCGAGGCGGTGCTGGACCGCATCTCGGCCAGCCTGCGCGAGCTGACCAGGGCTGACGCCGGCGGGTTCGTGCTCATCGAGAAGGACCAGCTGCGGCTGGTCAGCATGGACGGACTGCCGGCCCAGCTGCGCGGCCGCACCGCCGACCTGGCTACCAGCATGGTCGGGGAGCTGATGCGATCGGGCAAGACGGTCATGCTGGCCACCGGGGACGACGGGCGGTTCGCCGACCTCATCTGGTCCGCGCTGCCCGGCCTGCACACGATCACGCTCAGCCTGTCGTATGTGGCCGGGCGGCCCTACGGGGCGCTGTATGCGCTGTACAGCCGGCGCAAGGTCGGCCATGTCGAGCTGGAGCTGCTGGAGCTGCTGGCCGGCCACGCGAGCGTCGCGCTGTCCAACGTGATGGCGTTCCGGGAGATAGTCGCCCAGCGCGCGCACGAGCGCGCTGTCATCGACGGCAGCGCGGACGGGATCGCGGTGCTCGACAGCAACGGCCTGGTGCGCCAGTGGAACCGGGCGGCGCACCGGCTGACCGGGCTGTCCGCGGAGGCGGCGGAAGGCAGGCAGCCGCCGTTCCCGGTGCCCGAGCCGGGCGCGAAGCTGACCCACCGGCTGCCGAACGGCCGCTGGATCGACCTGCTGCGGACCACGCTCAGCGACCGTGACGAGCAGGTGGTGGACTTCCGCGACGTGACGGCGGCCAAGGAGCTGGAGGAGGCCAAGGACCTGTTCCTGGCCACGACCAGCCATGAGCTGCGGACGCCGATCACGGTGGTGCAGGGGTTCGCCAGCACGCTGGCGAACCGGTGGGACAAGCTGTCGGACGCCGACCGGCGCAGTGCCGTGCAGACGATCGCCGACCGGGCGGGCTCACTGGCCCGGCTGGTCGAGCAACTGCTGCTCGGCTCGCGGGCCGGGGCCGACCGGCTGGCCGTGAGCAACGGGCCGTTCGACCTGGCCGGGCTGCTGCGCGGCGCGGCCGTCGCCTTCCGGCCGCTGTCGGACCGGCACACCCTGGCCGCTGACATTCCCGCGGACCTGGCCGAGGCGACCGGGGACCCGATGGCCACCGACATCATCCTCGGCCAGCTGCTGGAGAACGCCTTTAAGTACTCACCCGACGGCGGGCATGTCACCATCGCCGCCCGGCAGTCGCCGGACGCGATAGAGGTCACGGTGGCCGACAAGGGCATCGGCATCGCCGCTGCTGACCGCGAGCGCGTCTTCGAGCGGTTCGTGCAGGGCGAGACCGGGGACCGGCGCCGGTTCGGCGGGATTGGCCTGGGGCTGTACATCGTCCGTCAGCTGGCGCGGGCGCAGGGCGGCGAGGTCGCCGCCGAGCCGCGGCCCGGCGGCGGCACGATCATGCGCCTGCGGCTGCCCGCCGCATCGCCCGGCGGCGCGGCACCGCCGGGTCCGCTGCTGCCCCGGCAACGGACGCCCAGCGAGCCCGAGAACTCGCCGGAGCCGGGCAGCTGACCGGCGGTTACTGCGCGCCGACCGGCTCGCGGCCGGGCACGATCCGCTTGCGGGTGACCGGGTCCCGGGCCACCGGCGTGCCGCCGGACGCGTCGATGTAGCGGTCCACGATGCCGACGACATCCTCGCCCTGATCGACGATCTCGCCGCGCTCCAGCCAGATCACCCGGTTGCAGGTCTCCTCGATCTCCGCCAGGTTGTGCGCGACCAGGAACACCGTGCTCGCGGCGCTGCGCAGTTCGGTGATCCGGTTGTGGCTCTTGACCCGGAACTCGGCGTCCCCGGTAGCCAGGGCCTCGTCGACGAGCAGCACCTCGTGCGTCTTGGCGGCCGCGATCGCGAACCGCAGCCGCGAGCCCATCCCGGAGGAGTAAGCGCGCATCGGCAGGTTGATGAACTTGCCGACGCCGGAGAAGTCCACAACCGACTGGTACTTGGCCTTGGCCTCCTGCTTGGTCATGCCCATTGCCAGGCAGCCGAGCACCACGTTGCGCTCGCCGGTGAGGTCGTCGAGCAGGGCGGCGTTCACCCCGAGCAGCGAGGCGCCGCCGGTGGTGTAGACGTTGCCCTGCTCGGGCGGCAGCAGGCCGGCGATGGCCTGCAGCAGCGTGGACTTGCCCGAGCCGTTGCGGCCGATGACCCCGACCGCGTCACCGCGGTAGGCGACGAACGAGACCCCGCGGATCGCGTGCACCTCGCGGATCGAGCCGCGCTTCTTGCGGCCGAGGATCCGCAGCAGCGCGGTGGCGGCCGTGCCCTTATCGCCGCCCGCGCCGAAGACGCGGTAGACCACGTGCAGATCGTCGACGACGACCAGGGGATCAGCCACGGCCGTACCGCACCTCCGCCCGCCAGAAGTAGAAGAACCCGATGACCAGCGCTAGTACTGCCCAGCCTACGGCGTAGTACCAGTAATGCGCCGGGTTGCCGATCGGGTGGCAGTAGGCGCTGTCGTAGGTGTACTGCTTCAGCTTGGTCGCCCACTGCGCGCACTTGACCGCGTTGTACGGCTTGCTGCCCGGCGCGCTGAGCCGCTGCGACTCCAGCATGGCGTTGCGCATCAGCGTGATGTACAGCGCGGTCGGGTTGAGCTGCAGCACTACCTTGATCAGGTAGGAGGCGTGGTAGCTCAGGCCGGCAATGTGGTTGGACAGTCCCTCGATGCTGAACAGCACGCCGGAGGCGTACATCCAGGTCCGCATCAGGAACGGCAGCAGCTGGCTGAAGTCGTTCATCTCCGCGCCCAGCCGCGCGGCGAACAGGCCGACGCCCACGTTGAACAGCGTCTGGAGCAGCAGCACCGGAATGGCCAGCAGCCAGTACCAGGTGACCGGCTCGCCCCGGATCACGATGATGATCACCATCACCGCCATCGAGACGATCAGCTGCTCCAGCTCTATCATCACGTAGGCCAGCGGCAGCGACGCGCGCGGGAACTGCAGGGCCCGGATCAGCGGCAGGCTATCGGTGATCACCTGCGAGGTCGAGATGAACGCCCGCTGCGTGAAGTTGAAGACGAACACCCCGACGACCAGGAACGACAGGAAGTCGGGGACGCCCCGGCTGGTCTGCAGCAGCACGCCGAAGATCAGGAAGTAGACCGCGATGTTGAGCAGCGGGGTGAGGACCTGCCAGACCTGGCCGAGCCGGGCCTGGGTGTACATGGCGATGTTGCGCGCGGTCGCGAACGCCATGATGAAGTGCCGCCGCCGCCACAGCTGCCGGATGTAGGCGAAGACCGGCGGCTGAGCGGCGCTCGGCCGCAGGCCGTAGTCGGCGGCGAGCTCAGCGAGCGGCTTGTCGGCGAGCGCGGTGGCCGCAGGGCCGCCCGGGGTGATGCCGCTGCCGGCCCGCAGCTCTCCGGGGGCGCTGAGGCGCCCGTCCTCGTCGGTCACGACGCCTGCCCGGAGCGCGGCGTGCAGACGTCTGGGGCAGCTGTCACGGTCGCGACTGTACCAGCTGCACAGTTGTGCGATACAACTAAAGAGGTGATGGGCGATTCTCCTGGTGATGCCGAGCTGGAGCGGCTGCTGACCCAGCTGATGCGGGTCATGGGCCCGGCCCTGGCAACCGGCCAGCCTGCTGGCCCGGGCGGCGATACCCGCGCGGGCGGTCCTGGTGCGGTCAGCCAGCATAGTGCGCCTGGAGCGCCCGCGTCCCCGGCGGACCTGGCCATGGCTGTGTCCGCGTCCGAGGCGCGAGCGCTGATCGAGCTGGTGAGCGCCCGCGGCATCGCCCAGGGCGACCTGGCCGGCCTGCTGGGACTGGACAAGAGCACTGTCTCCCGGCTCGCGGCCAGCCTGGAGCGCAAGGGCTGGATCCGGCGCGGCCGGGATGCTGGCAACCAGCGGTACGTGCGCCTCTACCTGACGGCGGACGGCGGCGCCGTGGCGGCCCGGATCTGGCAGGCGTGGCAGTCCCGGCAGGCGCGCATCCTCGCTGGCCTGTCCGAGGAGGAGCGGGCGGGTCTGTCCTCCGGCCTGCGCGGCCTGGTCCGCGGCCTGGCTGCTGAGGGGCTCCTGGGCAATGGCGCGGCAGGCGGGCAGGCCTAGTCAGTCGTTACGCGGCGTACTGGTGTGACTCCAGGTGCGCCTGGCGGTTTCCGCGAGGGCCGCGCCGGGCACTTCCGCTTCAGCGAACCGGTACGTGACCGGCTTGCACTGGGGCGGGTTGCTCAGGGAAGAGGTGAGGGAGTCGAGCGTCGTCGTCCTGCCCTGCCATCCCGCGAGCGTCGCGGAAGCGCGGCGCCGGATCACAGCGGAGCTGATCGCTGCGGGGTTCTTCGACCCGGTGATCGGCGACGCTGCCCTGGTGCTCAGCGAGCTGCTGAGCAATGCCATCCGGCACGCCCGGCCGCTGCCCGGCGCCCGGCTGCAGGTGACGTGCACCGTCAGCAGCGGCTGCGTCGAGGTGGCCGTCAGCGACGGCGGCAGCTTGACCCGGCCGTGGGCCGGCCAGGCCGCGGCGTCCTCGCTCGGCGGCCGCGGGCTGGGCATCGTCGAGCACTTGTCCCGCACCTGGGGAGTCCGGTCCGACGACCACGGGAGCACCGTCTGGGCCGTGCTCCCCGTGGCCCGCCAGCCCTCCGCCGAGCTGTCCCCGGCGGTCCGCTGAACTGCCAGAATCCGGCAATGGACGGCGGTCAGGCGTAACCGGCCGGGGAAGTGGTGATAATCCCCTGCATACGACTTCTGCACGTACAGTTATGTCGTAAGTGCGGAGAGTAATATGCAGTGGGGGACAATGTGGGTAGCGCCCATGGCGTGAACAGCGAGGTCGGCGGGCTGCGGACCGTTCTCGTGCACCGGCCGGGGCCGGAGCTCAGGCGGATCACCCCGCGTCACCGGGACCGGCTGGTGTTCGGCACAGTGCCGTGGGCGGCCCGGGCGCAGCAGGAGCATGACATCTTCGCCCAGGCCCTGCGCGACCACGGGGCGGAGGTCCTGTACGTCACCGAGCTGCTGCAAGACGTGCTGGAATACGACTCCGCCCGTAACGCGGCGGTTGCCTCGGTGCTGGCCGATGGCACGCTCGGGGCCGAGCTGCGCGGTCAGCTGAAGCGCCATCTCGATCAGCTCGGGCCCGAGGAGCTCGCCCACGTGCTGATCGCGGGCCTGACACCCGACGAGCTGCGGTCCGGCCGGGGCGTCGTCTTCGAGTTGCTCGGCCGGGGCGACTTCGTGATCGAGCCGCTGCCCAACCTGGTGTTCTGCCGGGACTCCAGCTTCTGGATCGGTGACCAGGTGGCGGTCGCCAGCCCAGCGGCCGCGCACCGGCGGCGGGAAGCCGAGCTGCTGGGCATTATTTACGCCACTCATCCGCGGTTCGCGGGCACCACGGTGCTGTACGGGCCGGCCTTCGAGCATGTCGAGGGCGGGGACGTGCTGCTGCTCGGACCGCAGGTAGTCGCGGTCGGGGTCGGCAGCCGAACTACCGCGGCCGGCCTTGAACGGCTGGCCAGGCGGCTGTTCCGCGCCGGGCTGGCGCATACCGTGCTGGCGGTGCCACTCCCGGGCGGCATCGCGGCCAGTCACCTGGACACGGTGTGCACGGCGATCGACGCCAGCACCGTGCTGATGCACCCGGCGCTGGCCTACTCGCTGACCGCGCACCTGATTACCCCGCGGCCCGACGGGATGCGCGTGTCCCGCCCGCAGCCGCTCCTGGCCGCCGCCGCCGATGCCCTGGGCATCGACCAGCTGCATGTCATCGAGACCGGGCTGGATCCGCTCACCGGTCCCAGCCAGCAGTGGGACGACGGCGGCAACGCCCTGGTGATCGGGCATCGGCTGGTCCTGTCGAGCGAGCGCAACGTCGACACGAATGCCCGGCTGGAACGGTCGGGCGTGGCGGTGCTCCGGGTGCCCGCGAGTGAGCTGGGCGGCCTGCGCGGCGGGCCGCGCTGCCTGTCCTGCCCGGCGGCCCGGGAGCCGGCCGGGCGGCTGGCGGCGGCCAGCGGCGAGCCCGGCCGGGGCCAGGTCGTCCCGCCGCGCCGTGAGCTTGCCGCGGTGACGTCCGTCGACCCGCCGCAGCCTGCGCAGGGGCGCCAGCGCCAGGCGGCGCAGGGCCGTGCAGGCAACGGCCGACGGCACGGTCAGCAGCTGACGCCGGCCCGCTGACGGCCGGCTTTCGCAGGCGGCTCGCGGCAGGCCGGCCGGCGCCGGAGCCCGGCCGGCCCGGCGAGCCTAGCGGCGGCTTGCCCGGGCTGACCGGCGGCCGGCCCGGAAGATCCCGAGCGCGGCGAAGACGGCGGCGATGAGCACCAGTGTCCCGAGGCCGAAAAACAGCACCTTCAGGACAGTGAGGATCAGCATGACCACCGCGACAGCGGCGGCGGCGAACAGCAGCATGCGGGCCATGACTCAACCGTACGGCCAATCCGGCCGGGATGTTCCGGCCGGCCGGCGCGGCCGCTGCGAGATCCTCAGTCCTGGTACAGCCGGCCGAGGATCTCGGCCATGACCCGGAACGTCGGGCACGGCCATCGCCACATGCAGTTGCGGCAGCGCGTGCCGGAGTCGTCCCGGGCCGTATCCGGCTCGGCCGCGTCCAGCGGCTGGTGCAGGCCGGCCAGCCGCAGGCCCAGCTCGGTCAGGCTCAGCACCTCTTCCCGGGCCCGGCCCAGGAAGGCGAGTTCGTCGGCCCGGAACCGGGCCGTCACCGGCACATGACCTTCTGCATTGATCAGCCGTGCGTAATGCCGGGCCGACTCGCGCCACGAGGCAGCGCGCTCGGCGCGCAGCCGGATGGCGGTCAGCTGGTCGCGCGCCGCGGCGGTGGCCGGCTCTCCCTGGAGGGTCTCTGGCAGGTCCCGGAGCGCGGGCCCGTACGGCGGCGGCCCGTAGGGCCCCGGCCCGTGCGGTGGCTGGTCCGCCGCGTAGGGCGGGCCGTACGCGGCGGACGCGCCGGGCGCATGCACGGGCTGCCGCACGGCGGGCCGTTCCCCCTCCCGCTCGGTCTGCTCTGACTGGCGGTCCATCCTGGCGCTCCCCTCGCCGGCCGGGACGTACCCTTCCAGCTTTGCTCACATCGGCAAATGCCGTGAGCAGATTGGCTGTGCGCGCTGTGTCACCATCTGGAATCAGCGGCCGCCGTGCCTGTAGTCTGCGGCACGTGGAGCTTAAGGTGAGAAGCCGGCTGCAGGGCGACCGCACCGTCGTGACGGTCAGCGGCGAGATCGACCTGTACACGGTGCCGCGGCTGCACGGCGAGCTGTCCAGCGCCCTGGCCGGCGGCGGCCCGGTCCGGCTGGTCGTGGACATGACCGGGGTGGACTTCTGTGACTCCACCGGGATGAACGTGCTGCTGGCCGCGCACCGCAAGGCCCGCGAGCAGGGCGGCGACCTTGAGCTGGCTGGCCCCCGCCCGACGGTCCGGAAGATTTTGCAGGTGACCGGGCTGGAGACGGTCTTCACCGTGCTGGACGACCCGGCCGCGGTGCCGGGCCAGTAATCGCCCGGCCGCCGTCTCGCGCTGGCTAGGATCGGCGCATGGCAGCCAGCGGCGACCTTGCCGTCGTCATCGCCGCGCACAACGAGGCTGACCGTATCGCCGCGACGGTCACCGCCGCGGCGGGGCTGGCCGGGGCCGGGCTCGTGATAGTCGTGGACGACGGATCCGGCGACGGGACGGGGCAGGCGGCGGCAGCGGCCGGGGCTACGGTGATCCGCCATGCCCGCTGCCGGGGCAAGGCGGCGGCGATGGAAACGGGCGCGGCTGCCGTGGCACGGCTGGAACAGGACGCCGGCACACCCCGTCACCTGCTGTTCCTCGACGGGGATCTAGCTGGCAGCGCCGCCGGGGCCGGCCCGCTGGCCGAACCCGTCCGGTCCGGCGCGGCGGACATGACCGTGGCCGTGTTCACCGACCGCGTGCGCCGCGGCGGCCACGGTTTCGTGGTCGCCCTGTCCGGCGCGGGAATCGAGCGGGCCACCGGCCGGCGGCCCGCCCAGCCGCTGAACGGGCAGCGCTGCCTGACCAGGGCAGCCTTCCAGGCCGCGCTGCCGCTGGCGGATGGGTTCGGCGTCGAGACGGGGCTGACCATCGACCTGATCCGGGCCGGGCTGCGCGTCACCGAGGTGGAGGTGCCGCTGTCGCACCGGGCGACCGGGCGTGACTGGCGCTCTCAGCTGCACCGGGCGCGCCAGTTCGCCGACGTGGCCCGCGCGCTGGCCACCCGGCACGCGCTGCCGCGCACCCTGCTGCCGGGGCGCGGCTAGCGGCTACAGGCAGCGCTACAGATACGGGCCTGAGGTCGGCGGGTGCGGCTGGTGGCCCTCGTCTTGCCCGGGCATGATGCCGGGCGGCAGTGCGCGGCGCATCTGCTCCAGCTGCGCCCTGGCCGCCATCTGCTGGGCGAACAGCGTGGTCTGGATGCCGTGGAACAGCCCTTCCAGCCAGCCGACCAGCTGTGCCTGCGCGATCCGCAGCTCCGACTCGCTCGGCACGGTGTCGTCGGCGAACGGCAGCGAGAGCCGCTCCAGCTCGTCGATGAGATCAGGCGCCAGGCCGTCCTCCAGCTCCTTGATCGAGCTGGCGTGGATCGCCTTCAGCCGTGCCCGGCTCTGCTCGTCGAGCGGCGCGGCCCTGACCTCCTCCAGCAGCTGACGGATCATGCTGCCGATGCGCATGACCTTGGCCGGCTGCTCGACCAGCTCGGTGACCGGGCGCTCGCTCGACTCCTGTTCGCGGCCTGTCTCGACGGGTACGCCGTCGGGCCCGACCACGACGATGCTGCCGCGCGGCTCGGATTCCGGGTTCGTCTCGTCGCTCATGTGCCTAGTCTTGTCGAGAACTGCCGTCGGCTGCACCTCGGGGTCCGGCAAATCGCCGCCCGCAGCGGACTGTCACCCGAGCCGTCGCGGCCGGGCCGGCTGCCCGAGCAGTACGCGGCGGGCTGGCGCCAACCTTTTCGTCGGGTATGCCGGAGGGCGGCGGCTGCCTTAGGCTTCGCCTTAATGGGCCGAAATTCCGGCCTGGGCGCGCTTGCCCCGTTCGTTCCCCGACGATAGCTGCGGGAGAAACCTTGGCAGACGACCGCCAGGACCGCGCAGCCGGTCCGGCAGGCGAGAAGGATCCTGGCCGCCGAGACAGCTCCGGCAGGCAGCCCGGGCTCACCGGCACGCAGCCGCCGTTCGGCACCCACGGGACAGGCGCCCCGCAGCCGCCCGCTGGCGGCCAGCCGGCCCCCGGGGGGATCCAGCCCGCGGCAGGCCAGGCGCCGGCAGGCCAGGCGCCGGCAGGCCAGCCACAGGCGGGCCAGGCCGCGTACGGGCCTGAGTACTACGGTCCGGCCGGGTACGGGCTCGACGACTACGGCCCGGAAGCCTACGGGGTCGAAGACTACGGGCCCGGCGGCTATGGCTTCGACGACTACGGCCCGGCGGCCTACGGGGTCGAGGATTACGGGCCGCCCGCTTACCGGAGCGCGGGCGGCAGCCCGCCAGGAAACCAGCCGCCGCCCGGCAGTTTCGGGCTCGATGACTACCGGCCGTCCGCCCCGGAAGCCGCCCCGGCGCCGCGGCACGGCGCGCACGCTGCCGGCAGTCCGGGTCGGCCGGCCGCCGGTCAGCCCGGCCGGGCAAGTCAGATCGGCGGAGCAAGCCATACCGGCGGAGCAAGCCAGATGGGCAGCGGAGCAGTTCAGCCAGGTGCGGCCGGGCAGTCCGGGCCCGGCGGGCCGGCCGCAGGCAGCCCGGCCGCCGCGACGTCGGGGACAGCAGCCGGTCCGGCCGGTGGCACTTGGCCTGGTCAGTCCGGCCCGCCCGGCCCGGTTCCGCCAGGATCCGGCCAGCCAGGCCCGGTTCCGCCAGGATCCGGCTCGCCAGGCCCGGTTCCGGCAGGATCCGGCCAGCCAGGCGCACCTGGTTCAGGCCAGCCGGGATCCGGTCAGCTTCGTTCCGGGCCTGACGCGGCCCGGCCAGCCGGCGCTCCGCCGGGTCCGGCCTGGTCGGCCCCAGCACCGTCCGGCCCGGCAGGCAGCAGTCCCGGTCCGCTGAGCCCTGGCCCGCTGCGCCCCGGGCCTGTGGGCACCGGGCCGCAGCCAGCCCCGCACCAGGCCGCAGGCAGCGGCCGCAACGGGGATTTGCGGTCCCAGTCGCCGTACGGTTCCGGGCCGTCCGGCGCAGGCTTCCGCCCGCCCGGCGACCTGACTCCGCTGCCGCCAGCCGGCGGCCCAGGTGTCCAGCCGGCGGCCCGGCCGGGGCAGCAGCCCGGCGGCGCCCAGCCCGCCCAGAGCGGGCTGGCTGACAGCGGACAGGGCCAGCCAGCCGCAGGCAGCCCGGTCGCCGCCACGATCTCTGCTGCGCCGGGCCAGGCTGGTCCCGGCGGGTCGCGTGCTCAGGCCCCGGCCGCCGACCGGGACGGCGCAGGCGACCCGGCCGCGGCAGATCCGGCTATCCGGCCTGCACCACAGGGCCACGAGCAGCTCACCCCCGAGCTTCTGCTCCCTGGCAGGCGGCGCGCGCCGGCCCCCGGCTGGCGGCGCATGGTGTACCAGGCCTCGGCCGGCCTGCTGCGGGTGCCGCTGTCCGCGGCGGAGCTGCGACGTCAGGACATGATCAGCCGGGCCCGTGCACCAGTCGTCGGCGGCCATCACCGGGTCGCGGTGATGAGCCTGAAAGGCGGCGTGGGGAAGACCACCACCACCATGGGCCTGGGCTCGACCCTGGCTTCGCTGCGCGGCGACCGGGTGATCGCCGTGGACGCGAACCCCGACCGCGGCACGCTGTCGGACAAGGTGCACCTGGAGACCGCGGCCACCGTTCGCGACCTGGTGAACGAGCGATCCCGGATCCGGCGCTACGCGGACGTGCGCACCTTCACCTCGCAGGCGGCCAGCAGGCTGGAGATCCTGGCCTCCGACCGCGACCCGACGGTATCGGTAGCGTTCAGCGAAGCCGATTACCGCAGCGTCTGTGCCGTGCTCGAGCACTACTACTCGATCTGCCTGACCGACTGCGGGACCGGCCTGATGCACTCGGCGATGGCCGGGGTGCTCCAGATGGCCGACCAGATCGTCATGGTCAGCACGCCGTCGGTGGACGGCGCGCGCAGCGCCAGCGCCACCCTGGACTGGCTGGAAGCGCACGGTTACGGCGACCTGGTCCGGGACGCGGTCGTGGTGCTGTGCGCCGTCCGGCCACGCGGCCGCGGCGCGGTCGACCTGCAGCGCCTGGAGGATTATTTCGCCGCCCGGTGCCGCGCGGTGACCAGGATTCCCTACGACCCGCACCTGGAGGAGGGCGCGGAAGTCGAGCTCGATCTGCTGTCCCGGGCCACTTCCGACGCCTACCTGGAGCTGGCCGCGATCGTCGGGGACGGGCTGGCCCGCCCGCGGCACCGGGGCATGCCACCGCCAGCAGCGGCTGCGGGGCCGCGAGGCCCGGCGCCCGCGCAGGCACCCGCGTACGGCTCGATGGCAGCCCGCGGGCCGACGCCCGGGTATGGCCCGGCGTCCGCATACGGCTCGCCGCCTGCTCACGGCCAGGTGCCCGCGGCAGGTCAGGCTCCCGTCCAGGGACCGCAGCCGCAGATGGGGCCGACGCCGGGCCCGTTCCCGGCCTCGGGCACTGGCCGTCCGCCGGGCTAGCGTTACCGGCCGACGCCGATCAGGCGGTTACGCGCCTCCCATGGCTGGATGCCCAGGGCCACGAGCAGCTCTGCCGCCGGGTCGGGCCGGTCCAGGGACAGCAGCGCCAGCAGGAAGTGCCGGGCCTGGATGCCCGGCAGCGGGGAGGTCCGCGCCTTGTCGGCGGCCCGCTTCAGGATCGCCCGGGCGCCGGAGGTAAGCGGCGGCAGCGGGCATTCCCCGGGCGGATCGGGCAGCCAGCCGAAGGCCGCAGCCTGCACGCCGACCGCTGCCAGCGCCGCGCGGTCCAGGGCGTCGGCGGCCGCCCGCGCATCGCCGAGCAAGGCCGGCAGCGCGCGCAGCACCACCGGGTCCCCGTGGCGCAGCAGGCCGAGCAGCAGATGGTCGGTGCCCAGCCGCCGGTCACCGCGCCGCCACGCTTCCGCGGCGGCGGCGTCCAGCACCGCCTCGCGGACGCCAGGCTGGCGGCCGCCAGGCTTCACGTCGTCGGGTTTCCTGGCTGCCGTCCCGCCGCTGCCCGGTTTCCCCGCCGCTGCCCGGCCGGGACCAACTTGCCCGAGGGCCAGCCTGCGTGCCTGCTCGCTCAGTTTCAGCACCATAGTCCGGTCACTTCCCGTGCTTGGCGTGGGCGGACTGGCGGGAGACGCCGAGGGCGTCGCCAATTTGCTCCCAGGACCAGCCGCGCGCCCGGGCCAGCTGGACGCTTGCTGTCTCGACCTGCTCGGCGAGGCGATGCAAGGCACCCACCGCGCGCAGGGCGATGGCCGGATCCTCGGTCTGCAGCGGTACCCCCGTACTGTTCGCTGTGGCCATGCCCTCCATTCACCCGAAGCTGTCAGGCCTTGTCAAGCGAACCTGACGATAGCGTCTGACCTGCGGTAATAAGTGCGGAAGATGCCCGCCGGATTGCGGCCCGGGTACACCGCGGTCCGCGTCCGCGCGTCTGACTAAGCATGAACCGCCTTCGCCAGGGACTCCTGGCCGCCACGGTGGCGGCCCTGTGCGCGGGTTGCGGCAGCTCGCCCGGGTTTGTCGTCGGCGACACCGGGCCGGCGTCCGCTCCGGCGCGGGCCGCGGCATCGCACTCTGCGGCGGCGACCCGGCCGGCCGGACCGGCCCCGGAGAGCAGTTCCGCAGCCGCGGGGGCCGGTGGCCTGGGCACCGGCACGGCTGTGTCCGCTGCTTGCGTCCGGCGCGTGCATTCGTGGGAACGCGGGGCCGGGGGCAGGGCACTGCACCGGACCCGGCCGGTGCTGCGCAGGGCGCTGCTGGCGGAGCGAGCTCGCGACTACCCGGCCGCCGCAGCCGACCTGAACCGGCTCGCGGGGTACGCCCCGGCGCTGGCCCAGCGCCCGCTGCCGGCCTGCGCTGGCCGCCGCCCGTACTGGCAGCGCCTGGCGGGCTCGGTCCAGGGCGCCGTCAGCCTGGTCGGCCAGGTCGAGGCCGCCAGCCTCCCGGCCGTCGCGCAGGCGACCTCGGACACCGCGCAGGCCCGGTCCAGCGCCCG
>JBKQSL010000151.1:0-7417 GCA_052143655.1 Streptosporangiaceae bacterium | reverse complement strand
GCGGGCGCCCCTTATGCTGCTCCGGCCGGGCCCGGCTCCGCGGCTCGGCCCCCGGCCTGCCGCGGAGCCGCCGTGGCGGGCCGATCGGCCGGGCCGCCCGGCCAGCCGGTCAGCAGCCGCCGCGGGGAGCGCCCATGGCCGCGGAAAAGACCCTTCCAGCCCCCCAGGCGCCGCGCCGGTTGGGCCCTGCCGGAGCAAGGCCGGCCGTCGGCGAGAATGGTGCCATGACCAAGCCAGTGACCAAGGGCAGCACGCTGGTGACCGAGGACGGCGTGCCGATTGATGCCGTGCACCTGGCCGCCGACTCCGACCTGGCCATCATCGTGGCGCACGGCTTCACCCAGAGCTGGCAGCGGCCATGGGTCTGGGGTATCGCCACCAGGATGAACCAGGTGGCCGGGGTGATCACGTTCGATTTCCGCGGCCACGGCCGCTCCGGCGGGGCGTCGACGCTTGGCGACCTGGAGATCAAGGACGTCGCCGTGGCCGTGGCCTGGGCCCGGGAGCTGGGCTACCGGCGGATCGCGACCGTGGGGTTCTCGATGGGCGCCTCGGTGGTGCTGCGGCACGCGGGCCTGGTCGGCGGCGTCGACGCGGTCGTCTCGATCAGCGGCCCCGGCTGGTGGTACTACCGCGGCACCAAGGCGATGCGCCGGGTGCACTGGACGATCGGGCACCGGGTAGGCCGGCTGTTCTCCCGGCACGTGCTGAATACCCGGATCAGCAGCGGCGGCCGGTGGGAAGTGGTCCCGGTGCCGCCGGACGAGGCCGCGGCCAGGGTCTCGCCCATCCCGCTGCTGATCGTGCACGGGGACAAGGACATGTTCTTCCCCGTCGAGCATGCCCGCAAGATCTACGCGGCCGCTCAGGAGCCGAAGGAACTGTGGGTCGAGCAGGGCTTCGGCCACGCCGAGACGGCCGTCAGCCCAGCGCTGCTGGACCGGATCGGCGGCTGGGTGGTCCGCGCCGCCGCCCTCGACGGGGCCGCCCGGCCGGACCGCCAGGGCCCGGCGGATGCCGGGCGCCGGGTCATCGCCGCGTCCTGACGGGCCGGCCCTGACGTGCTGCGGTCTAGCCGCGCAGGCTGGCGCCGCTGTCGGGATCGAAGAAGTGCACGTGCGCCAGGCCGAGGTGCACCCGGGCGCGCTGCCCGGCGGCGATGGCGGTCTCCGGGTCCATCCGGGCCACCAGCAGCGACTCGCGCTCGACGGCGGCCGCCGCGACGTCGCCGGCGGGCGCGTCCTCATCCGCGGTCACCGCGGCCGCAGTCAGGCCGGGCGCCGCGCTGTCCCCGACCCGGCAGTGCACGTGCACTTCCGAGCCGAGTTCCTCGCGCAGCTCCACCGGCAGCTCGACGACCGCCGCCGGGTCGGCGGCCGGCACCATCGCCGCGTCCTGCAGGTGCTCGGGCCGGATGCCGAGCGTCACCTCCCGGCCGAGGTACCGGTCCAGGCCCGGGTACCCGGCGGTGACCTGCGGCGGCAGCGTGACCGCGTGGCGGCCGAACGCGGCCCGCAGCCCGCCGTCGCCGCGTTCCAGCCGGGCCGGCAGCAGGTTCATCGCCGGCGAGCCGATGAAGGCGGCCACGAACACGTTGACCGGGTTCTTGTACAGCTCCTGCGGGCTGGCGACCTGCTGCAGCACGCCGTGCTGAAGCACGGCAACCCGGCTGCCCAGGGTCATAGCCTCGGTCTGGTCGTGGGTGACGTAGATCGTCGTCACCCCGAGCGAGCGCTGCAGCCGGGCGATTTCGGCGCGCATCTGCACCCGGAGCTTGGCGTCCAGGTTGGACAGCGGCTCGTCCATCAGGAAGGCACGCGGCTGGCGGACGATCGCGCGGCCCATCGCCACCCGCTGCCGCTGCCCGCCGGACAGCTGCCGGGGCTTGCGCTCCAGGTAGGGCTCCAGCTCCAGGGTCCGCGCCGCTGCGGTGACCCGCCGCCGGATCTCGTCCTTGCCGACCTCGCGGCGGTACTTCAGGCCAAAGGCCATGTTGTCGAACACGGTCAGGTGCGGGTACAGGGCGTAGCTCTGGAACACCATCGCGATGTCCCGGAGCCGCGGCTCGAGGTCGTTGACCGGGTGGCCGTCGATGTAGATCGTGCCGCCGGTCACCTCCTCAAGCCCGGCCACCATCCGCAGAGCGGTGGTCTTGCCGCAGCCCGACGGCCCGACGAGCACCAGCAGCTCACCCTCGGTCACGTCCAGGTCCAGCGACCGGACCGCGATGGTCCCGTCCGGGTACTGCTTGCTGACGGCCTCCAGCACGATCCGGGCCACTGCCTGCTCCTCGCCTCGCGTTCTGCCTGAAGTTCTTTAGCCGTAACGGCCCGCCCGGGCCGGCCCGGGCGGGCTAGCCGGCGTACCGGGGGACGGGCTGCCCGCGGGCCCCGGTGCGGGTGCGCAGCAGGTGCCCGGCCAGCGGGTCGGCGGCCCGCTGCGCCTCGTCCATGCCCTCCCATGCGGTGGTCAGGTACAGCTCGTCCAGCCCCGGGCCGCCGAAGGCGGCGCAGGTGGGCTGCGAGGCCGGGACGGCCAGCGCGGTCAGCAGCGCACCATCGGCGGTGTAGCGGCGCAGCTGCCCGCCGCCCCACATCGCGATCCACAGGCAGCCCTCGGTGTCGACGATCAGGCCGTCCGGGATGCCGTCGGCGGGCGTGAACGAGATCAGGTCCCGCTCGCCGCGCAGCGTGCCGGATGCCAGGTCATAGCTGAACGCGCGCACCCGCTTGTCCGGCTCGCCGGAGTCGATGTGGTACATCACCGAGCCGTCGGGCGACCAGCCGATGCCGTTGGACTCGGTGACGCCGTCCAGCATGCGGGTGATCGAGAGGTCGGGGTCGAGCCGGTACAGCGCGCCCGCCCCGGGCTGGAGGTCACCGACGGCGGTGCCCGCCCAGAACCGGCCGGCCGGGTCGCAGGCCCCGTCGTTGAACCGGGCGCCGGCGGGCATGCCGTCCGGGCGGACCGGGCCGCCCTCGGCCGCGCCGTCCGGCCCGGCCAGCCGGAACCCGTCGGCGGCGGCGAGCACGTACCCGCCGCCGGCCCGCGGCCAGGCCGCGCCGACCGGGACCGGCAGCTGGGCGATCACCTCGTCGGTGCTGCCCGGCCCGGTCTCGTCCGGCCCGGCACCGGGGGAGAACCGGTGCAGCCGCCCGGCGCAGATGTCGACCCAGATCAGGGACTGCTGCCGGTCGTCCCACACCGGCCGCTCGCCCAGTTCCGCGCCGGCCGGGACCACGACCTCCCAGCCGGGCTGGCCGGGCCCGGCCGCGGGGCCGGTCACTTGCCCATCCCCAGGGTCAGGCCCTTGACCAGGTGCCGCTGGAAGATCAGGTACACCACGATGGCCGGCAGGGCACTGAGGAACGAGCCGGCCATCAGCGCCGGGATGCTCGTGGTGCGGCCCGCCGACAGCGCCGCCAGGCCCACCGTGATCGTCCGCTGGCCCGGCTGCAGGAACAGCAGCCCGACCAGCAGGTCGTCCCAGATCTGGATGAACTGCAGCACGGTTACGGTCGCGATGGCCGGCAGCGACAGCGGCAGCGCGATCCGCAGGAACGTCCGCTCGTAGCCCAGGCCGTCCATCACCGCGGCCTCTATCAGCTCGTCGGAGATCCCGCGGTAGTAGGTGGCCATCAGGAACGTGGCGAACGGGGTGCCGAGCGCGGAGTAGACAAGGATCGCGCCGGCATAGGAGTTGATCAGCCCGAACCGGGCCAGGTTGACGTATTCCGGGATGATGATCGACTGCAGCGGGACCATCAGCGCGGCGACCACGAACAGGAACACGGTGCCGCTGCCGCGGTAGCGCAGCTTGGCGAACGCGAACCCGGCGGTGGTGGACACCGCCAGGATGATGACGATCGAGGCGGCGCACACGATCGTCGAGTTCAGCAGCTCGCTGCCGACGGGCAGGTCGGCGAACAGCTGTGACCAGCCGCCCAGCGAGTGGCCGCGCTGGGTGTCGAACTGCGACTGGCTGCGGAACGCGTTGTCGATCAGGTAGTAGAACGGGTAGAGCATCACCACGGCGACGACGCACATGAGCGCGAAGATCCAGCCGCGCAGCAGCCGGGCGTGCAGGCGGCGCCC
Source organism: Streptosporangiaceae bacterium (assembly GCA_052143655.1). Lineage (GTDB taxonomy): Bacteria > Actinomycetota > Actinomycetes > Streptosporangiales > Streptosporangiaceae > CAVSUR01. The sequence continues at coordinate 3,322 of JBKQSL010000151.1, read as the reverse complement.
GGGCCGCTCCAGCCCGGGCCTGGGGGCCGCGGTCATCGCTACCAGCCCTCCCCGTCCTCGGACCGGATCAGCCGCAGCTGCACCAGCCCGACGACGATCATGATGACGAACAGGATGATCCCGTACAGCGCCCCGGTGCCGAACTGGCCCTGGGCGAAGCCTGACTGGTAGATGAAGAACTCCAGGGTGGTGGTGCCCAGCCCCGGGCCGCCGCCGGTCATCACGAAGATCAGGCTGAACAGCGCGGAGAACGCGCTGATTACCGTGATCACGAACGAGAACTGCACGAACCGGCGCAGCAGCGGCAGCGTCACGTGCGTGAAGATCTGCAGCCGGTGCAGGCCGTCCACCCGGGCGGCCTCAATCAGCGTCGGGTCCAGGGTCGCCATGCCGGTCAGGAAGATGATCGTGTTGGTGCCGAGCATCGACCAGATGAACGTGATGGCCAGGGCCAGCAGCGCGGTCCGCTGGCCGGCCAGCAGGTCGGTCCGGACCGAGCCGAGGCCGACATCGGAGAGCAGCCGGTTCAGCAGCCCGTTGAGCGCGAAGAACTGCAGCGCCACCATGCCGATGACTACCCAGGACACCGCGGTGGGCAGGAAGTAGACGGACCGGAAGAACTTCCAGCCGCGCACGTGCTCGTGCAGCAGCGCGGCGACGCCGAGCGGGATCCCGATCGCGAACGGGATGCACAGCAGCAGCAGCGCGTTGTTCTCGATCACCCGCCAGAAGATCGGGTCGCTCAGCGCGGTGCTGTAGGCGGACGGTCCGATCCAGGTCGCGGTCAGGCCGTTCCAGTTGGTCATCGAGTAGTAGACGGCCTGCCCGATCGGCACGGCGAGCAGCACGACCACGACGATGACAGCCGGCAGCGACAGCAGGATGCCCGCGCGCCTGCGCCGACGCGCCAGCCGGCTGCGGCCCGGCCGCGCCCCGGCGGCCCGGCCGGGCCGCAGCGGCGCGACGGCCGGGCTGGCCTGCGCCTGCGGCGTGCTCACCGAACGCTCCTCCTGCTGGCCGGGGCGGGACTGGGGATGGGCTGGGGCTGCGCCGGCGGCCGGCCCGCGGCCGCCGGCGCAGCGGCGGTCACTGGTAGCTGGAGCCGCGCTGGCTGGCGGGCAGCTGCGACCAGGTGGTCTGCAGGTTGGACAGCGCCTGGTGCACTGGGATGGTCCCGTTCAGCACCGACGGCAGGAACTTGCTGCCCGCGTTGACCACGTTCGGCTGGGTCACGTTGTCCAGCATCGGGTAGACGGTCATGTGCTGCTGGCTGACGAAGCTCAGCATCTCCTGGTTGACCGGGTTGCTGGTGGCGACCCCGTTGATCGCCGGGATCAGGCCCGCCGCGTTGATGATCCTGGCAGCCTGGTCGGTGGTCATGAACGCCAGGAACTGCTGCGCCTGCTGCGGGTGCTGGGCGTAGTTCGTCTCGGACAGGCCGTCGCCGGCGAAGTCGACGACGCCCTTGATCGGGGTGTCGGAGTAGGGCGGGACGAACGCGGCGACCTGGCTGCCGAGCGCCTTGGTGAACTTCTGGGTGTCCCAGGTGCCGTCCACCATCATCGCGGCCCTGCCGGACTCGAACTGGCCGAGGTTCTGGGTGTTGGTCAGCACGTCGGGGTTGGTGCAGCCGGAGCTCTTCAGCTTCGCCCACTCGCTGAGCTGGGCGGCGACCGTCGGCGAGGTCCACGGGATCTTCCCGCTGTAGATGTCCTGCCACTGCGCCACCGAGTACTTGCCGATCATCATGTAGCTCATGTCGTACCACGGGTAGAACTCGGCGCCGAGCGGCTGGCCGCCGTTGCCGTAGACCATCGGCGTGTACCCGGCGGACTTGAGCTTCTTGCACGCGGCGAACAGCTGGCTCCAGTCGGTGGGCACCGAGCTGACGCCGGCCTTCTTGAACGCGGTCTTGTTGTAGAAGCCGATGTAGAACTGGTTCTCCAGCGGGATCACGTACGGCCCGTTGGCCGGGTTGAACCCGTCGCTGGTCCACTTCAGCGCGTTCGGGTCGACCCGGGCCAGGTCCGCCGCGGGGATCTTGCCCTTCAGGTTGACCAGGAAGTCCTTGTACTGGAGCGTGAACAGGCCGGTCCACATCACCGCCAGGTCCGGGCCGGACCGGGACACCGCGGCCGCCTGCAGCTGGGCGAAGTAGTTGCTGGCGTCCTGGCTGACGATGCTCACCTTGATGGTGCGATGCAGCTTCTCGAACGCCTTCGCCAGGTTCTGCAGGGCGGTGGCGTTCTGCTCGGTGCCGTAGTTCTCCCAGATCGTCAGCGTGACCGGGCTGGCGGCCGTGCCGCCGCTCCCGGACCCGCACGCGGCGGCCAGCAGGGCCACCCCGGCGGCGCCCGCCGCCGCCTTCAGTCTCCATCGGCGCACGTGCTTCTCCTTCCGTCGGAGGGCGGTCAGGGCCGCCCCACGCTGCGGGCCGGCCCGGTGGCGCGCGGTCATGACCGCCCCACGATGGGCTCGGCGAATTTCCGGTGCGCGGGCGTTGGCGCGCACAGGAAGTCCAGGTCGCAGCCTTGCGGTGCCTGCAGCACATGGCTTGCGTACAGGGCGGGCCAGCCGCGCAGCGGGGCCGGCGGCCGCGGCGGCGCGGCCGCGGCGCGGCGCGCCATCTCGGCCGGCTCCACTTCCAGATCCAGCGTGCCCGCCGCGACGTCGGCGCTGATCATGTCGCCGTCGCGGACCAGGCCGAGCGGGCCGCCGACCGCCGCCTCGGGCGCGGCGTGCAGAAACACCGTGCCGAAGCTGGTGCCGCTCATCCGGGCGTCGGTGACCCGCACCATGTCGGTCACCCCGGCGGCGACCAGCCGGGCCGGGACCGGGATCATTCCCCACTCGGGCATCCCGGGCCCGCCCACCGGCCCGCAGCCGGCCAGCACCAGCACGCTGCCGGGGGTGACGTCCAGTCCCGGGTCGTCGATCCGGGCGCGCATGTCGTCGTAGCCGCGGAAGACCACGGCCGGCCCGCGGTGGCGCAGCAGGGCGGGAGTCGCCGCCGAGGTCTTGATCACCGCGCCGTCCGGCGCCAGGCTGCCGCGCACCACGCCGAACGCACCGCCGGCCCGCAGCGGGTCGCTGGCCGGGCGGATCGCCCCGGTCGCGGCGGGCGCCGCGGCCGCCACCGCGCCGATCGCGGCGCCGGTGATCGTCAGCGGTGCCGGGTCGATCAGCGCGCCCAGCTCGCGCAGCAGCGCCGGGACGCCGCCGGCCGCGTCGAAGTCCTGCATCAGCCCGGCACCGGACGGCTCGACGTCGGCCAGCACCGGCACGTCCGCGCCGAGGGCGGCCACGTCCGCCAGCGGGAACG
>JBKQSL010000150.1:0-6885 GCA_052143655.1 Streptosporangiaceae bacterium | reverse complement strand
CCCGGGCCGCGGCGCCGGGGGACAGCAGAGTGTTCGCCGACAGCGCAGCGGGCCCCGCCTGCGCGCCTGGTGGGCGTGCGGCGGGGCCCGCTTGGGCTGCCTGTTACTGGGGCTGCCTGTTACTGGTAGGGCAGGAAGCAGATCCCGGCGGTGGACACGCCGCCGCAGTACTGCGCTGCGTCGAAGTTGTCGCTGGCGATCCACAGGCCCGCGCTGGTGAGCAGCATGTCGTCAGCGCCCAGGCCCCGGTCCCGGCTGTAGTAGCCGGCTGTGTTGCCCGAGTTGACGTACAGGTTGCCGTTCGCCGGGTCCAGGCCCTCCATGCCCGGGGCGTTGTAGGCGTTCGTGCCGAGTGCGTCGCAGTCGTCGGGGTTCATCGAGAACCTCTCGTGCCCGGCGAAGTAGGCGGCGCCGGAGTCCGCCGCCGCCGAGTACAGCGAGTCGCACCCGGTGTAGTTGATCCACTTGGACAGGACCGACGTCTGGGTGGCCGGGAAGGCCGCGGCCGCGTCGCACAGCCCGGTGCGCGGGGTCTGGCCGACCGGGTAGCCGTTCGGGTGGTAGCCGGTGGTGCCGATGTAGATCGTGCTGTCATCGGGTGACCATGCCGCGGCCTGGATGTAGAACGGCTCCACGGTGGCGCACTCGTAGGGGTAGGACGAGCTGCTGCCGTCGAACTCCGGCGAGGTCCACCCGGTCACGGCAGCGGTGGCGCCGCTCACGTTGAGCATGAACATCTGCTCGCGCTGCAGCCCGCCCACCGAGGTGAAGTCGCCTTCCACCAGGTCCAGGGTGCCGCTGTGGCTGAGCTGCTGGTTGTAGACGTGCGTGGCGTTGCTGCTGACGCCCGGGTAGGAGTAGTTGCCGTGAATGTTCAGGTGCAGGAAGCCGTCGCTCTTGCCGGTCACCGGGCTGAGGCTGGCCATGTACGGGTCGGTGGTGTCCCCGTTGATGCCGGTGAAGTTCCCGCCGGCCAGCAGGTGGTCGCCGGCGGCCACGATGGTCTGCACGGCGCCGGACGCCTTGGACTCGAAGCCGGTGACCACGTTGCCGGTGCTGGTGCTGATCTCGGCGATGTTGCCGACCGTGGTGCCGTTGACGGAGGAGAAGTGGCCGCCGATGTAGGCGTCGGCGCAGTTGCCGTTCGCGAAGGCGATCGTGTTGACCGTGTCGCTGGGATTGGAGGTCGTGCCGTAGGTGCCCACCACGTCCGGCGCCCAGCTGGTCACCGTGTACGGCGAGGTCGCGCTGAAGCTGAACACGTTGTCGCGCGTGTAGGTGGTGCTGCCCCGCCGGATGGTGGAGAACGTGCCGACCGCGTACATCGTGCTGCCGCACTGCACGATCTGCTTGATCTGCTCGGTCTGGCTCGTCGTGGCCGGCAGGTGCGGCAGGTTAGTGGGCGGCGTGGTGGAAACGACGCCGGCCGGCGGCTGCTCGCCGCCAGTTCCCTGGGCCTGCGCGGCCGGGACCGCCAGGGCCAGCAGCCCGGCGGCCGCGGCTCCGGCGATGAGGAATCTCCGCACGTTCTCTCCTTTGTCTGCTGGCGGGTGTCAGTCCGGGTCCGCGACTGTCGTGGTGCGATCGAGGCCCGACAGTAGAAGGACGCGGAAAGCGGCACGAAGGTTGACAAGAGTTAACAAGCGGAAGAATTGCACGCCAGGTAAAAATAACGTCATCAACGCCAAAAGAGCGCGCTGGCGCTGCTAGCAGCGAGCAGTGAGCGCCGATTTCCTCCGGCATCGAGACCACGACGATGCCGGCCGGAACCGGGGCCGGGCGCTTCTCGTCCCCCATGATCAGCCCGGTGCTGACCAGCGGCGGCAGCAAGCCGGCTGCACCGCCAGCCCGCCGCTGACCCCGCTGCGGGCCGGGTCGGTCCTGGCGACGGCCGCGCCGGTGATCGCGGCGAGGATCCCTGACGGCCACGGTCATCGGGCGCAACCGCAGGGCCTTCGGGCCGGGTGCTGCGGGACCAAGGCCACTGAAGGATTACCGCGGATACTGTGCAGCCTGGCAGTAAGCACGCTCACCGCGGCAGGTGAGCGGAGGAGAGCGGTCATGTCATACGGTCATGCCGAGCGGAACCTCGCCGCCATCCGGCAGCTGGAGATCCAGACCGCCGAGCTGCTGACCCGCGGGCCGCAGCCGGCCGAGCCCAGGCCCCAGTCGGCCCCGGTGCCGCCAGCGGCGCCGAGCCGGGCGGCTGCCGCCCGCCAGCCGCGCCGCGCCGACAGGTCGTGACACCGCCAGCCCCGCAGGCAGGGCAGCCAGCGGGGTCGGCGCGGCGCATAGCGGTTGCTGCCCGGCGCTCGGCACCACCTGACAAGCGGCCGGCCGGCCCGTCCGGTTGAGCGCGCAGCCATCCGGATAGCCGTGCTGGCTCCGGGCAGCCGCGCCGCCGGCTAGCCTGCGAGGCGGACCCGGCGGGGGCTGCGTGACTCGCCGGTACGTTTCAGGCGAATGTGGCGTGGGAAGTGAGCGCGCGACCATACCCTGGGCAAAGACCTGCGACCAGCATCGGCCGGATGAGCTGACGGCGGCCGGGCGCCCAGGGCGGGCGGCACGGCGATCCCGGCGCAGGCTGCGGCCGCGCAGGTCCGCCAATGGAGGTAGGCCCAGGTGACTCGGGTGTCCGTCAACTCGGCTGGCCTGCCCGGGCTGACCGGGCCGGCCGGGCGGCCCGGCGCGCCTGACCCGGGCGAGACGGGCGGCCAGAGCACATCCCCAGGCCGTCCGGGCCCGGTCGAGCGGGTCATGTCGACAGTGATCCGCAAGCTGTCCTGGAGCAGGCTGTCTACTCCGAAGGTCGCCGTTTCCCTGGCTGCGGCGGGCCTGCTGCTGGGCATGCTGGTCGGGGCGACCGCCCCCAACACCGAGACGCTGCCCTATATCAGGCTGCCGCTGTCGCACCTGCTGCCCGCTCTCAACTACGGCAGCGGGAGCATCCTCGCGATGGTGATGCTCTACCTCGGGGACGTGCTCGCCTGCCTCGGGCTCGCCGGGATGCTGTGGGCGCACAGCCAGGGCTGGCGGCCTAACCCGCGGCACCTGTTCGCGGCCAGCGCGACCGTCGTCGCGGCGATGGTGTGCCTGACGCCGGTCGGCTCGTCGGACACGGCCAGCTACGCGGCCTACGGCCGGATCGCCCAGATCGGCGGCGACCCCTACGCCGTCGGCCCGGCCTGGCTGGGCCACAACACGCTCTATTACCAGATCATCGGGACGGTCTGGAAGAAGCAGCCATCCGTCTACGGCCCCATCGCCACGCTGATCCAGCGGTTCGCCGCCTCGATCGGCGGCCCGAACGCCGCCACCACGGTCTGGGTGCTGATGATCCTCAACGGCCTGGTGTTCCTGGGCGTGGGGTTCCTGCTGCTGAAGACCTCCGACGACCCGGTGCGGGCGACGCTGTTCTGGACCGCGAACCCGGTCCTCATCCAGCAGCTGGTGGGCGGCGGCCACCTGGACACGTTCGTGGCGGCCGCGGCGATCTGCGCGATCCAGGTCGCGCGGCGGGTCAGCGGGCTATGGGGCGACGTGCTGATCGGCGTGCTGATCGGCGTCGGCTGCGGTATCAAGATCAACGCGGTGCTGATCGGGCTGGGCCTGGCCTGGCCGCTGCTGCGGCGGCACGAGTGGTTGCGCACCGCCCGGATCGCGGCCGTGTCGCTGGCCACGATCGCGGTGCAATACAGCTTCTACGGGCTGGCGGCGCTGAAGCCGATCTTCGCCGGGTCAAAGTGGGTGATCCTGCCCTCGCCCTGGTGGTTCGTGAAGGGGCTGGGCTACCTGGCGGCCGGCAAGGCCGGCGAGACCGCCATGGCAACGGTCATCAGCTTCCTGTGGCCGGTCGCGATGCTCGTCGTCGCCTGGCTCGTCTACCGCACCATCTCCTCCGACCAGCCGCGGGAGGTGGTGGCTCCGTTCGCCCTGACGTTCGCCTGGGTGCTGGTGGCGCCGTGGGTGTTCCCCTGGTATACCGCCATCGCCTGGGTCGCGCTCACCCAGGTGCCGCGTAACCGGATGACCCGGTGGATCACCATCGTCACCGTGCTGCTGTCGATCTGGCATTCCAGCGGGGGCCAGGCGACCGCGCCGGCTGAGGCCGCCCAGGCGGTGGTGCCGTACACGGCCCACCGGGTGCCGGCCGGCTGGCCCGGGCAGTGATCCGCCGCCCGGCGGCCGCACAGCCTGCCGCGGAGCCCGCTGCGGAGCAGACGGCCCCGGCCCCCAGGGCCCCGTCGTCCGGGGTTCCGTCTCCCGAAGCACTGCGCCGAGGACGCTGGCCCCGTGCCGCCGGGCTGGCCCGTGCCGCTGAGCTGGGACGGCGGCACTGGCTGGCGGTCTTGCTGCTGGCCGCAGGGCTGGCGCTGCGAGTGCTGGCCCTGGCTGCCTACCGCCCCGCGCTGCTCTACATCGACAGCGAGCGCTACCTGTACAACGCCAACGGCATGGACCCGGTCGGATACGCCGGCCTGCTGCGGCCGGCGCTGCTGGCCGGCGGGTTCGAGGCGGTTGTCGTGATCCAGCACCTGCTCGGCCTGGCCATGGGAGTGCTCAGCTACCTGGTGCTGCTGCGCCGCGGGGTGCCGCGCTGGCTGGCCGCCGTGGCCATCGCGCCGGTCCTGCTCGACGCGTACCAGCTGCAGATCGAGCAGGAGATCATGCCGGACACCCTGTTCGAGGCGCTGATCGTCGCGGGCCTGGCCGTCGTGCTGTGGCAGCCGCGGGTGACCTGGCGCCGCGCGGCCGCCGGCGGGCTGCTGCTGGGTGCCTGCGCCACCGTGGCTCAGGTCGGCGAGGCGCTGCTGCTGCCTGCGGTGATCTTCCTGCTGGCGGTCGGCGGCGGCTGGCGGCGGGCCGCCGGCCGGGCAGGCGTGCTGTGCGCGGCGTTCGTGCTGCCGATCCTGGCCTACTGCACCGTCTCGTACCTGGTGGCCGGGAACTTCTTCCTGTCGCATGCCGGGGTCACGTCGCTGTACGGGCGGACGGCGGCCGCGGCGGACTGCGGCACCCTGCGGCTGCCGGCGGCCGAGCGGGGCATGTGCCCGGACCCGGCGCAGCAGGCGCAGGGCCCCGACTGGCTGGAGTACAACCAGGCCTCCCCGATACGGCCGTATTACCGGGACCCGTCGCGGGCCGGCACCGACGCCATGATCTCCGACTTCAACCACCGGGTGCTGGCCCAGCAGCCGCTGCGGGTGCTCGCCGCCTACGGCCGCGACGTGGCGAAGCTGTTCATGCTGACCCGGGCGACGGGCCAGGGCGACACGCCCATCGCCCGCTGGCAGTTCCAGACGTCCTTCCCGTACTTCTCCTCGCACTCCACCCGCGCGGACGTGCAGGCCGAGCTGGGCCGGTTCGCCGGCGGCGGCAGGCCGGCCGTGTGGCGGCCAGGTGCCGCGTTCCTGCGCTCCTACCAGCTCGGCGGCGGCTACCCGCCGGGCCCGCTGCTGGCGCTGGCCGCGGTGACCGGGCTGGCCGGGTCGGCGGCCCTGCTGCGCCGCCGCACCCGGGCCGATCCGGCTGCCCGCCAGCTCGCGCTGGCCTGCCTGCTGTACTTCGCCGCGGCGGCGTTCGTGCTCCTGATGTCGGACCTGTTTGAGTTCTCCTGGCGCTACCAGCTGCCCGCGCTGGTGACGCTGGTGCCGGCCGGCGCGCTGGGCATCAGCGTGCTGGCCCGGCTGCCGCGGCGCCGTCCAGGCTGAACCGCCGGCCGCGGGAGAACACGATGCCCTCATCCTCGACCGGGCCGCGCCGCATCAGCACGACGTCCCGCAGGTAGTTCTGGTGCACGCCCGACAGCATCATGCCCTTGTAGCAGACCGTGTCGCGCAGGATGACCGGCGCGCCGTCCACCCGCAGCGTCATGCCGCCGACCGGCTGCAGGGCCAGGCCGGTCGCCAGCACCACGATGTCGGCCGGCAGCGTGCGGCCGGATGCCAGCTCGATGCCGTCCGGCGTGAACGTCGCGACCCGGTCGGTGACGACCTCCGCCCGGCCCGACCGCAGTGCCCGGAACAGGTCGCCGTCCGGCAGCACGCACATCCGCTGGTCCCAGGGCTGGTAGGGCGGGCCGAAGTGGGTCTCGACGTCGAAGCCCGGCGGCAGTGCCTTGCGTGCTCCCGCGCGCAGCAGCGCCCGCATCGCAGCCGGACGGCGCCGGCAGTAGATCGTCACAAAGGCCCGCAATGCCAGGCTCTCGCGCCGGCCGGGGCTTGCCTCAGGCGTCGTCGCTGTCGTCGGCGGCGTACCCGCAGAGCCATTCCGCGTAGGACCGGGAGTCCTCCGGGCCGAGTTCGACGCCCGCCGGGACGGGCGCTGTGAACAGCAGCGCCGCCGCGGCCTGCAGGCCGCTGGCTAGCTGGTCCGCCGGGCCGGTCGCCTCGAAGCCCAGCGACCACCAGTCCGCGTCGCGGGTCCTGACCTCGGTCAGCTCCACCGCGCAGCCGGGCTCGGTGACCGCGGCAACGCAGTCGGCGGCCAGCGAGAACCGGGTGATCCGGCGGCGCTTGGCCACTGGCTGCCAGTCCGCCCGCTCGCTGCCCGCCATGTCTGCCGGGTTGAACGGAAACGACCACTTGCGCCATGACTGCACGCGCCCGCGGGCGGCTGCCGCCAGGTGCAGGATCCCGAGGCTGCCGTGGTACATCTTGACTTCCAGCGCGCCGCTGGCGCGGATCTTGACCGACAGCCCGCGCATCTGCGGCTGCAGCAGGTAGAGATCCTCGCGCGCCTCGGTCGCGGCCGGGAACCGCCCGAACCAGCGGGCCACTTCCGGGTCCAGCGCCCCGGGCAGGATCCAGCGCACTTCCAGGCTGCGAACGGCGTCCACGGACCGTTCCGGCAGCGCTGACGTCATGGTCCTGATGCTCCCGGGCT
>JBKQSL010000149.1:0-72245 GCA_052143655.1 Streptosporangiaceae bacterium | reverse complement strand
TCGTCGATACGGTTCTTCACCACGTCGCCGATGCTCACGATCCCTCGCAAGCCGCCGTCAGCCACGACTGGCGCGTGCCGCACCCGGTGCTCGGTCATCATGCGCATGACATCCTCAAGCGGGGTCTCTGGCGTGACCGTGTGCACCTCGGCTGTGTAGATCGCCGAGACCGCCTCAGACATCACGGCGGCGCCTCGCTTGGCTAGTGCCCGGACGATATCCCGCTCACTGGCGATTCCGTCGACCGAGATGCCGTTGCGAGAGACGACCACAGCACCGATCCGGTGCTCGGCGAGCACTGCGAGAAGGCGCCGCACTTTCGTGTCGGGGGTCACGGTGACGACCTGCGTGCCCTTGACGCGAAGTACATCACTGATGCGCATCCGGCCCTCCCAGACATCGGTGCGGACTGATCGTGTGCCCAGCGGCACCCCCAGACTATGACCTCAGCCCGCGAAGACCCTCCGGCGGGGGCAATCCCGCACGGACGGGAAGCTCCAGCCCAGATCGGCGGTGCAACTCGCCTGGACCAGCTGCCTGTCCCGGTCAGCCTCGGAGCTTGCGGAGGATGCGGGCGAGCTGGGCACGCTCGAGGGAGCTGAGCCGGCCGAAGGCTTGCTCGGCTTCGGTGCCGCGGGCCGCGCGGATCGCATCGAGGACGGTCATGCCGTGCCTGGTCAGTTCGGCCAGGGTGGCGCGCCTGTCGTCGGGATCGGGCCGCCGCTTCGCGAGGCCCCGGGTTTCCAGGGCGTCGACGACCTCGGTGGCCGAGCGTGCCGCGATGTGCAGGTGATCGGAAAGCTCGGACATGCGCATCGGCCCGTGGCGCGCCAGGACGCCCAGGGCCCGCAGGTGCGAGGGCGTGATGTCCCACGGGGCCAGCGTCTCCTGGGAGGTATTGCGCAGCTGGCGCGCGACGGCCCGGAAGGCTTCCGACAGCGTCTCGTCACCGCCGGCGCCGAGCCGGCCCTCCGCATCGCTCTGGCTGGCCACGGGAATAGATTAGCAGCGATTCCTCTTGTAGCCTCATATTGAGGTATCCTCAGCAGTGCGAGCCTCAGCAGACACCTCCCCCCGGGGCCGGCACCGCCGAGCGCGCCCACTTCCCCCGGCAGAATCGAGTACCCCCGTTGGCAGCACCGTCCACGAATCAGGACATCACTCGCACGGGCCGGACTCGCGGCCCGAAGACCGTCACGGCCGCCGAGAAGGCGCAGGCACGCGAGGTTTCGCTGCGCCGGATCGGGCGGCTGTTCACCCCCTACCGCTGGCAGCTGGCGCTGGTGACCGCCATCATTGCCGCGTCCTCCGTGGTCTCCGTGGCGTCGCCGTTCCTGCTCCGCGCAGTTATCGACACAGCGCTGCCGGACAGGAACCTCCGGCTGCTGGCCTTGCTGGTGGCCGGGATGATCGCGATCGCCGCCGTCAGCTCGGCCTTCGGGGTGATCCAGACCTGGATCAGCACGAAGGTCGGCCAGCATGTCATGCATGCGCTGCGCACCAGCGTCTTCGCCCACCTGCAGCGGCAGTCGGTCGCCTTCTTCACCCGCACTCGCACCGGCGAGGTCCAGTCCCGCATCACCAACGACATCGGCGGCATGGAGTCGGTCGTGACCTCGACCGCCACCTCGATCGCCGCCAACCTCACCACCGCCGTGGCCACCATCGTGGCCATGGTCGCCATGTCCTGGCGGCTTACCCTCATCTCGCTGGTCGTCATGCCGCCGGCGATCTACCTGAGCCGCAAGGTCGCCCGCATGCGCCGGGCCATCACCACCGAGCAGCAGCGCGAGCTGGCCGACCTCAACGTCTCCATCGAGGAGGGGTTGTCGATCAATGCCGTCCAGCTGGCCAAGACGATGGGCACCGGGCCGTCCCTGGTACAGCGGTTCACGGCCTCCTCGGCCCGCCTGATCGACCTGGAGCTGCGCTCCCAGCTCGCCGGACGCTGGCGGATGGCCTCGCTGAGCATCATCTTCGCCGCGATTCCCGCGATCATCTACCTGGCGGCCGGCCTGCCGGTCACCGCAGGCGTGATGACCATCGGCACCCTGGTCGCCTTCACCACCCTGCAGAACGGCCTGTTCCGGCCGCTGACCGGCCTGCTCAGCACCGGCGTCTCGGTGATCAGCTCACTGGCGCTGTTCGCCCGGATCTTCGAGTACCTCGATCTGCCCGTCGACATCCGGGACCCTGACCAGCCGGTCGAGATCGATCCGGCCCGGATCACCGGGCACCTCCAGTTCGAGGACGTCAGCTTCACCTACCCCGGCGCGGACCGGCCCGCCGTCAGCGGCGTAAGCCTGGACGTGCCGGCCGGCCGGACGCTGGCGCTGGTCGGCGAGACCGGCTCGGGCAAGACCACACTCGCCGCCCTGATCTCCCGCCTCTACGATCCCGCCAGCGGCACCGTCCGCATCGACGGCATCGACATCCGCGACATCAGGCTCGCCGGCCTCGCCTCCGTAGTGGGCGTGGTCAGCCAGGAAACGTACCTGCTGCACACCACGGTGCGGGAGAACCTGCGCTACGCCCGGCCCGGGGCCACCGATGCCGAGATCGAGGACGCCGCCCGCGCCGCCCAGATTCACGACCTGATCGCCGGGCTCCCCGACGGCTACGACACCATGGTCGGCTCCCGCGGGCATCGTTTCTCCGGCGGCGAGAAGCAGCGCCTGGCCATCGCCCGGACCCTGCTGCGCGACCCTCGCGTGCTCGTACTGGACGAGGCCACCAGCGCGCTGGACACCGAAACCGAGCGTGCCGTCCAGCGGGCATTCGACACCCTGGCAGCGGGCCGCACCACCATCACCATCGCCCACCGGCTGTCCACCGTGCGCGACGCCGACCAGATCGCCGTCCTGGACCACGGCCACATCGCCGAGGCCGGAACCCACGCCAGCCTGATCGCCGGCCAGGGCCGCTACGCCGCCCTCGCCGCCTAGCAAGGCCACCCCGCGCGCGGGGCCGGACGGCCGGATCGCGCGCTCGCTCACTGATTCTCCACCGGGCCGCGACAGCGGTTCACCCGCGGCTACCGCGCGTCACGTCCACTCACGTGCGGCGGCGGCGGAACGGGCGGGTCAGCCGACTGATGAGTAGGCGACGACGCCGCGGCGCAGGGAGCCGATCGCCGACCGGGCCGTCGCGGCGACGGGGCTGCCCGCGGCCGCCTCCGCGACCTGGTCGAGCAGGTCGATCAGCTGCTTGACGGCGCGGACGAAGTCACCGGGGGTCAGGTCGCCTGCCAGCAGGGACTCCAGCGTGCGGCCGCGGGCCCAGGCGTGCGCGGCCTGGGCGAAGCCCAGGTCAGGCTCGCGCAGGAACGACAGACCGTGCCCTTGCTCCACGTCGGCCAGCTCGGCCCAGGCGCCGGCCATCGCGGCGAGCGCGTCGCGGACCGGGTCGGTCGGCGGCCGCGGTGTCCCGGCGTCGTCGGCGCGGCGTGTCTCGAACGTCAGCGCGCTGACGCAGGCAGCGAGCTCAGCCGCGGTCAGACCGTCCCACAGACCGCGCCGCAGGCACTCGGCGGCCAGCAGGTCCAGCTCGGTATACAGGCCGGCCAGCAGCCGGCCGTCCGCGGTGACCTGGTCGCCGGCCAGGTAGCCGAGCTGCTCCAGCACCGAGCACACCCGGGCGAACGTGCGGGCGATGACATGCGTTCGCCCGCCGATCGACTGCTCCAGCTTCGCGGCGTCGCGGTCCAGCCGGTCGTAGCGCTGCGCCTGGCGCGCGTGCAGCTCCCGGTCGGGACAGGCGTGACAGGGGTGGTCGCGCAGCCGCCGCCGCAGGCTGGCGACCTGCGGGTCGGTGCCGCCCGGCCGGCCGCCGCGGCCGTCCTCCGGGACCGCCGCTGCCCAGTCCCCGGCTGCCCCGGAGCCATCCCTGCCCGCCCGGGAGCCGTCCCCGTCGAGGTCGGGGCCGCCGAACTCCCCCGTGCCGTACTGCGCGTCGTCCGCGTCCGCCGCGTCGCGGCCCGGCCGGCGCCGCGATGCGGCACCCAGGTCCACCCCGGCGAGCTTGTTGCGCATGGTCGAGGCCAGGTCGCGCCGGTCGTTGGCGGACCTGGGGCTGAAGCCGCCGGGTATCCGCAGCCGTTCCAGCGCGGTGACCGGGGTGCGGAAATCGGCCAGCGACAGCCGCTTAACCTGCCGTCCCTCTGTCAGCACGACCAGGCTGCCGGTACCGGGCGCCCCGCTGTCCAGCACGACCGCGAATCCCGACCGCCGGCCGGCCGGCACCCGGATGATGTCACCGCGGCGCAGCTGCTCCAGTGACTCCGCCGCCGCGGCCCGCCGGGCCGCAGTCCGGCGCCGGGACGCCTCCCCCTCGCGCTCGGACAGTTCCCGGCGCAGCCGGGCGTACTCGGCGAAGTCCCCGCGGTCGCAGACGTCCGCGAGCTGGCCCATCTCCGCGCGGATGCTGGCGGCCTGACGGGCAATGCCGACGACCGCCCGGTCGGCCTGGAACTGAGCGAACGAGGATTCCAGCAGCGCGGCGGCCCGGTCCCGGCCGACCTGGCCGACCAGGTTGACGGCCATGTTGTAGGACGGCCGGAAGCTGGATCTCAGCGGGTAGGTCCGGGTGCCGGCCAGGCCCGCGACCGCGGCCGGGTCCACGCCCGGCCGCCATAGCACCGCCGCGTGCCCCTCGATGTCGATGCCGCGGCGCCCGGCCCGGCCGGTCAGCTGGGTGTACTCCCCCGCCGTGAGATCGGCGTGGGCTTCCCCGTTCCACTTGTCCAGCCGCTCGATGACGACCGTGCGGGCGGGCATGTTCACGCCGAGGGCCAGCGTCTCGGTGGCGAAGACGGCCCGGATCAGCCCGGCGGCGAACAGGTCCTCCACCACCTCCTTGAACGTCGGCAGCATGCCCGCGTGGTGCGCGGCGATGCCGCGCTGCAGCCCGGCCAGCCACTCCGGGTACCCGAGCACGGGCAGGTCGCCGGGCGGGATGTCCGCGGTGCGCTGGGTGGCCAGTTCGGTGATCTGCGCGGCTTCCTCCGGGGTCGTCAGCCGCAGCCCGGCGGCCAGGCACTGGGCCACGGCCGCATCGCAGCCGGCCCGGCTGAAGATGAACGTGATGGCCGGCAGCAGCCCGCCGGCGTCCAGCGCCTCGATCACCTCCGGGCGCGAGGGAGCCCGGAACCGGCCGGCCGGGCGGCCGGGGCCGGTCCGCGCCCGGCTGCGGTAGCCTGGCCGGCCGCGCGGGCCGGGCCGGCCCCGGTCGCCGTAGCGGCCCGGCTCCGACAGCCGCGCCACCGCGCGGCGCAGCTCGGGATTGACCCGGCCGCCGCCCGCGGCGGGCTCGCCGCCGGCGCCGAACATGTCGTAGAGCCGCCGGCCCACCATGACGTGCTGCCACAGCGGCACCGGGCGGACGTCGGAGACGATCACGGTGGTGCCGCCGCGCACCTGCGCGAGCCAGTCGCCGAACTCCTCCGCGTTGCTGACCGTCGCCGACAGCGCCACCAGCTGCACCGACTCGGCCAGGTGGATGATCACTTCCTCCCACACGGCGCCGCGGAAGGCGTCGGCCAGGTAGTGCACCTCGTCCAGCACCACGTGACCGAGGCCGGCCAGCGTGGGCGACCCCGCGTACAGCATGTTGCGCAGCACCTCGGTGGTCATCACCACGATCGGGGCCTCGCCGTTGATGCTGTTGTCGCCGGTCAGCAGCCCGACCTGGGCCGGGGAGTAGCGGCGGACCAGGTCGGCGTACTTCTGGTTGGACAGCGCCTTGATCGGCGTGGTGTAGAAGCACTTGCGGCCCTCGGCGAGGGCCAGGTGCACGGCGAACTCGCCGACCACCGTCTTGCCCGAGCCGGTCGGCGCGGCTACCAGCACGCCGTGCCCGCCCGCCAGGGCCCGGCAGGCATCGACCTGGAAGTCGTCGAAAGCAAAGTCATACAGCGCCCGGAACTCGGCAAGCTGCTGGTCCTGCGGCATGCGCTCCAGGGTATGCGCCGCGCGAGTGTCGTCAGCGGGCGCCCGGCCCGGCGGGGGTGTTGTCCTGCGCCTGGCCGGTCAGGTCCTCGGCGACCAGCTCGTGCCCCTCCACCGACAGGCCCGGGTAGCCCGGCAGCTGCCGGGCCCGGCGCCGGTCATGCACGTAGATGAAGACCTCGGCCACCTCGACCAGGATCACGCAGGGCACCGCGAGCAGCAGCATGCTGATCGGGTCCGGGCTCGGCGTGAACACGGCGGCGAACGCGAACACCAGGAAAATGATCATCCGCCGCCACTTGCGGAACCGCTCGTGGGTCAGCACCCGGGCCAGGTTCAGCAGCACGAACACCAGCGGCAGCTCGAACGCCAGCCCGAAGATCGCCAGCATCGCCAGCGCGTAGCTCAGGTAGGTGTTGATCGTGATGATCGGGGTGACGCCGGCCGGCACCATGGCCAGCAGGAACCGCAGGCCCTTGGTCATCGCGAAGTAGGCGATCGTGCCGCCGATCGCGAACAGCGGAATGGCCGACCCGGCGAAGAAATAGGCCCAGCGCCGTTCCCGCGCGTACAGGCCCGGGGCGATGAACGCCCACAGCTGGTACAGCCAGAACGGCGAGGACAGGATGACGCCGGTGATGATCGTGACCTGGATGCGCAGGAAGAACCCGTCGAAGATGCCGGTCACGAACAGATGGCAGGAGTGCGCCTGGACATGCCCGGCCAGTGCGGCGGCCGCCCGGGACTGCGGCAGCCGGCAGTACGGCGCTTCGATGAAGTGCCAGACGTAGGGATAGACGAACCAGCCGATGACCGACCCGATGGTGATGAACAGCACCGCTTTGAACAGGCGGCTGCGCAGCTCGCGCAGGTGATCGAGCAGCGGCATCCGGCCGTCGGGGTTGCTCGCGACCGGGCCGCGCGGCAGCCGGATCCACCGCCGTCCCGCCGGGCCGGGGCCGTCGTCCGACACGGGCATCTGGGCGGTGACTCAGAAGGCCTGGTCGCGCGGCGTGTCAGCGGCCTGAGCGCCGCTGGCGGCCGGCTGGGTGCCGCTGGCGGCCGACGACTGGCGCTGCAGCTCGGCGAGCTGCCGCTGCAGCTCGGCGAGCTGCTGCTGGGTGGCGTCGGCAGGCGGCGTGGGCAGCTGCTGGGAAGCGGGCGGCAGGACGCCGGCCTGGGTGACGACGGGCGCGTCCGCCTGCGCGGGCTTCTTGTCGTCGTCGTGCATGTCCTTCATCTCGCGCTTGAAGATGCGCATGGACTTGCCGAGAGACTCGGCGGCACCGGGCAGCCGGGTCGAGCCGAACAGCAGCAGGACCACTATCAGCAGGATGATGATGTGCCATGGGCTAGCATCAAACATTTCAGTCCCCAGTCAGTCGGGTAAGCCGCACGCGGCCCCTGCCCAGTTCAGCAGTCTACATCCGGACCCGCCGGCACCCGCCGTACCGAGCCGCGCTGGGCTAGCCGCCGTACTGGGCCAGCGCGGCGGCGGCGTCCTCGCGAACCCGGTCGGCGAGCTCGGGCGGGGCAATCACCTTGCCGTCGGCACCAAGGCGCAGCGCGAGCCGCCGCACCCACTGGGTGTCGGGGGTCCGCAGGCTGACCCGCAGCCGGCCCTCGCCCAGGTCGGTGATTTCCTCGCACGGGTAGTACTCGGCCACCCACCGCCCGGCCGGGGTCAGCTCCAGCACCACGTGCACGTCGGCGTCCGACGGCCGGAACAGCCCGGAGTCCACGTCGACCGGCCGCGCCGCGGCCGGCACCTCGGCGGGCAGGTCCAGGACGGTCAGCGCCAGCATCCGGTCCAGCCGGAACAGCCGCACGTCCCGCGCCCGGCGGCACCAGGCTTCCAGGTAGGTCCGGCCGTCCACGACCAGCAGCCGCATCGGGTCGACGTCCCGCTCGGTGGCCTCATCACGGCCGGGCACGTAGTAGGACAGGTGCATCCGCCGCCGCCGGCTGACCGCGTCGGTCACCTCGGCCAGCAGGTCGTCACTGACGTGACTGGTCAGCTGCACGGCCACCTGGGTGCTGGCGGCCGCCGCAGTCCCCGCCGCGGCCTCCAGCTTGGCGATCGTCCGCGACAGCGCCGAGCGGTCTGACAGCCCGGGCACATCGGCCAGCATCCGCAGCGCCACCAGCAGCGCGCTGGCCTCATCGGCGCCCAGCCGCAGCGGCCGGCCGATCGACTCGGCCTGGCTGACCACGATCTCGCCGCCCTCGTAGGACAGGTCGATCGGGCAGTACGGGTCCGGGGAGCGCAGCTCCACGCACCAGAGCATGTTGAGGTCGTCGACAAGCTGCTGCTCGCTGATCCCGAACGCCGCGGCGGTCTCGGCCAGGCCGACCGTCTTCCGGCTGACCACGTAGGGGACGAGGGCAAGCAGCCGCTGCAGCCGCTCGGTGGCGGTGGCCGCGGTCACGCCGGCCCGGGCGCCCTGGGTCATGCCAGCACCCCCTTCAGCCGGGTGATGACCGCGTCGGCCAGGTCGGCCGGCTCGACTACCACGACGTCAGCGCCGAACGACGCCAGGTGCTCGCAGTACCAGGCCTCGTCGGAGAACGCCGTCTCGACCAGGTCCCAGCCGGGCTCTGGCGCGGGCCGCACCGACGAAGCGTGCTGGCGCAGCCCGTTCCCGGCACCCGCGTGGACCCGCAGCAGCGCCGTCCGCTGCCGCGGCGGCTGCACATCCCACGCCCGGACGGACTGCCGCACGTCCGTCCCGGACGGGACGCTGACCGTGCCCGGCCGGCCGGTGAAGGAGACCGGGCCGGTGATCCGGCTGAGCCGGAACACCCGTTCCTCGCCCCGGTCGGTGTCGAAGCCGGCCACGTACCAGCGGCCGTTGCGGCTGACCACTCCCCACGGCTCCAGGTGCCGCTGCCGGGACTCGCTGCGGCCGGCTGCCTGGTAGCCGAACGAGACCGGCCTGCCGTCCCGCACCGCCTCCCACAGCGGGCCGAACGCGGCGTCCGGCGTCTGCAGCCGCGGCTCGATGCCGGGCTGCAGCGAGTCCTCGGTGTCGATCCCGGCGGCCCGCAGCTTCAGCAGCGCCCCGGCGGCCGCGCCGGACAGCTCGGCCCGGCGCCAGACCCGCGCGGCCAGGCCGAGCACGGCGGCCTCGTCGGGCTCCAGCCGGATGTCGGGCAGCATGTACTCCTGCTGGGAGATCCGGTAGCCGACCTCGTCGTCCAGCGCCGAGTTCATTCCCGTCTCCAGCGGGATGCCCAGCTCGCGCAGCTCGTCCTTGTCCCGCTCGAACATCCGCTTGAACGCGTCGAAGGATTCCGGGTAACCGGGCACCGCCTCGCGGATCTGGTTGGCGGTCAGGTACCGCCGCGCGGACAGCAGGCAGACCACCAGGCTGAGCAGCCGCTCGGTCTTCCGCCGGGACATTGCGGCTCCTTTCCCGGTCGCGCGCCGGCTTGCGGCATCGACGCTACCCTGCCGGAGTGATCAGGTGGCGAACTGGCGTGGTTTCCTCGCTGGCGCGGCAGTGGGACGGCGCGGTCGAGGTCGAGGTGCAGGTCGGCGGGTCGGCCGTGCCGGCCCTGGCCTACCCCGCGCTGACCGGCGCGCCCGAGCCGGGCGACGAGGTCCTGCTCAACGCGACCGCCCTGGAGATGGGCCTGGGCACCGGCGGATACGCGCTGGTCGTGGCGATACCGGGACGGCTGCCGCCGGACCCGGCCGGGCCTGGCCACCTGGTCAAGGCCCGGTACACCCCGCTGCAGGCGACGGTGCCGGGCGCCGACGAGCCCGGCTCGCCGCACTACGAGGCACTGCGCGACGCCGACGACCTGGCCGGGATGCCGGTGGTGGTGGCCGACCTGCATTCGGCCCTGCCCGCGATCCTGGCGGGCTGCTATGCGGAACAAGGGTCCGGTGCCAGCCCGGGATCGCCGCCCGGTACGGCCGGGCGCGCGGCCTACGTGATGTCCGACGGCGGTGCGCTGCCGGCCTGGTTCTCGCGCACGACCGCGGCGCTGCGCGCAGCCGGCTGGCTGGCCGGGGTGATCACCGTGGGCCAGGCGTTCGGCGGCGACCTGGAGGCGGTCACCGTGCACAGCGGCCTGCTGGCGGCCCGGCACGTGCTGGGCGCGCCGGTCGCGGTGGTGACGCAGGGGCCGGGCAACCTGGGCACCGGCACCCGGTGGGGGTTCTCCGGGGTGGCGGCGGGCGAGGCGGTCAACGCTGCCGCCGTGCTCGGCGGCAGGCCGGTCGCGGCGCTGCGGGTCAGCGACGCCGATCCGCGCGAGCGGCACTACGGCGTGTCGCATCACAGCCTGACCGCCTACGGCCGGGTGGCCCTCGCGGCCGCGGATGTGGTGGTGCCGGCACTGCCCGGCGAGTTCGGCGCCCTGGTGGCCGGGCAGGCCGGGCCGCTGGCGGCCCGGCACCGCCTGGTCGGAGTGGACGTGACCGGGCTGGCCGACGCGCTGGCGCAGTGCCCGGTGCGGCTGTCCACGATGGGCCGCGGCCTGTCCGCCGACCCTGCTTACTTCCTCGCCGCCGCAGCGGCCGGCCGGCACGCCGCTCGCCTGGCCGCCGGAACCTGACCCGCTTCCTGGCCAGCGCGGCGGCCGGCCCGCCGCCGTACTGGCCGCAGGGGTCGTGAGCTTCACGGTTGCCGCCCTGGCATAACCGCAGGTATCCGGCCAGTCCGGCGCTCTGGTGAAAATCTGCGCCGACCCGGACGCAACTTTCGCGGCTGCGCGCTCGTCATGTCGGGTGAAGCGATCTCGGCCGTCGATGAACCGGGCCTGGGCGGGAACCGGACGTGGCGCACCGGGCAATACCAGGTGACCCGACCCCGTGCGAATGGAAGCCGGTGAGAACACAGGTACGGCCTGCCGCGCCGGACCCCGCAGGCTGGCACGGCCACCAGCGCGCCGTTGCGGCGCGCACCTGAGCGAGCCCGCCCGCGCGCGCCTGGCGCGCGCCGACCGAGGAGACTGCATGCACCGTCTGCTGTCCCCGCCCGCTGTCCGCCCTCCCCCGGCCCGCCCGCCCGGCCGCGATGGTGGCGGCGCTGGCACTGACTGCCGCCGCCGCCGCGCCGGGGCTGATCGCGCATCCGGCTCCCGCCCGGGCCGGGGCGATGGCCCGGCACCGGGCTGTCGCCCTGACCGGCACCGGATTGACCCGCGACGGCGCAGCGCCAGCAGAGCCGATGGCCGCTGGCTCTCCGCCTGGCCAGCGGGTGCTGATGATCAACGGCGACCAGCTGGCCGTCCGTCCCGGGCCCGGTGGCCCGGCGGTGAGCCTGCTGGCCCGTCCCGGCGCCACCGGCGGCCTGCTGGGCCTGCGGGCGGCCGGCCGGGCCTACTGGCTTCCGGCCGATGCGCTGCCCTACCTCGGTCACGGCCTGGACCCCAGCTTGTTCGACGCGGCGGCGCTGGCCCGGGCCGAGACCGGCAGCCGCCTGCCCGTCCGGCTGACCTTCAGCGGACGGCGC
The DNA here is from genome assembly GCA_052143655.1 of Streptosporangiaceae bacterium. Classification (GTDB taxonomy): domain Bacteria; phylum Actinomycetota; class Actinomycetes; order Streptosporangiales; family Streptosporangiaceae; genus CAVSUR01. The sequence goes on along the minus strand of JBKQSL010000149.1, from coordinate 60,835 downwards.
CCGCGGCTGCCCGGCATCACGATCACTCGCACCCGCCCCGGCGCCGCCAGCGGCTACCTCACCGCCGCCTCGGCCCGGGTCTTCGGCACCGCGCTGGCCCGCCAGTACGCCGCCGACCATTCCCGGGCCAGCTACGGCGCCGGCGGCCTGTTCGCCTCCGGCCTGACCATCGCCCTGCCCGGCGCCAGGACGGCGGTCCGCCCGCGCCCCGGCTTCCGGCTGCACACGCTCACGGTCACCGCCACCGATCTGCACGGCCGGCCCGACACCGGCGACGTGGTGTTCGTACTGAACGTCGACAACTCCAACCGGTTCGGTGACCCGATCGAGAACTTGAGCTTCTTCTATCACGGCATCGCCCGGTTCAGCGTCCCGGCTGGCCATTACTGGGCCGTCGGCGACTTCTACCGCCAGCTCAGCAGCACCCGCAGCAGAGAGCACACGGTCGTGCTGCCCCAGTTCACCGTGCACGGCCACCATGCCACCGTGCATATGGCCGAGCGGTCAGCCTCCATCAAGCTGGCGGGCGCCAGCACGCCCCGGCCGTCCGTGCTCGGCGTCTTGATGCTCAGTATCCTCCGGACCGGGCGGCATGGCCCGCCCGTCACCTTCATCGCGGGGACGTGGCCCGGTAGCCCGCTATGGGTCAGCCCCACCGCTCGCCGGCCTAGCGTGGGCACGCTGCGCGCTTATTTCGAGGACCTGCAGAATTCGCCGCAGACTGCGGCGGGGATGTCCTACGGCTATAACCTGGCTTTCGCCGGGCCCCCGGGAATCATCGCGCAGGAGCACCTGATGGCGCGGCCGGCCAGCCTGGCCACCGTCCGCGAGCGGTTCTACCAGGACTTCACCTCCCGCGGCGGCACCCTCATCGGCGGCGGCAGCACCCAGGACGGGGCTGACGGGGATTACCTCCAGTACCGGCCGCTGCGGCTTCCTGGCCGCCAGACGGAATATTTCTCCGCCGGGCCTGACAACAGCTGGAACAGCGCGTACTACCAGATCGGCTCGGATCTCGACGGCGCCGGCGGTCAGTACGAGACGACGAACTTCAGCTACCGGGCGGGCCAGCAGCTGACCGATGACTGGGGCCGGTACCCGCTGCACCCCCAGCCGGATGTGCAGCTGCTGCACGGCCTGGTCGCCGCGCAGAACCCCTCGCTCGGGTCGGCGATCCGGGCCGGCAACAAGCTGGTGCTGGTGCTGACCCCGTTCAGCGACAATCAGCCGGGGCACCTGAGCAACCTGGCGTTCACCACGCGCCAGACATCCGGCTCTTATGCCGTCTACCAGGACGGCCGGCTGGTCGGGCACGGCAATCCCTCCGGCGCCGGCGCCATTGCCGTCCGGCTGTCGTCACGCCGGTCGGCCGTCCGGCTGGACCTGTCCACGCGGCTGCCTGCCACCTTCGGCTCGCTGTCGGCGGCCACCAGCACCGAATGGACCTGGCGGACGCGCCGCCAGCCGCAGGCCGTGGTCCCGCCATCGTGGTACTGCTCAGAGGAGTCCACCGCGCCGTTCCGCTACCTGCGCCGCTGCGCGGCGCAGCCGCTGCTGGACCTGGACTACCAGGTGCACGGGCTGGCCCTGGACGGCACGACCGCGCCGGGCCGCCAGGTCATCGGGCTGGCCGTCGGCCACGTGCCGCCCGCCCGCGGCGCATCCGTGACTGACGTCGCCGCCTGGGCGTCGGGCAACGGCGGCCGCACCTGGCGGCGTGCCGCGGTCACCCGCACCAGCCGCGGGCGCTTCCGGCTGTCCTTCACCGCGGCTGGCGGCACCGCTGTCACGCTGCGCGTCGCCGCGCGCGATGCGGCCGGCGGATCGGTCACCGAGACGATCCAGCGCGCCTATGCCGTCCGGGCCGGCTGACGGGAACGAGCACGGGACGGTCCGTCGTCACAGTCAACCCGGCATCAACCGGCCCGCGCCGGTGACCTGCACCATTCGGGATTGGTGTCCTAATCGTTATCTCTTCTGCCAAAAAGTCGCTACGGGTAAGCAACAGATTTGCCGCTATCGGCGTCTTTCGGGATAGTTACGGCGGCCGTTTTCCGCGCCGGTCCCGGCGAGCGGCCACCGAGGTCTCGAGCTTCCTTCCGCCAGCAGGCGGGAGGCAGCCCCGCTCAGGATTGCGTACCCCTGCCCCCTCAGGAGATCGAGTGCCTCGTCACTTCAGACCAGTACCCATGCTGACCTCACGACTCGGCGCTGCCGTCACGGCGGCGGCCGCCGCGGCCGCCCTGCTCGGCGCGGCGATCCCGGCCGCCGCCGCGCCCGCCATACCAGCTGCCCCGGCGGCCGCGGCTTCGGCCGCGGCCGCGCGCCCGGCCCAGCTGCTGCTACTGGGCGGCGACCGGCTGGTGGCACGCAGCACTGCCCGCGGCAGCCGGGAGGTGTCGCTGCTCCCGGTCCGCGGCAGCGCGGGCGTCCTGGTGCTGCGCCAGGGCAGCCGGGCCGACTACATCCCGGCCGACGCGCTGCCCTACCTGGGCCGCGGGCTGAACCCCGACCTGTTCAGCCTGGCCGCGCTGCGCCGGGCCGAGTCGGGCAAGCGGCTGCCGGTGCGGATGACGTTCTCCGGCCGCCGGCCCGCGCTGCCCGGGGTGATCGTCACCCGGTCCGGCGCCGGCACCGCCTCGGGCTACCTGACCGCGGCGTCGGCCCGCCGGTTCGGCGCCGCGCTGGAACGCCAGTTCCGCGCCGACCACGCGCGCGCCCGGTACGGCACCGACGGGCTGTTCGCCCGCAGCCTCAGCCTCGGCCTGGCCGGGGCGCCCGGCCTGCCAGCTCCGGCCCGGCAGGCGCCGGCCCGGGCCGGGTTCCGGCTGCGCGCGCTGACCGTGACCGGCACGGACCGCCGTGGCCGTCCCGACAACGGCGACATGGTCGTGGTCATGAACGCCGCCAACTGGCAGCGGTTCGGCGACCCCATCGAGAGCACCGGCTTCTTCTATCAGGGCGTCGCCAAGTTCGCGGTGCCGCCCGGCCCGTACTGGGCCATCGGGGATTTCGTGAACTTCTCCGCCCGCAGCTTCGCCGAGCGGCTGGTCGTGCTGCCCCAGTTCACCGTCAGCAAGAGCCGCCGGCGGGCGCACCTGGCCGAGACCGCCGCCAGCAGCAAGATCACAATCGCCACGGCGCTGCCGACCAGCCCGCTGATGGACGGCATCACCCTCGTTCGCGGCGGCCTGCACGGCACGCAGTCCAGCTGGGGTTTCTTCGACAGCGGCGGATCGCTGTGGATCAACCCGACGACCACGCGGCCATCGGTGGGCACGCTCCAGACCTACACCACCGCGCAGCTGGCCTCCCCGGCGCACGCGGCCGAGCCGTACTTCTACAACCTCGACTTCCCGGGACCGGCGGGGATCATCCCGCCGCAGAATTTCGCGGCGCCGCAGGGCAGCCTGGCGACGGTCAGCGAGCGCTATTACAAGGACGTGCGGTCGACCGGGGGGCTGCTCACCTCGGGCGCCACGCTGGCCCAGTGGGACTCGGCGGGCACCTTCACCCTGGTCCCGTCGGTGCCCCTGCCCGGGACCGTCACCCAGTACCTGACGGCCGGTCCGTCGATGATCTGGCAGGACTCCTACGTCCAGAACATCAACTCCTTCGCCGGCTGGTACATCGACAGCTTCCGCACGCTGCCGGCCGGCGGCCAGCTGACCCAGCAGTGGAACAAGTACCCGCTGCACCCGCAGCCGGATGTGCAGCTGCTGCACGGTGCCGCCGCGAGCGACTTCCCGGCGTATCCGTCGGCGTTCCGGTCCGGCAACACGCTATGGGTCAGCCCCAGCCCCTTCAGCGACAACCAGCCCGGGCACACCGGCTCGGCCTACTACGGGTTCCGGACCAAGCTGACCGGCAGCTATGCCATTGACCAGAACGGCAAGCAGATCGCACACGGCAACCCGTTCAGCGGCGTCGGCATCAAGCCGGCCAGGCTCAGCGCCAGCCCGTCGCGGATCCGGTTCGCCCTGGCCACGGCCCGGGTCGGCGGTCCGGTCCGGCTGTCGCCGGCCAGCGACACCGTGTGGACCTGGCGGACGCGACGGCAGCCCGGCGCGCACGTGCCGCCGTCCTGGTTCTGCGGCTACTCCGCCACCGGACGGCTGCAGTCGCGCTGCGCGGTGCAGCCGATGATGACGCTGTACGACCAGGTTCAGGGACTCGCCCTCAACGGCACCACCGCGCCAGGCCGCCAGCAGATCGGCCTCAGTGCGGGGCATATCCAGCTCGGCGGCTCGGCCTCGATCACCGGGGCGTCAGCCCTGGTGTCCTTCGACGGCGGGCGCACCTGGAAGGCGGCCACGGTGACCGCCGCGGGCGGCGGCCAGTTCCGCATCGGCTTCACCGCGCCGCCCGGCTCGCTGGTCACCCTGCGGGTGCACGCCGCCGACTCGGCCGGCGGCTCGATCACCGAGACCATCCTGAGCGCCTACGGCGTCCGCTCGTGAGCCAGCGAAAGGGAGCACGCATCATGTCTTTCCGCGCAGCCATCACCGGCCTGGCGGTCACGGCCGGCCTGCTGGCCATGCCCGCGCTCGGCCCGGTCGCCACGGCTGGGGCGGCCAGCACGCATACGGCCGGCCCGCACGCCGCGAGCACGCACGCGGCCAGCACCCAGGCCGGCGGCCTGAAACCGGCCTGCCCGGCGCCGAAGCGGGATGATGCCCGCTGCTTCGTGCTCTACCGGCCGCAGTACACGGTGAACCGGGCGATCGACGAGGGCCACACAGGCAAGGTCACGCACCCGGAGGGTATCGGCGCGAAGGGGCTGGAGGCGGCCTACCGGCTGCCGGTCAGCCGCCAGTCGCACCAGACCGTGGCGGTGTCGATCGCCTACCGGACCCCGCACCTAGCCCAGTACCTGGCCCATTACCGGGCGTTCTACGGGCTGCCGCCGTGCACGATCGGGAGCGGCTGCCTGCGGATCGTCAACCAGCACGGCAAGGCCTCCCCGCTGCCGCAATCCGGGGCCGGCAGCGGATGGGACCTCGAAGCCACGCTGGACGTGTCGATGATCTCGGCCGCCTGCCCGCACTGCAAGATCATCGTCGCCGAGGCGACCGACCCCAGCTTCAAGTCGATGGCCGAGTCGGAGAACGCGGCGGCCCGGCTCGGCGCGCAGGTGATCAGCAACAGCTACGGCGCGCGGGAGGACGGGCTCGCGCTGAAGTTCAGCCGGTCCTACGACCATCCGGGGCACACGATCGTGGTGTCAGCCGGTGACTACGGGTATACCGCGGCCAACTTCCCGGCCGACCTGGCGTCGGTGACCGCCGTCGGCGGCACCGAACTGGCCCGGGCGCACAATCAGCGCGGCTGGACCGAGCGGACCTGGAACAACTACGCGGGCGCGGGCAGCAGCGGCTGCTCGGCCTACGTGCCCAAGCCCGCCTGGCAGAAGACGGTGCGCAACTACGCGTGCCCCGGCCGCACGGTCGCGGACGTGTCCGCGGTGGCCTGGAACGTCCCGATCTGGAACAAGTACTGGGGCGGGTGGATCACCGTCGGCGGCACCAGCGTCTCCGCGCCGCTGATCGCCGGGGTCTACGGGCTGGCCGGCAACGCGGCCAGCATCAGCCCCGGCTACCCCTACGCCCGCCGCAGCGCCCTGTACGACATCCGGACCGGCAACAACGCCTGGTTCTCCCCGCCGGGCCCAGCCTGCGGCCGCAGCTACCTGTGCGTGGCCAAGAAGGGCTACGACGCCCCCACCGGCCTCGGCACGCCCGACGGCACCGGAGCCTTCTAACCCGCCAGCCGACTGACTACCAGCACGGCACGACCATCCCCGGCCCCGGCGGCCCACCAGCCTGCCGGGGCCGGATCATGCCCCGCTCCGGAACGGCAATCAGGCCGGCGCCGGATGGCCTGATCCCTCGTGGGAAGATCACGCCCTGGGCCGGGGAGGCGCGGGGTGGCCCTAAGGCGCGCAAGCCTGCGCAGACGGGAGAACTGAGATATGCCCAGCATCAGGAAGCACGCCCGGCAGCTGCCGGGCCGGGTGGTGACCGGAGCCTTCATCCTCAACTCAGGGCTGGACAAGTGGTCGGCCGACGAGGAGACCGCCGCCCGGCTGCACGGATTCGCCGCCGGGACCTATCCGTTCCTGGCCAAGATGAAGCCGGCCGACTTCACCCGGCTGCTGTCGATCACCGAGATCGCGCTCGGCTCGGCGCTGCTCGCCCCCATCGTCCCGGACTGGGTGGCCGGGCCGGCCCTGACCGCGTTCTCCGGCGGCCTGCTCGGCCTGTACCTGAAGACGCCGGGGATGCGCCGCGCGGGCAGCATCCGGCCGGCCAAGCAGGGCGTGCCCATTGCCAAGGACGTGTGGATGCTCGGCATCGGCGTAGGCCTGACCGTCGACGCGCTGACCGGCCGGTCTGGCGGCTAGCACCCATGCCCCGGTCGGCCGTGCCATCCGCCCGGCCGGGGCAGCGGGCCGGCTCAGCTCGCGGGCGGCACCACGTCCAGCACGTCGACCACGAATACCAGCGTGTCCGTGCCCTTGATCCCCGCTGACACGTTGCCCTTGGACCCGTACCCGTCCTTGGGCGGCACCACCAGCAGGACCCGGCTGCCCGCTGTCACGCCGCGCAAGCCGTCATTCCAGCCCGCGATGACCGAGCCGCCGAGCTGGAAGCTGAACGGCGCTGAGGCCGAGCTGGCCGAGGTCGGCCAGGTGCTGTAGAAAGCCTTCTTGGTCCGCCAGTTCATCCCGACCACCTGGGCGACGATCGTGTCACCGTTGGCCGCTTCAGTGGTGCCGGAGCCCTTGATGAGGGTCTTGGTGACCAGGCTGGCCGGCGGCTTGACCGCGGGAATCTTGATCACCGGGGCGGTGCCATTGCGGGCTGTGACCTGCGGCAGGCTGCCGCCGCCGTTGGAGACGGCCGTGCCCGATGCCGAGGCGGCGGGCTTGAACGCGCGGATCAGGTCCACTACCCAGACGGTGGTGTCAGTCGGCCGGATGCCGATATTGGTATTGCCCTGGGTGCCGTAGCCGTACTTCGGCGGCAGCACCGCGAGCACCCGGCTGCCCATCTTCTGTCCCTGCAGCGCCTTGGCCAAGCCGGTGAGGCTGAGCTGTCCGGGCAGCACCTGGGGCCCGGTCTTGAAGGTCGAGTCCAGCAGCTTGTGGGTGGTACCGCGCCACAGGTAGATGGCGAAGTTGCCGAGCAGCGCATCCCCGGTGCCGAGCGTCTGCCCGCGGCCGTGGATCGCCGTCTTGATTGTCAGACTGCTATTGGCCTTTTGCGCCGGGATGGTTACCGTCGGCGGCTGGCCGAACTTGCCGGAGACGCTGACCGCGCCGTTGGCGTCGCCGCCGGACCCGGAGGAGCTGCCGCAACCGGCCAGCACGCCCACGGCGACCAGCGGAACGGTTAGAGCAGCGGCAATGCGTCGCATCCCAGTCCTCAGATGTCGGGTTCAGTGAGCGCAGCCAGCCTAGCGGCTAGGGAGCACTGGATGTCCCGGCACTGGAATCGGACGCCGTCGAATCCGGCGGCGGTGTCAGCTCGGGCAGGAGATTCTTGTCCCACACCAGGATCGTGTAGCTGCCGGTGTAGTAAATCCTGGCTGGCTGCCCGAAGGCGGCGCGCACGCTGGTGATCCACGGGTACGGCGGCACGGCCGGGCCGGGCGGCGTCAGCACGACGAAGCTGGCGGCAGGCGCGCCGGGCCGGAACCAGCGGGCGTCAGCTTCCCAGGTGCTGCGGGACATCGCATGGCCCAGCGCCACCACTGGCCGCAGCGTGATCGCGCCGCCGGTATCCAGCGTCACGCTGTTCGCCACCCAGTACCCGGCGAGGCCGTGGTCCAGGTGATGCGCGGCGAGCCAGCCGGCCAGCTGCTCGTTGGCGGGCGGCACCGACGGCTGTGCCACGGCCCGGCCCATGCTTGCCCCGTAGGCGATGGCGATCAGCCCCAGGGCCGGCAGCAGCCGGGCGCGCTGCAGCCGGGACCCGAGCAGCCGGCCGGCCAGCACCGCGCCGAGCGGCAGCACGGCCGCGAACTCCCTGGTGCTCTGCGGGTCGATCGCCCGCTGGCCGAACAGGTAGCCGGCCAGGCTGGCCGCGACCGCCACCGCCAGTACCTGGCTGACCAGGTCGGCGCGAGGGAAGCGGCGCACGGCCGCGGCGAAGCCCCACGCCGCCAGGCCCAGGCCAGCCAGATGCAGGATCGTCAGCCCGGAGCTGATCCCGAGGGTCTGCCCGAAGAAGTCCGCGCCGAACAGCAGCAGCAGGCCCTGGATCGTGAGCATGAGGTTGTGCGGCAGCTGGCTGAACACCGCGAGCACGTGCCCGACCGGCCACACGGCGAAGCCGCCAGCGGACCGCAGGTCGGCCTGCGCGCGGGTGCCGGCCCAGACCGCCAGCAGCGCGCAGGTGGCGAGCCAGAGCTCGAACCAGCCGGTGGCCGGACGCGGCCGGCCGGCGAAGCTGCGCTGGTAGGCACGCCAGAGCGCGACCGCGATCAGCGGGACGATGCCGGTGATCATCACGATGTTGTCGGCGATCAGCGCCCAGGCCAGGATGATGCCGACGGCGGCGGGCGCGTACCAGCGGCGCCGGGCCCGGTCCAGCAGCAGCAGTGCCGTCAGCACGGGCACGCAGCTGCCCACGTGGTCGGGCGAGAGCAGCAGCACGTAGCTCGCGATTCCCGGCTGCGGCGCGAGCATGATCCCGGCGGTGATCAGCATCCGGGCGGCTGCGGCCCGGCCGGTCGCCTGGCCCTTGGCGAGCGCGGCGGCCAGCAGCGCCACCAGCGTGTACGTCATGGCCGCGGCCACGTGCACCACGTCCGGGGTGAGCCCGCGCAGCACCTCGATGAGCATGTACTGCGGCAGCTCAGTGGTGTAAAACGACACGTCCGACAGCTGCCAGCCGCGCAGCAGCGGGTTCCCGTGCAGCATGTCCCAGGCCTGCAGCGCGTTGGCGGCGCCGTCGGAGTTCACCGGCAGCGTCCGGGAGACGTGCAGGTAGCAGGTGAACAGCGCAAGACCCGTCACCAGCCAGGCGGCGGCTGCGGCCAGCGTGGCCGGCCGCAGCCGGCCGGGCTGGCCTATCCGCAGCCGGCGCAGCCGCCCCCGGCGCAGCCGCCCCCGGCCCAGCCGCCCCCGGCCCAGCCGCTTCCGGCCTGTGGCCCCGCCTGTCCCGGCCCCGTCGCCGTCCCAGTCCGCCCGCAGCCGGCGCAGCCGCAGTCGGCCCGGCCGCAGTCGGCCCGGCCGCAGCCTGGGCAGCCGCGGCTGCGGCGACAAGGGCAGCCGCCGCAGCGGGCGCAGCGGGCGCAGCAGCCAGGATCCGCCGGGCCGCAGCCGCGCGATCCGGCGCCCTGCCGCCACCGGCCAGCGCAGCACAGCCAGGATGGCGCTGGCCAGCCGGCGCAGCCAGGAGCGGGGCCGCCGCCCGGACTGGCCCGGCTCGCCGGGCTCCGGCCCGCCGGGCTCCGGCCCGCCGACCGCTGCGCCGCCAGCCGCTGCGCCGCCAAGCTCTGCGCCGCCAAGCTCTGCGCCGCCATGCTCTGCGCCGCCATGCTCTGTGCCGCCATGCTCTGCGCCGCCAGGTTCCGGCCCGTTCCGCTCCGGCCCGTCCGGCTCTGGCCCGGCTGGTGCCGCAGCGCCTGGCTTGTGCTCGGCTGGCTCCGGCCGGGGCCGCCGGGGCGGCCTGGGCGGCGGCACAGTCGGCCGCGGCAGTGCCGGGTTCTCGCGAGTCCGCCCGGACATCCTGCTGAGCGGGATCATGCGGTCCCCGCTGTCCCGGCGGACTGCGCGGACGGGCTGCCCCGGTGCGGACCCAGCACTGACCTGCCCCCCGGTTCCTGTGACCCTTGCCCTGCCGGCCCACGCCCGCGCTGATTCGTGATCGTGGAGTGTTCATAGTGGAAGACCGCAGCGAACTCTCCACGATCATGGAAGCCGCGGGCGAGCGGCGCGTCAGCGAGCTTAGCAACTCTGCGCAGTCAGATCAGGACTTTTAGTAGTCGCAGGTGCTGCGGCCAGGTCCGGGGCCAGCGCGGGCCAGGAGGCCGGGGCCGCGGGATCCAGCCGGGCCGCCAGCGCTGCCGGGGTCCAGCCGGGTCGCGCCGTGCGAGTCGCGCCGTGCAAGCCAGGCCCGCGGTTACATGCCCGCGATCAGCACCCGCAGCACCGTGGACTCACTCGCGTGGACGATGCCGAGGCGGGAGCCGCGGTGGGCGAGCTTGCGGTGGCTGCGGTCGATCTCGCCCCGCTCCTCGGCGAGCTTGACGATCGCCTCCCGTTCCCAGCCCAGCAGCACATGCGCGGCCTGGTCCGGGCCGGGCGTCCTGTTCCATGCCCGCGAGCACCTCCACGACCTCGCCCGCAAGCTGGAGTTCATGCTGCTGGACCGCAAGGAAGAATGGCTCACCGCCCGCCTGGAGGACCTGGACTACGGCTACATCGACGGAATCTGCAGCGCCGCCAGAGCCTACCCCCCGAAGGCGTCAAGAAAGACGAGATCGACACCGCCCTCGGCTGCTTCGAGAACAACGCCCCGCCCGCATGCGCTACCACGGGTTCCGCCAGCGCGGCCTCTTCGCCGGCTCCGGCGTCGTGGAAGCAAGCTGCAAGACCGTCATCGGCCAAAGACTCAAGCAGGCAGGCATGCACTGGACCGTCAACGGAGCCGACGCCATCATCGCCCTCCGCTGCCAGCAGACCAGCAGCACATGGGAGACCGTCTGCCACAGTCCCCGCACTCAGACGCGCACTGCCTGACCAGGAGCATCCCGAAGATGATCTTTCCTACCCCACAAAATTGACGTGCACCCGTCGTCTTGGCGCCTTCCTGAACGTGCCCTGACCTTCTGCTAGCGTGTTCATGCCCGGCGGCCGGTTGCCTGCTCCATCCTGTGAGCTCACCCCGCCTTTTGGAGTGCGTCGTGAAAATGACCCGCGTCCTGACCGGATCGATGCTGGTACTGGGGGCGGCACTGCCGATGGCGGCCTGCGGCAGCAGCAGCGGCGGCGGCTCAGGCGGCTCGCCGACCCTGAGGCAGGAATACCCGAAGATCAAGGCCGCGGCCGAGTCCGCCAAGAGCGTGCAGATGGCCGGGCACGTCGTGCAGAACGGGGAGCAGATCAGCCTCGACATGGCGTTCGTCCGGCCCGCCTCGGCCAGCGGCACCGTCTCCCGCGCCGGCGCCACCTTCAACGTCGTGGTGACCCCGGGCAAGGACTATGTCAAGATCAACCAGTCGTTCCTGCAGGCCAGCCACCTGTCGTCGTCGATCTGCGCGAAGGTTTGCGGAAAGTACCTGGCGGTGCCCGCGGGGCAGGCGTCGTCGTTCTCCGGCCTGACGATGACCTCCCTGGTCGGTGGTATCTTCCAGCATTCGCCGAATAAGAGCGAGTCCGCCATCAAGCTGACCGCGACGACCTACCAGGGCCAGCCTGCCTGGACCGGCAGCCAGGGCCCGTACCGGGTGTACATCGCCCGTGCGGGCAAGCCGTACCTGCTCTCGCTGACCGGCAAGAACGGCGAGAGCGTGACGTTCTCGAACTGGAACACCGCCACCGTCACCCCGCCACCAGCCAGCCAGGTGATCACCGCCGGCCAGCTTTGAGCGGGCCGGCCGGGCCGGGCCGGATGGGGCCAGCCGGCCCGCTGGATGCGTGCCTGCAAGCCGCCCGCCAGCTCGAAGACGGCCACGACGCCGACCTGGCGCAGCACCAGCGCCAGGTCGAGCAGGCCCGCTACAACGCTGCCAGGGCCGAGCGCCGCTACCGCGCCGTCCACCCCGACAACCGGCTGGTCGCCCGCGGCCTGGAAACCGAATGGGAAAACGCCCTGCGCGAGCTCGCCAACGCCGAGGCTGAGCTGGCCCGCTGCCAGGCCGCCCGCCCCTAGGCGCTCACCAGCGGCGAGCGGGCGGCGATCCTGGCCTTCGGCGACGACCTCGGCGCGGTCTGGGACGCGGCCACCACCACCGACAAGGACCGCAAGCAACTCCTGCGCAGCCTGCTGGACGAGGTAAACATCAGCCTCCGCCGAGACGAGACCAGCGGGCGGGCCGACCTGGTCTTGCGGTGGAAAGGCGGCGCGATCAGCGAGCTGACCGTGCCGCTGCGCCGCCGGCAGCCCGCCATCCGCACCAGCGAGGACGCGGCGGTGCGGGCTTTCGGCGCCCGCAAGAGCGCGCCGGCCGGGGCGGCCGGGGCGGCCGGGGCGGCCGGGAAATGCTCGTCGTCCAGCTGCGGGCTGCCCGGCGTCGCGCGGGCATGACGGGCGACGCCGGCCGGGCCGGCCTCACCGACGTGTCACAGGCCCGCACATACCACCCGGCCGTGCGATGCGAGCACCCCGCCAGCTCAGCAGCGTCACGCAGCGACCCGGTCAGGCCGAACGCTTCCAGCATTTCCATGATTTCCTCGGCAGACTTCAAGTTGTCCCTCTTCGGGCCGACGGGCGCTTCAGCACCGCCACCGCACCCGAAGAGAGACCCCGGCCGCGGGACGCGGCAAGGCAGACGACGTCGTGCCGGGCAAATCCCATGACCACCAGCCGGCCGAACCCACGACCGCCAGCGGGCAGCTAAACGGCCGTCCCCAGTCCCCCGTGGCCGCTGTCACGTACCCAATGAAAGGGTCGTGGAAGCAGCTCGCGCAGTCACGAGGAGAGCGGTTCCCGCCACTTATTCTTGTCGGCGAGAGACACGAGGAGCTGGTGTGCCTGGAGGGCCACCTGCGCCTGACTGCCTACGACTCTCAATGGCCTGACCGGCCGAGGGTTACATGCCCGCGATCAGCTTCTCCACCCGCTCGTCCACCGAGCGGAACGGGTCCTTGCACAGCACGGTGCGCTGGGCCTGGTCGTTGAGCTTGAGGTGCACCCAGTCCACGGTGAAATCGCGGCGCCGGTCCTGCGCCCGGCGGATGAACTCGCCGCGCAGCCTGGCCCGGGTCGTCTGCGGCGGCACTGACTTGGCCTCGAAGATCTCGATATCCCGGCAGACCCGCGCCACCGCGCCGCGGTTCTGCAGCAGGTAGTACAGGCCGCGGCCGCGGTGCACGTCGTGATAGGCCAGATCGAGCTGGGCCACCCGTGATGACGACAGCGGCAGGTCATGCTTGGCCCGGTAGCGCTCGATCAGCTGGTACTTGGTGACCCAGTCGATCTCCCGGGCGACCGGCGACAGGTCGCCGGTCTCCACCGCGTGCAGCGTGCGCTCCCACAGGTCGAGCACCCGGCGCGCCACCGCGTCGGCGCCGCGGCGTTCGGTGAAGTCCTGCGCCTTGGACAGGTACTCGCGCTGGATGTCCAGGGCGCTGACCTCGCGGCCGTTGGCCAGCCGGACCTTGCGCCGCCCGGTCATGTCGTGGCTGACGTCGCGGATCGCCCGGATGGGGTTCTCCAGCGTGAGGTCGCGCATCACCGTACCCGCCTCGACCATGCGCAGCACCAGGTCAGTCGCGCCGACCTTGAGCAGCATGGTGGTCTCGCTCATGTTGGAGTCGCCGACGATGACGTGCAGCCGGCGGAACCGCTCGGCGTCGGCGTGCGGCTCGTCCCGGGTGTTGATGATCGGCCGCGACCGCGTGGTCGCCGACGACACTCCCTCCCAGATGTGCTCGGCCCGCTGGCTGACGCAGTAGACCGCGCCCCGGGGGGTCTGCAGCACCTTGCCCGCCCCGCAGATGATCTGCCGGGTAACCAGGAACGGGATCAGGATGTCGGCCAGCCGCCCGAACTCTCCATGCCGCCCGACAAGGTAGTTCTCATGGCAGCCGTAGGAGTTGCCGGCCGAGTCGGTGTTGTTCTTGAACAGGTAGATGTCCCCGGCGATGCCCTCCTCGCGCAGCCGCCGGTCGGCATCGACCAGCAGGCCCTCAAGGATCCGCTCCCCCGCCTTATCGTGCGTCACCAGGTCGATGATGTTGTCGCACTCGGGGGTGGCGTACTCAGGATGACTGCCTACGTCCAGGTACAGCCGCGCGCCATTGCGCAGGAACACGTTACTGCTGCGCCCCCACGACACCACGCGGCGGAACAGGTACCGGGCCACCTCGTCTGGCGAGAGCCGACGCTGGCCACGGAAGGTGCAGGTGACCCCGTACTCGTTCTCCAGGCCGAATATCCGTCTGTCCACTCGATTCAGCTCACCAGTCGACAGCGATGTATTTGGTCTCAGTGAACTCCAGCAAGCCGTCGTGACCGCCTTCCCGGCCGAGCCCGGACTGCTTCACGCCGCCGAACGGGGCCGCCGGGTCGGACACCACCCCGCGGTTCACGCCGACCATGCCGGACTCCAGCGCCTCCGACACCTGCAGGGCGCGCCGCAGGTCGCGGGTGTAGAGGTAGGCGACCAGGCCGTATTCGGTGGCGTTCGCCATCGAGATCACCTCGCTGGTGCCGGTGAACCGGACGATCGGGGCGACCGGGCCGAAGATCTCCTGCGACAGGATGCCCGCGTCCGGCGCCACTTCGTCCAGCACAGTGGGCTCGTAGAAGTACCCGGCCCGCTCTGGGACGTGCCCGCCGGTCACCACCCGGCCGCCGTCCTTGGTTGCGGTCTCGACCAGCCCGGCGACCTTAGACCGGGTGTCGGCGTTGACCAGCGGGCCGAGGTCGACCCCGTCCTCCAGGCCTGGCCCGACCCGCAGCCCGGCCAGCCGGGCGGCGAACTTCGCCGAGAACTCGCCGACGACCGCCTCGTGCACGTAGAACCGGTTCGCCGCGGTGCATGCCTCGCCGCCGTTGCGCATCTTGGCGACGAACGCACCTTCGACCGCCGCGTCGATGTCGGCGTCGTCGAAGACCAGGAACGGGGCGTTGCCGCCGAGTTCCATCGAGCAGTTCGTGACCGTCTTGGCGGCCGTCTCCAGCAGCACCCGGCCGACCTCGGTCGAGCCGGTGAACGATAGCTTGCGCACCCGCGGGTCGGCCAGCATCGCCTCGGTCATCGGGCCGGGCCGCCGGGCGCACACCACGTTGACCACGCCTGCGGGCACGCCCGCTTCCGCCAGCAGGCCCGCGATGGCCAGCGCGGTGAGCGGGGTCTCCTTGGCGGGCTTGAGCACCACGGTGCAGCCCGCCGCCAGCGCGGGGGCGATCTTGCGGGTGGCCATCGCCGCCGGGAAGTTCCACGGCGTGATCAGCACGCTGACGCCCACCGGCTGGTGCGCCACCATGATCCGGTTGGTCCCGGACGGGGCGGTGACCAGCGCGCCGACGTTGCGCACCGCCTCCTCCGCGAACCAGCGGAAGAATTCGGCCGCGTAGGTCGCCTCGCCCCGGGCGTCCCGCAGCGCCTTGCCGTTCTCCAGCACCATGAGGCGGGCCAGCGGCTCGGCCTGGGCCATCATCAGATCGAACGCGCGGCGCAGGATCTCGGCCCGCTCGCGCGGCGCGCGGGCCGCCCAGGCCGGCAGCGCCTCGTGCGCGGCCGTGACCGCGTCCAGCGCGTCCTCCACGGTCCCTACGGCCACCTCGGCGATCGGCTCCTCGGTGGCCGGATCGATCACCGGCAGCGAGCCGTCCCGGCCCGTGGTCCAGTCACCGCCGATGAGCAGGCCAGTCGGCGGGTTGATGCCCGCGATGGTTGCCAGATCGCCTGTCACTTCTGTCCTCCAGCACCTGCGCAGCCATCCAGGCCGCGCGCGAACTCGACATTACCAACGCTTGCGCACACGCGGTCAGAGCGTACCCGGCCCAGGATCTTCCCACGCGGGCCGGACGGCGCCGCCGGCCCCGGAACTGCCGACGGCACTGCCCGCTCCGGCATTATGGGTAAGGAGCCCGGTGGCCGGGCGGGCGCGGGGAGAGCCGGGGCATGGACATGCACAGCCGCAGGACCGGCACGCCGCGGCTGCGGCGCGCCCTGGCCTGCACCGCCGCGGCGGCCGCGGCCGGGCTGGCGCTGGCGGCCTGCGCCGGGCGCGCGTCCGTCACCTCGGCAGGGTCCCCCGCGCCCGGCTCCGCGACGGCCACGCCCGCCCCGGACGGGTCTGGCGGCCAGGCCGGCGGCTCCCCCGGCGTCAGCTCCCCGGCAGGCGGCTCGCCCAGCGGCGGCTCGCACAGCCCCGGGACGGCCGGGGGCGGCAGGCCACTGGCCGGCGCGATCGTCGGCATCGACCCCGGGCACAACGGGCTGAACCACACCGACCCCGGGTACCTCAGCCGCCAGATCTGGAACGGCCGGGAACTGGAGAACTGCGACACCACCGGCACCCAGACCGCCGGCGGCTACACCGAGGCACAGTTCAACTTCAACGTCGCTGCCGACCTGCGGGCGCTGCTGCGGCGGCAGGGAGCGCACGTGGTGCTGACCCGGACGTCGAACAACGGGCTCGGGCCGTGCGTGAACCGGCGCGCCCAGATCATCAACAAGTCGGGGGCGCAGGTGGCCGTCGACATCCACGCCGACGGCGGGCCGCCCTCGGGCCGCGGCTTCACTGTGCTTGAGCCCGTCGCCGACGGCCCGAACAACCAGGTGATCGGCGCGTCGCTGCGCTTCGGCCGCGACGTGCGCGCGGCGATGCTCGCCCGCACGCCGATGCGGATCAGCGACTATTACGGGCAGGGCGGTTACATCCGGCGCGACGACCTGGCCGGGCTGAACCTGACGACCGTGCCCAAGGTGCTGATCGAGTGCGGGAACATGAGCAACCCGGCCGACGCGGCGCTGCTCACCACGCCGGCCGTGCAGCACGAGATCGCCCGGGCGCTCGACCAGGCCATCGTCGTGTTCCTGACCGGGCGCTGAGCGGCGGCCGTGCCCGCCGGTCAGATACCGCCCGGCTGCCGCTGAGGGTACCCGTACCGCGCCGCGGTCGGATTCCAGACGCCGACGAGCTGCTGCTTCACCGGGTTCACCTGCTCGCTCAAGGTGACCGCATCGCCGTAGTCCGCCGACTGGCTGCCGCTGCCCGGCGCGCACGAGCTCAGCTCCTGCTGCGACCAGGCGAGGTAGCTCTGGTCGGCGCTGAGCGACCCGCTGAGCGCCTGCACCAGGTCGGACTTCAGCGCAGCGCCGTCTGCCAGCGCGCTGGCCGGCAGCGACTGCGCCTGCTGGTACTCCGCGCTGCGCTGGCTGGTGACGGACTGGATCGTGCTCTCCGCGCTGGCGACGTTCGCGCAGGCCTGGATCTGGCTGATCGCGTTCTGCAGCGGACTGCGGCTGACGGCCATCCGGCCGAGCAGCGCGTTGACCGCCGCGGCCTGGCGCTGCGCCACGCTGACCGGCGACGCGGCGACGGCCGGCACGGAACTCGCCGGGCCCCCGGCGACGGCGGCCGAGCCGGCCGGCGTGCGGTGCCGGGCCAGCACGACCGCCACTGCCAGCGCGGCCCCGACGGCGACCAGCACCACGGCGGCCCAGGCGGCCACCGCGCCGCGCCGCCGCGGTCGCGCCGGGGGCGGCGGGCCCTGGTAGCCCGGGTACGTGGGCCGGGCCCAGCCAGGCTGGCTGCCGGGGGCGACCGGCGGCGGGCCAGCGGCGGCGAACGCCGCCTGAGTGGGCTCGTAGTGGCCCGGCGCCGCCTGATCCTGGCCCGGATAGGACCCGGCTCCCGAATACTGGGCCGCTGCCGGGTACTGAACGGCGCCCGGGTACTGAACGGCGCCCGGCGGGCCCGGCTCCGGTAGCCCGACGCCCAGAGCCCCGCCCAGGTCAGCCGCGAACTGGGTGCAGGTGGCGTAGCGCTGCGCCGGGTTCTTGGCCAGGGCCCGGGCGAGCACCCGGTCGGCGGCGGCGGGCAGGCCCGGCCGGCGGGCGGACAGCGCGGGCACCGGCTCGGACAGCTGCGCGGACATGACCGCGATGGGCTGGGTGCGGCCGAACGGCGGGCTTCCGGTCAGCAGCTCGAAGGCCGTGCAGGCGAGCGAGTACTGATCGGTCCGGCCGTCGACCTCGCGGCCTTCGATCTGCTCGGGCGCGATGTAGTCCAGGGTGCCCACGAACTGCCCGGTCAGGGTCAGGCCGGTGCTCACCGCGTGCTTGCTGATCCCGAAGTCGGACAGGCAGACGTGGTCGCCCTCGGCGGGACCGCCGGGACTGCCCGGCACCGCGCTGTCGGCAGGCTCGCCCTCCTCCAGCAGCATGTTGCCGGGCTTGACGTCACGGTGGATCAGGCCCCGGGCATGCGCCGCGTCCAGCGCCGCGGCCACCTCGGCGATGATGTGGTACGCGCGGGCAGGTGGCAGGCAGCCGTGCCGCTCCAGCAGCGTCCGCACGTCGCCGCCGGGCAGGTAGCGCATGGCGATGTACAGGACGCCCGACCACTCGCCAGCGTCGTAGACCGGGATGATGTTGCGGTGGTCGACGGCAGCAGCCGCGCGCGACTCGCGGATGAACCTGGCCCGGAACGCCGCGTCTCCCGCCAGCTCCGGCGACAGCACCTTCAGCGCGACCTTGCGGTTGAGCCGCTCGTCGTAGGCCTGGTAGACGGTGGCCATGCCGCCCCGGCCGATTTCCCGGTCCACCCGGTAGCCGGCAATCGTGCTCGCGATCATCATCATTGCCCCCCGGCACTCCCCCGTGCGGCGGGCCCCCTTGCCCAGCCGGCGCGAAAACGCGCGTTACCGCGATCGTTTCCACTTATGCACGTTCCGGCCCAGACGTCCAGTGCTGGGCTGGTACCGGAGAGTGACCCGGGGCGGGACGCCGGCCAGGGGCGAGCGCGCGAGCGGGCGGCCGGGAGCCGGGCGGAAGGCTACTTGCCGGCGTCCGCCGGGCCGGCGCCGTCGGCGCCGGGCGTCCCGTCAGCCTCCGGCGCGGACCTGGTGCCGCCGGCTCCCGACCGGGCCTGCTCCAGCAGTCCGTCCAGCCGGGAGCCGGACAGCCGGCGGAAGGTACGGTGCGTCCGGGCCCGCTCCAGCACCGCCACCTCCAGCTGGCCAGCGCTGACATCCTGCCCGACGCCGCCGTTGCCCTGCCCCGACAGCGCCGCGAGGGCGACCTCCATCGCTCGGGCCAGCGGCATGCCGTCGGCGTAGCGCTCCTTGAGCACCGCGGCCACCTGGTCAGCCTGGCCGCCCATGACCAGGAACTTGTGCTCCTCGGTCACCGAGCCGTCGAAGGTGATCCGGTAGATCTGGTCGTCGTCGGCGCTGTGCCCGACCTCGGCCACCACGATCTCGACCTCCAGCGGCTTGTTGCTCTCGGTGAAGATCGTGCCCAGCAGCTGGGCGTACCAGTTGGCCAGGCCGCGGGCGGTGACGTCCTGCCGGTCGTACTGGTAGCCGGTCAGGTCGGCGTAGCGCACCCCGGCCTGGCGCAGCCGCTCGAACTCGTTGTACCGGCCGACCGCGGCGAAGCCGATCCGGTCGTAGAGCTCGCTGAACTTGCGCAGTGCCTGCGACGGGTTCGGGGCCACGAACAGGATGCCGGCGTCGTACTCCATGACCACGCCGCTGCGGATCCGCGCGATCGCCTTGCGCGCATAGTCCGCCTTGTCCTTCATCGCCTGCTCGGGCGAGACGTAGAACGGCATCGTCACCGGAAACGCTTCCCTTACGTGAGTGGTCGGCTGCGGGGCTGCGCCCTGCCCGGCACCCGGGCGGCTGCGGCCCGGGACGGGCAGTTCGGCGGGTTAGCTGTTATGGCTCATGGTCTTGCCGTACCGGCGCGGTCGGCCCGTCCGGCCGCTGCATCCGGCCTTGCACCACCGTCTGCGCGTAAGCGCCCGCCTCGGCGTCGGTCAGCCGCCGGAAGCCGTCAGCGGTGACGGTGGTCACCACCGGGAAGATCTGCCGGGTCAGGTCCGGCCCGCCGGTGGCCGAGTCGTCGTCAGCGGCGTCGTAGAGCGCCTGCATGCAGGTCAGCGCGGCGTCGCCGACCGACATGTCATCGGTGTAGAGCTTCTTCAGCGAGCCGCGGGCGAAGACCGAGCCGGAGCCGATCGAGTAGAACCGGTGCTCTTCGTACCTGCCGCCGGCCACGTCGTAGCTGAAGATCCGGCCGATCTGCCGGTTCTCGTCGAACCCGGCGAACAGCGGCACCACGACCAGCCCCTGCATGGCGGCGCCGAGGTTGCCGCGCACGAGCGCCGCGAGCCGGTTCGCCTTGCCCTCCAGGGACAGCGCCCGGCCCTCCAGCTTCTCGTAGTGCTCCAGCTCGACCTGGAACAGCCGGACCAGCTCGATGCCGATGCCTGCCACGCCGGCGATCGCGATCGCGGAGAACTCGTCGCTGCGGAACACCTTCTCGATGTCCCGCTGCGAGATCATGTTCCCCGCCGTCGCCCGCCGGTCGCCGGCCATGACCACGCCGCCCGCGCAGCCAGCCGCCACGATCGTGGTGCCGTGCGGAAGCGCGCGGGCCAGCGCCGAGGCGCCCTGGCCGGCCGCTCCGGCACCCGGCAGCAGTTCCGGTGCCGCGAGGGTCAGAAAGTCGGCGAACGACGACGTGCCGGCAGACAGATACGCCGGCGGCAGCTGCCGCCGGTGAGTGCCAGAGCCCACGCGGATCCCTCCGGTTCAGTGCGCCGGGAAATTTCCTGACTGACCCTACTGCTGCCGGGCCGGCCACGGCAGCGCCGGGCGCGGTTACTCGCCGCCCTTCTGGACGTAGGAGCGGACGAACTCCTCGGCGTTCTCCTCCAGCACCTCGTCGATCTCGTCCAGGATCGCGTCGACGTCATCGGTGAGCTTGTCCTGCCGCTCCTTGACGTCCTCGGTGCCTTGCGGCGCGCTTTCTTCTTCCTCCTCGCGCCGCGTCGTCTGCCGCTGGCCACCAGTGTCCTTCGTCGCCATGCTCAACCTCCGTGCTCTGCCGCCCGCGCGGCTTTCAACGCTATCCTCGCCACGCCGGCACCGGTCCAATCCTGACACGGCCAACCCGCGGTCCGGGATCGGCGGGCGGCGCGGCCGCGGCTGGGGCCGGGGGCCGGTGCTGCCGCCGGCCCGCTGGAATGCCGCCATCGGCCGGGTTCTGTCGTCCGGTGCCGCCGGGCTCAGCCCTGACCGGTCAGCGCGGCGACCAGGTCGGCGGCCGTCTCGCAGCGGTCCAGCAGGTCCCCGACGTGCGCCCGGGTGCCGCGCAGCGGCTCCAGGGTCGGCACCCGCTGCAGCGACTCGCGGCCCGGAATGTCAAAAATCACCGAGTCCCAGGAGGCCGCGGCCACCGAGTCCGGGTACTGGCGCAGGCACCGGCCGCGGAAGTAGGCCCGGGTGTCGGCAGGCGGGTAGTCCACCGCGCGGGTGACTTCCCGCTCGTCGGCCAGCCGCAGTATCCGGCCGCGCTGTGCCAGCCGGTTGTACAGCCCGCGCTCGGCCCGGACGTCGGAGTACTGCAGGTCTACCAGCTGCAGGCGGGGATGGTTCCAGCCCAGGTGATCCCGGGTCCGATAGCCCTCCAGCAGCTCCAGCTTCGCCACCCAGTCCAGCTCGCGGGAGGCGAGCATGGGGTCCTCGGCCAGCCGGGTCAGCACCGACTCCCACCGGTCCAGCACGTCGCCGGTCATCTCGTCGACGTTGTCGCCGAACCGGTCCTCGGTGTACTTGCGGGCCAGTTCCAGGTACTCCATCTGCAGCTGCACGCCGGTCATCTTCCGGCCGTCCCGCAGCGTGATCAGGTGCCGGCAGGAAGGGTCGTGCGAGACCGCGCGCAGCTCGGCGACCGGGGCCTCGACGGCCAGGTCGCCGGCCAGGAACCGGTCCTCGATCATCGACAGCACCAGCGCGGTCGTGCCCAGCTTGAGGTAGCTGGAGATCTCGCTCATGTTCGCGTCGCCGATGATGACGTGCAGCCGCCGGTACTTCTCCGGGTCGGCGTGCGGCTCGTCCCGGGTGTTGATGATCGGCCGCTTCAGCGTGGTCTCCAGGCCGACCTCGACCTCGAAGAAATCGGCGCGCTGGCTAATCTGGAAGCCGTCCTCCCGGCCGTCAGCGCCGCGGCCAACCCGGCCGGCGCCGCAGACGACCTGCCGGGAGACGAAGAACGGGGTCAGGTGCCGGACGATGTCGGCGAACGGAGTCGCCCGGTTCATCAGGTAGTTCTCGTGGCAGCCGTAGGAGGCGCCCTTGTTATCGGTGTTGTTCTTGTACAGCTGGATGGCCGACCCGCCGGGCGCCGCGGTGGCCCGGGCCGCTGCCTCGGCCATCACCCGCTCCCCCGCCTTGTCCCAGACCACGGCGTCCCGCGGGTTGGTGCACTCGGGCGCGGAGTACTCCGGGTGGGCGTGGTCGACGTACAGCCGGGCGCCGTTAGTCAGGATGACATTGGCCAGCCCGAGATCCTCGTCGGTCAGCTGCGAGGAGTCCGCCGCGTCCCGGGCCAGGTCGAAGCCCCGGGCGTCGCGCAGCGGGTTCTCCTCCTCGAAGTCCCACCGCGCCCGGCGCGCTCGCGCCGCGGTCGCCGCCTGGTAGGCATTGACCACCTGAGACGAGCTGACCATGGCGTTAGCGCCCGGCTGGCCGGGCACGGCGATGCCGTACTCGGTCTCAATGCCCATCACGCGGCGCACGCTCATAGCTCTGAGCCTAATGCCGGGCTGACCCAGGACCGCACGGCGCGCTGACACAGGCGCCGACCCAGGAGGCCGGACGCCGCGTCAGCGGGCTGCCGCCACGACAGCGCCGCGGCAGCAGCCAGGTCCCGGCTACAGGTACTGCCCGGTGTTCGCCACGGTGTCGATCGACCTGCCCGCCTCGGTCCCCTGCTTGCCGGAGACCAGCGTCCTGATGTAAACGATGCGCTCGCCCTTCTTGCCGGAGATCCGGGCCCAGTCGTCGGGGTTCGTGGTGTTCGGCAGATCCTCGTTCTCACTGAACTCGTCCACGCACGCGGCCAGCAGGTGCGCCATCCGCAGGCCCTTGCGCGCCGTCTCGAGGAACTCCTTGATGGCCATCTTCTTGGCCCGGTCCACGATGTTCTGGATCATCGCGCCGGAGTTGAAGTCCTTGAAGTACAGGACTTCCTTGTCGCCGTTGGCGTAGGTCACCTCGAGGAAGCGGTTTTCCTCGCTCTCGGAGTACATCCGCTCGACAGTGCGCTGGATCATCTCGGCCACCGTCGACCCCGCCGAACCGCCGTGCTCGGCGAGGTCGTCGGGGTGCAGCGGCAGGTCAGTCACCAGGTACTTGGAGAAGATGTCCCGGGCCGCCTCGGCGTCCGGCCGCTCGATCTTGATCTTGACGTCCAGCCGGCCGGGCCGCAGGATCGCCGGGTCGATCATGTCCTCGCGGTTGGAGGCGCCGATGACGATGACGTTCTCCAGGCCCTCGACGCCGTCGATCTCACTCAGCAGCTGCGGCACGATCGTGTTCTCGACGTCGCTGGACACGCCCGACCCGCGGGTGCGGAAGATCGAGTCCATCTCGTCGAAGAACACGATGACCGGCATGCCCTCGCTGGCCTTCTCCCGGGCCCGCTGGAACACCAGCCGGATGTGCCGCTCGGTCTCGCCGACATACTTGTTGAGCAGCTCGGGGCCCTTGATGTTGAGGAAGAAGCTCTTGCCCTCGGTGGCGGGCTTGCGAGTGCCCTGGTCCGCGCCGGCGTCGGCCTGCTCGCCGTCGGTCTGGGCAGCCAGCTCGGCCGTGCGCGTCGCCACCTGCTTGGCCAGGGAGTTCGCCACCGCCTTGGCGATGAGCGTCTTGCCGCAGCCGGGCGGGCCGTACAGCAGCACGCCCTTGGGCGGCCGCAGCTGGTGCTCGCGGAACAGCTCCGCGTGCAGGTACGGAAGCTCGATGGCATCCCGGATCTGCTCGATCTGCGAGCTCAGCCCGCCGATCTCGGAATAAGTGATGTCCGGGACTTCCTCAAGGATGAGCTCCTCGACCTCGGCCTTCGGGATCCGCTCGTACACGTAGCCGGACCGCGGCTCGAGCAGCAGCGAGTCACCTGCCCGCAGGGTGGACAGGCGCAGCGGCTCGGCCAGCCGGGCCACCCGCTCCTCGTCCGCGTGCGAGATCACCAGCGCCCGGTCGCCGCCGTCAAGGATCTCCTTGAGCATGACGACCTCGCCGACGGTCTCGTAGCCGCGGGCGATGACCACGTTGAGCGCCTCGTTCAGCACGACTTCCTGACCGGGCCGCAGATCGTCGATCTCGATGCCAGGGCTGATGCTGACCCGCATCTTGCGGCCGCCAGTGAACACGTCGGCCGTGCCGTCCTCGGCGGCCTCCAGGAAGACGCCGAAGCCTGACGGCGGCTGAGCGAGCCGGTCCACTTCTTCTTTCAGCGCGACGATCTGGTCACGCGCCTCGCGCAGAGTGCCCACGAGCCGCTCATTCTGCCCGGTCAGGCCAGTCAGGCTCGCTTCCGCCTCGCGCAGTCGCTCCTCGAGCAGCCGCGCCTGCCGCGGAGACTCGGCGAGCCGGCCGCGCAGGGCCGCGACCTCCTCCTCGAGGAAGGAAATCTGCGTGGTCAGGACCTTGACCTCATCGTCGTAACGGCCGCCACGAGCACTGTCGTCACGAGAGGCCATGCCCCTCACCCCCTTCCAAGAGCTGACTTACCTAGACCCTACCTACCGCACGTCGATTCGTAACCTTGCGGCGGCCCCGGACTCAGCGATCCGCGTCACGATCTGGGATCAGCGTCGCCTCGCCGGCGACGCCACCCCAGGTCAGCGCGGCGCACCGGGACCTGCCCGGTTTTTGAGGCAGTTATTGCCCGGCGAGCCGGCCGCCGTCCGGCGGGCCGAGACCGGCCCGCGGCAGGCCGATCCTGGCGCGGGACGGCCGCTGAAGTGCACGGCCGCGGTCATCCGGCCGCGGCGGCAGCGCCCTGCTGCCGGGCCGCCTCGGCGCCCTTGGACGGGCGGCGGCGCCGGGGCGGAGCGGTCACCCCGGCGGCGAGCCGCCGGGCGGTTACCAGGAAGCCGGTGTGCCCGATCATCCGGTGCTCGGGCCGGACGGCCAGGCCGTCGACGTGCCAGCCGCGCAGCAGCGTCTCCCAGGCCAGCGGCTCGTCGAAGGTCCCGTGCCCGCGCAGCGCCTCCACCGTCCGGGACAGCTGGGTGGTGGTGGCCAGGTAGCAGCAGACCAGCCCGCCGGGGATCAGCGCCTCGGAGGCGACGCCGACGTGCTCCCACGGCGCCAGCATGTCCAGCACCACCCGGTCGAAATGGCCGGCCGCCGGGACCGGTCCCGCATCCTGGCGGCCAGACTGTCCCGGATCCTGGTCGGGGGTACTGTCCTCGGGGCTGGTCTCCCCGGACGTGCCGTCCCCGGCAGCGCTGCCGGCGGCAAGGCTGTCCCCCGGCACGCCGTCCGCCGGCATGCCGTCCCCGGGACCGCCGGGCACCTGGTCGTCGGCCGGCAGGCCGTCGGAGATGAGCTGCCAGGCGGGATGCGGGCCGCCGAAATAGACTTCCACGTTCCGCCGGGCCACCTCGGCAAAGTCGGCCCGGCGCTCGTAGGAGACCAGCTCGCCGCCGGGGCCGACCGCGCGCAGCAGCCAGCATGACAGCGCGCCGGACCCGGCCCCGGCTTCCAGCACCCGAGCACCGGGGAAGATGTCGGCGAGCCCGATGATCTGGGCCGCGTCCTTGGGATAGACCACCGCGGCGCCGCGGGCCATCGAGACCGTGTAGTCCGACAGCAGCGGGCGCAGAGCGATGTAGCTCGTGCCGCCGGACGACTTCACCACGCTGCCCTCAGGCGCGCCGATCAGGTCGTCGTGCGCCAGCGAGCCCTTGTGGGTGTGGAAAGACCGGCCGGCCGCCAGCACCAGCCGGTGCCTGCGCCCTTTCGGATCGGTGAGCTGGACCTGATCACCAGGAGCGAACGGCCCGCGGGGCTGGGATGTCACGCGGACAGGGTAGCGCCGGCTGTCGGCCCGCCCGCCGGTCCGGGGGCGGCACGCGGGCTAAACCCCGGCGAAAGCGTGGTCGAGATCGGTGGTGGCGAGCACCCCGTACACTGCGCCGGTCGGCTCGATCAGCAGGTACTCGCTGGCGGGCGAGCGCTGCACCGCCTCGAGCAGCTCCATCCCGGTCAGGTCAGCTGACAGGACCAGGCTGGGATCGAGGGCCCGGGCCAGCGAGCCCGTCTCGATCCATGGTCGGCGCTGCTCCGGCGTCGCGATCACCGCGCTCTCGCTGACGATGGCTACCGGGGTAGCCTGCGCGTCGACGACGACCAGGGCGCGCGCCTGCGCCGCGTCGGCACGCCGGATTGCCTCGGCCAGCGGCAGGCTGGGCGGGACCGGGATCGCGCGCCGCGCCAGCGTCCTGGCCTGCAGGCCGGGCAGCCGGGACCGGACCCGGGCCGCCTTGATCGCCTGGCCGGACTGCACCCAGATGAACGCGGCGATGACCACCAGCCACAGCCAGTAGTAGCTGACCAGTGAGCCCAGGCTGCTGTGCAGCAGGACTACCGGTACGAGCACGATCAGCGCCGCCAGCACCCGGCCCGCCCAGGCGGCGATGATCGTGGCCTGGGTAGCCCGGCCGGTGACCTTCCAGACGCCGGCCCGCAGGATCCGGCCGCCGTCCAGCGGCAGGCCGGGCAGCAGGTTGAAGACCCCGACGATCAGGTTCGCCCGGAACAGCTGGTCCACGATGATCGAGGCGATCCCGCCGGTCAGCACCTTGGTCAGGGCGTAGGCGATCGCGGCAAGCCCGAGCGAGGTGACCGGTCCCGCTGCCGACACCAGGAACTCCTGCAGCGGCGTGGGCGGCTCCTTCTCGATCTCGGAGAACCCGCCGAGCGGGTACAGCAGCACCCGCCGGACCGGCAGGTGGAACCCGCGGGCTACCACGCAGTGACTGAGCTCGTGCACCAGCACGGAAACATAGAGCAGCAGCACGAACGCCGTGGCCACGACGTAGCTCAGGCTGGCCGGCCGCACGGCGACGTTCAGATCCTGGGCGTACAGAACGACCAGGATCGCGGCCACCACGAACCAGTACGGCGAGATGTACACCGGGATGCCGAAGGGCCGGGCCACGACCAGCCCGAGCCGCGGATCGCGCCGGGGCGGCGGCGCCGGAGCGTCCGGCCGGCCTGGATCGCCGGCCGGCGGAGAGCCCGGCGGCGAAGAGCCGGGCTGCGGAGTACTGCCTGTCACGCCTTGATGCTACGTGCTGCGCCGCCCTGGCCGCTTGCGCGCCGGGCCGTGGCCGCAGACCGGCGTGCCCGGCGGGTCATGGGCGGCTGATCCCGGTTCATCGCGGCTCATCCGGCCCGGCGCCCGCCAATGCCGGGTAACTGTCGGCACAGTGGCTTAGTGTGCGTGGATTGACATCCTCCCCCTCCTGAAGGAGGGGGATTCCAGCGGTGACCCGCTGGTTTTCCTGCTTCACGGCCGGCCGCCCCGCAGAGAGGACTCTCGTTGAGGTCTTACGCCAGCTCCACAGGCCACCCCGCACATGCTAGGACGTCCGTTTGCAAGCCAATCCTTGGAGGGAGGGAGCGGCGTTTCCTCCCCCGCCTGACGGCGGAGGCCTCCACGCCGCATTTCTCATGAGTGAAACGCAGGCGGCCGAATCCGGTGCCGACGGCGGCAAGCCCGCTGGGCGGCAGGCCGATGCCTGGAGCGGGCCGGCCCGGTCGCTCTCCCCGTCCCGGGCCGGCGACTTCATGACCTGCCCGCTGCTGTACCGGTACCGGGTCATCGACCGGCTGCCCGAGCCGCCGAGCCCGGCGGCAGCACGCGGCACGCTCGTGCACGCGGTGCTGGAGCGGCTCTTCGACGAGCCCGCGGCCCGGCGCACCCCGCAGGCAGCGCACGCCCTGCTCACGCCGCAGTGGGACCGGCTGGTGTCCGAGGAGCCGGAACTGGCCGGGCTGTTCGCCGACGACGGCGAGCGCGCGACCTGGCTCGCCGAGGCCACGGCCATGCTGGACCGCTACTTCACCCTGGAGGACCCGACCCGGCTGGAGCCCGCCCACCGCGAGCTGTCCGTGCAGGTCGCGCTCGATTCCGGGCTGACGCTGCGGGGTTACATCGACCGGCTCGACATCGCGCCGACCGGCGAGATCCGGATCGTCGACTACAAGACCGGCACCGCGCCGAGGGAGGAGTTCGAGGCCCGCGCGCTGTTCCAGATGAAGTTCTATGCGCTGGTGATGTGGCGGACCCAGGGCACGGTGCCGCGCCTGCTCCAGCTCATGTACCTGGGCAATGGCGAGATCGTGCGGTACGCGCCGGACGAGGCCGACCTGACCGCCACCGAGCGGAAGATCAATGCGCTGTGGCAGGCCATCGAGCGGGCCCGGCAGGCCGGGGACTGGCGTCCGCGGCCGAGCCGCCTGTGCGGCTGGTGCGCGCATCAGGCGTTGTGCCCGGCCTTCGGCGGGACCCCGCCGCCGCTGCCAGCGGTGCCCGCCCAGCGGGCCCCGGCCGGGCCGGCGGCTGCTGAGCCTGCCGTGGCCGAGCACGCGGCAGCCGGGTCGGCGTAACGCAGCCGCCGAGCCGGCGGCCGCGGGTGCGGCTCAGCTGATCCGCACCCGCGGGTCCAGGAGCGCGTAGCACAGGTCCACGATGATGTTGGCCACGACCACGAACGCTGCCGCCAGGATCACGAAGCCGATGATCACCGGCAGGTTGTCGGTGTCGATGGCCTCGACCGAGGTCTGGCCCAGCCCGCCGAGGCCGAACACGGTCTCCACCACGACCACGCCGCCGAGCAGCGCGCCGACGTCGATGCCCAGCTGGGAGACCACCGGGGTCATGGCGGCGCGCACGCCGTGCCGGTAGATGACCCGCCGCTCGGTCAGGCCCTTGGCCCGCGCGGTGCGGATGTAGTCCTCGCCGAGCGTGTCGAGCAGCGAGCTGCGCGACAGCCGGGTGTAGATCGCCGCCTGCACGGTCGCCAGCGTGATCCAGGGCAGGATCATGTGCCCCATCCAGGGCACGAACCCGCCCGACAGGCCCGCGTAGCCGTCCTGGATCCAGGTGAAGCCGTGCTGGTTCAGCGGCAGGAACACCAGCAGCAGGAGCAGCTCGCCGAGCACGAATACCGGCATCGAGATGCCGGCCAGCACGAACACGGTGGCGAGCCGGTCGAACAGGGTGCGCGCCCTGGTGGCGGAAAGGATGCCGACCAGCAGGCCCACGATCAGCCAGAGCACCAAGCCGCCGACCACCACCGAGGCGGTCACCGGCAGGTCCTGCTTGACGATCGTGTTGACGGACTCGCCGTTGTAGTAGGAGTAGCCCAGGTTGCCGTGCAGCAGCTTGTCGAGGAAATGCCAGTACTGCACGGCGATGGGCTGGTTAAGGCCGAGCTGGTTGATGACGTTCTGGATGACCGCCGGGGATGCGGCGCGGCCTGCCAGCTGCCGGGCCACCGTGTCCACCGGGCGGGCGAAGAACAGCAGGAACGTGGCGGTGGCGACCAGCCACAGCACGATGACGCCGGTGATGATCCGGCGGATCAGGAAGCGGATTATCTGCATTGCCGGTCAGCCCGCCGTTCCGCCGCCGGTGGCCGCCGATGAGGCCATCCCGATGCCCTCATCGGCCGCGGGCCCGGGCCGGTCCTTGCGCTTGCGCCGGGCCGCGAACAGCCGCTCGGTGCGCGGGTCCATGGCGTCCCGGATGCCATCGCCCAGCAGGTTGAAGGCCAGCGTAGTGATGAGCAGCGCCAGCGCCGGGAAGACCACGTACCACCAGGCTTCCTGGTAGTAGTTCCCGGCTTCGGCGAGGATGTTCCCCCAGCTCGCGGTGGGCTCCTGGATGCCGAGGCCGAGGAATGACAGCGTCGCCTCGAACACGATCGCCGCCGGGATCGCCAGCGTTGACAGCACCAGGACCGGGGCGAGCAGGTTGGGCAGGATGTCGATGAACATGATCCGCCACGGCCCGGCGCCCAGTGACCTGGCCGCCTCGACGTACTCCTTCTCCTTCAGCGACAGAGTCTGGCCGCGGACGATCCGGGAGATGGCCGCCCAGGAGAAGAACGAGATCACGCCGATGATCACCGGCAGGCTCGGCCCGATCACCACGGCGAGCGCGAGCGCCAGGACCACGTACGGGAACGCCAGCACCGCGTCGATGAACCGGGCCAGCACCGCGTCCACGACGCCGCCGAAGTAGCCCGAGATCATCCCGATCGTCACGCCGGCCACGGCGGCGATCAGCGTGGTGACCACGCCCACGAACAGCGAGATGCGGGCCCCGTAGAGGATCCGGATGAACAGGTCACGGCCGACGTCGTCGGTGCCGAGCCAGAACCCGTGCGTGCCCGGCCCCACCGGCAGGCCCGCCGAGGTCGTGCCGGTGATCGGGTAGGTGGTGGCCGGCGGGTGCCCGGTCAGGTGAACGAACACCGGCGCGAAGATCGCGGCCAGGGCGATCACCACGATGACGATCATCGATGCCACCGCGACCTTGTCGTGGCGCAGCCGGCGCCAGGTGAGGTGCCACTGGCTGCGGCCCTCGATCGCCTGCTCGGAGCCCTCCTCGGTGCCGTGCGCCTGGGTCTCGAACTCGGTGGCGATGCTCACGCTGAATCCCTCCTGCCCGCGCGGGCCAGGACCTCGCCGGCTGCCACGGGGAAATGGCAGGCGGTCAGGTGGTCGGGCGGGTCGCCCGCCTGGGCCTCCAGCACCGGTTCCTCGTGGCTGCACAGGTCAGCCGCCTTGGGGCAGCGCGGGTGGAACCGGCAGCCGCTCGGCGGGTTGATCGGCGAGGGCACGTCGCCGGTCAGGATGATCCGCTGCCGGGCCGCGGCCGCGTCCGGGTCGGCGGCGGGCGCCGCGGACAGCAGCGCCGTCGTGTAGGGATGACGGGGCGTGTCGTACACCGGCGTCCTGGGCCCGGACTCGGCTACCCGGCCCAGGTACATCACCGTCACGGTGTGGCTGACGTGCCGCACCACTTCCAGGTCGTGCGCGATGAACAGGTAGGACAGGCTGAACTCGGACTGCAGGTCGGCGAGCAGGTTGAGCACCTGCGCCTGGATCGACACGTCCAGGGCGGACACTGGCTCGTCGCAGATGATCAGCTTGGGCCGCAGCGCCAGCGCCCTGGCCACGCCGATCCGCTGCCGCTGGCCGCCGGAGAACTCGGCCGGGAACCGGTTGAAGTGCTCCGGGTTCAGCCCGACCCGCTCCATCAGCTCCTGGACCTGGCGCTTGCGCTCGGCGCCGGCCGCGGTCTTGTGAATGGCGAACGGGTCGCCGATGATCGAGCCGACCCGGCGGCGCGGGTTCAGCGAGCCGTACGGATCCTGGAAGATCATCTGGATCTGCCGCCGGTACGGGCGCATGGTCCGCCGCGGCAGGTTCGTGATGTCGTGCCCGTCGAAGATGACCTTGCCGGAGGTCGCCGGGATCAGCCCCGCGATGCACCGGGCCAGGGTGGACTTGCCGCAGCCGGTCTCGCCGACCAGGCCGACGGTCTTGCCCCGGTGGATCTCCAGTGAGACGCCGTCGACGGCCTGGACCTGGCCCACGGTGCGGCGCAGGAACCCGGAGGTCTGCACGGGGAAGTGCTTGACCAGGTTGTCGACCCGGACCAGGACGTCGCCGTCCGGCTGCGCGCCGCCGCCGGCGACGTCGGCCGGCTCGCGCGGCAGCGTCTCACTCATCCGATCACGCTTCCCTCGGCCTCGGGGCTTGCCGCGATGCTCTCGGCGACCTCGGCCGCCTTGCCGTGCCGGCTGCTGGCCACCAGGGTGCGCCGCTGCTCCTCCGCATCGCTGCCGAGGCCCGCCGCGGTCGCGGGCAGCCAGCAAGCCGACGTGTGCTGGTCAGTGCCGCCGACGGCGTGCAGCATCGGCTCCTCGGCGAGGCAGCGGTCCATCACGTAGGTGCACCGCGGGTGGAACTTGCAGCCCCGCGGCAGGCTGATCAGGCTGGGCGGCTGCCCGGTGATCGGCTTGAGCCGCCCGGCGGCCGCGGTGCTGTTCGGGATCGACTCCAGCAGCCCCTTGGTGTAGGGGTGATGCGGCTCGTAGAAGATCTGGTGCTTGCTGGCCTTCTCCGCGGCCCGGCCGGCGTACATCACCATGACGTCGTCGGCGATGTCGGCGACGACGCCCAGGTCATGGGTGATCATGATGAGCGCCGTGCTGAAGTCGCGCTGCAGGTCCAGCAGCAGGTCCAGGATCTGCGCCTGGACGGTGGCGTCCAGCGCCGTGGTCGGCTCGTCGGCGATGATCAGCTTCGGGGACAGCGACAGCGCCATCGCGATCATCGCCCGCTGCCGCATGCCGCCGGAGAACTGGTGCGGGTAGTCATCGACCCGCCGCTGCGGCTGCGGGATCCCGACCCGGCCGAGCAGCTCGATGGCCCGCTCCCGGGCCTGCTTCTTCGAGACGGACTTGTCGTGCGCCCGGATCATCTCGCCAATCTGCCAGCCGACCCGGTACAGCGGGTGCAGGCTGGTCAGCGGGTCCTGGAAGATGACCGCGATCTGGGCACCGCGGATCTTGCGGATCTGGTCCGGGCGCAGGCTCAGCAGGTCGGTGCCCTCGAAGAGGGCCTTGCCGCTGATGTCACCGCCCGGGGTGAGCCGCAGCAGGGTCTGGGTGAGGACCGTCTTGCCGCTGCCGGATTCACCGACAATGCCCAGCGTGCGCCCGGGCTCGACGGTGAAGGACACACCGCGGACGGCCTGGACGACTCCGTCCGCGGTGGGGAAGCTGACTCGCAGGTCGGTCACCTCGAGCAGTGCCACACATCCCGCCCTTCCAGCCACCAGCCGATATGTGCTCGAACTATAACCAGGCGCCGATCACCACGCCAGGCCCACCGCCGTGCCTCAGCCGTTGGTCAGCCAGAGGTTGGTGACGTCCGGGTCGCCGATGGTGGGCGAGAAGTCACCTGGTCCCGCGACCCGCTTGCTGTGGAACATCGGGAACTTCTGCGACTGGATCGGGACGATCAGCGCCTGCTTCATGGCCAGTTCGTCGGCCTGGTGCCACAGGGCGCCCGCGGCCGACACGGTGGTCGCCGCCTCGGCCTGCTTGATCAGGCTGTCCATCTGCGGGCTGGAGTAGCAGCCGTAGTTGATCGTGTTGACGACACAGTCCGTCTGGAAGAACGGCGGGACGATCGTCCGGCCGTTGTTGCCGAACCAGTCCGGGATCCACGCTCCGGATGCGGCGTCCCACTGGTTGGGCTTGTTGTTGACCGGCGCGTTGCCGAGGTCCACGAAGAAGCTCGAGCCGGGCTCGGGCTTGCCGGTCAGCGTGATGCCGCAGTTCTTCAGGCTGGCCTGGATGGCCGTGAACACCGCGGTGTTGACCGAGTCGTTCGGGTACAGGTAGGTCAGCGTCACGCCGTTCGGGTAGCCGGCCTTGCTGAGCGTTTGCTTGCACATCGAGGCGTTGCCGTTGCCGTTGTTATCCGGGTACAGGTTGTAGTTCTGGTAGCCGACGTTGCCCGGCGGGATCACCGTGCTGATGACCGAGGTCACCGTCGGACCGCCGAAGACCTTCTGCACCGCCACCTTGTCCAGGCCGTACTCGATGGCCTGCCGCACGCCCACCTTGCTCATCGCGTGGTTCGCGTCCGGGCTGCGCAGGTTCAGCGCCATGTAGGGGAAGGTGTCGTTCCAGGCCCAGATCGTGAAGTCCGGGTTCTTGCTGGCTTCCAGCTGCGGGATGGACGGCGGGTTGATCGACGTGTCGTTCGGCAGGTCCTGGCTCCCCGCCTGCATGTCAGCCAGCTGGGTCGCGGCCGAGCTGACGCCCAGCGTGACCTGGATCTTGCTCACGTACTGGTGCCGGATCGAGTCGGTGGACTGCTTCCACGCCGGGTTCTTGACCAGGGTGATCGACTTGGCGGGGACGTAGGAGCTGATCTGGTACGGGCCGTCGGAGATCGTGTGCTGGTCGAGCTGCAGGCTGTTGGGCAGGTAGCTGTCGTACTCGACCGGGCGGGCCGACGCGAACGGCATCGCCATGATGTTGAGGAAGTCGCTGGCCGGGTGGGTCAGGGTGACCTTCAGCTCCAGTGAGCTCGGCGCCGACAGCCCGGAGATCGGGTGGCTGTTCTGGAAGTTGGCGATGTTGGCCGCCGTGACCGCGTGCACCTTGGTGTTCTTGAAGTACGCCTGCTCGGCGTTGCAGTAGCTCGTCATCCCGGTGATCGTCGCCTCGAAGTAGACGATGTTGCCGACGAAGCCGCCGGGTGCCGGGTTGCAGAAGGCCTTGAACTCGCGGATGAAGTCATCCGCGGTGACCTGCCGGGCCGGGCTGGTGTTCCAGTCCACGCCGGACTTGATGTGGAAGATGTAGGTATTGCCGCCGTTGGTGATGCCGCCGTTGGAGGTCGAGGGCACGACCGTCGCCGCGTCCGCCACGGGAGTGGTCGACTTGGTCCAGGCCGAGCTGGTCAGGGTGGTGCCGTCACCGGTCGGGTAGGACAGCAGCTGCCGCGCGTAGGCGCGCTCCAGCATGTAGTCCGGGGTGTAGTAGGCAGGCACGGTGTCGATGTGGTCGGGCCCCGACGCTGCGACGACGTTCAGAGTGCCGCCGTAGACCGGCTTGCCGGAGCTGGCCGAGCTGCTGCTGCCGGACGACGAGCTGCTGCACGCAGCGAGGCCGGCTGCGGTGAGCAGCGCGGCTGCCAGCGCCACGAGCCGCTTCGGTTGAGGTCTCATGCGCACTCCTCCTAACCCAGGCATCGCCTGGGCGCACTGGTGGTGAATGTTTCGTACCTACACGCACTGGACTGTGACTGTCTACTGGCCAGGTGACGTGCACCAAGAGGTTTTATTGAACCGCAACCGTGCTGTGACAACCGGCGCGCCCAGCGCCCGGTCTCGCTACCGTGCGCGACTGCCCGGTCACTGCCTGCCCGGCTAGCGGCTGACCTCAGGTGATGCCGCTGACCTCGGCTGATGCGGCGGACCTCAGCTGATGCAGCTGTCCTGAGGTGATGTGCCTGACCCTAGGTGATGCCGCGGCGGCGGAGGATCTCAGCGACCTCAGCGAAATCCTCGTCCTGGTCCGGCCCGGCGGCCTTGCGGCTCTTGCCGGAGGCCCTGGCCTTGTCCGGGGCGGCGGGGACCGCCGGGCGGGCGCCGGACTGGGCGGTGCCGACGGCCTGCTGGCCCTGGCTCTTGCCCCTGTCCTTGCGGCGGCTGCGGGCCGGCAGCCCGCCGGAGGCCAGGAACATCACTACGATCAGGCCGAGCACGGCGATCCCGGCCCAGGCCCGGGGCGAGAAGACGAACGAGCCGGCGAACCGCACGATCGCCGACACGATGCGGCCGACCAGCGGCAGCGCCCCGGTGAGATAGGCCGCCAGTGGCAGCAGCGACCAGGCCGCGACCCGGACCGCGCGCCGGGGCCCGGACCGGCGCAAGGTCAGCCAGCTCAATGTCAGGCCGACCGCCGTCAGCGCGACGCAGACGGCTATTTCCCAGGCAGGCATGGTGCCTCCCTC
Organism: Streptosporangiaceae bacterium; assembly: GCA_052143655.1. Taxonomy (GTDB): domain Bacteria; phylum Actinomycetota; class Actinomycetes; order Streptosporangiales; family Streptosporangiaceae; genus CAVSUR01. The sequence goes on along the minus strand of JBKQSL010000149.1, from coordinate 25,568 downwards.
GCGGCCGCTTCCGTTCGCGGCCAGCTGTGCTGTTCTGTTCATCGTCGCACAGGCTGCAAGCAGATTGTGACCGCCAGGGCCACGCCGGGCAGGCTCAGCGGCGCCGGCTCAGCCGCGCCGGCTCAGCGGGCAGGCTCAGCGGGCAGGCTCAGCGGGCGGGCCGGCTCAGCGGGGCGGGGCGCCATCGGCCAGGGCGCGCAGCCGGGCCAGGCTCACCTGGCCCAGCGACGCCTCGATGACCCGGTCCGGCTGCGGCTCGACCGGGGCCAGGCTGGGCACGGCGATCAGGTGACACCCGGCGGCCTCGGCGGCGGCCACGCCGTTCGGCGAGTCCTCCAGCGCCACGCACCGCCGCGGATCAACCCCCAGCCGGGCCGCCGCCAGCAGGTACGGCTCGGGATCGGGCTTGGACTGGCGCACGTCGTCACCGCAGACAGTGACCGGGAACCAGGCTCCGATCCGGCCGAGCACCGCCTCCATGATCTTCCGCTCCGAGGAGGTCACCAGGGCATAGGGCAGGCCGGACCCGGCCACCTCGGCCAGCAGTTCGGCGGCTCCCGGCAGCATCGGCACCGTCCGCGTGCTCAGCAGGCCAGCCATCCCGTCGACCAGCCAGCGGGCCACGTCGGCCGGGCGGGCGGGCTGCGCCGCCCGCTGCAACAGGTACACCACGCTGCGCGGCAGCGAGCCGCCGACCAGCGCCTGCTGGTCGGCCTCGGTCCACTGCCCGCCCAGCCGGTCCATGACCGCGCACTCGACCTCGTACCACAGCGGCTCGGTGTCGACCAGCAGCCCGTCCATGTCGAACAGGACGGCCGCCAGCCCGGGCTCCGCACCGGCGGCAGGCCCGGCGGACTGCGCTGGCTCAGTTCGCGGCGGCATCTCAGGCGCTGAAGTACTTAGCTTCCGGGTGGTGCGCGATCAGCGCGTCCGTGGACTGCTCCGGCGCCAGCTGGAACTCCTCGGACAGGCTCACCCCGATCCGGTCCGGGTCCAGCAGCCGCACCACCTTCGCCCGGTCCTCCAGGTCCGGGCAGGCTGGATAGCCGAACGAGTACCGGCAGCCCTGGTAGCCGACCCGCAGGATGCCGTCGATGTCGGCCGGGTCGGCGGCGCTGATGCCGAGCTCGGCCCGGACCCGCGCGTGCCAGTACTCGGCCAGCGCCTCGGCGAGCTGGACCGACAGGCCGTGCAGTTCGAGGTAGTCGCGGTAGGCGTTCTTGGCGAACAGCTCGCCGGTAGCCTCGCTGATCCGCCCGCCCATGGTCACCAGCTGCAGGGCCACGACATCGGTCTCGCCGGACGACCGGGGCCGGAAGTAATCCGCCAGGCACAGCCGCCGGTCACGGTGCTGCCGGGGGAAGCGGAAGCGTTCCCGCTCGGCGCCGCCCGCGTCCAGGATGATCAGGTCATCGCCCTCGCTGACGCACGGGAAGAACCCGTACACCAGCGCCGCCTGCAGCAGCCCGGCGGTCTGCCCCCGCTCCAGCCACATCCGCAGCCGGGGCCGTCCCTGGGTCTCCGCCAGTTCCTGGTGGGACAGCCCGTCCGGACCGCGGCCCGGCTTGAGTCCCCACTGCCCGATGAACAGCGCCCGCTCGTCCAGGTAGCTGGCGTAGTCCGCCAGCGGGATGCCGCGGACCACCCGGCTGCCCCAGAACGGCGGCTGCGGCACCGGCACGCTGGCGGAGACGTCGGACCGGGCCGGCGTGCCTGCGGCCGGCGCCTCGGCCGCGCGGGCGGGCTCGGCCCGGACCCGCCGCGGCCGCAGCGGTGGCAGCTGCGCGCCGTCCTCGCCGTGCTTGACCGCCATGAACGCGTCCATCAGCCGCAGGCCCTCGAACGCATCCCGCGCGTAGCGGACCTCGCCCTCGAACAGGTCGGCCAGGTCAGTTTCCACGTACGCCCGAGTCAGCGCCGCGCCGCCCAGCAGCACCGGCCAGCGGCCCGACAGCTGCCGGGAGTTCAGCTCGGCCAGGTTGTCCCGCATGACCACGGTGGACTTCACCAGCAGCCCGGACATCCCGATGACGTCGGCGTCGTGCTCGGCCGCCGCATCCAGGATCGCCGAGACCGGCTGCTTGATGCCGATGTTGACCACGTCGTAGCCGTTGTTCGACAAGATGATGTCGACCAGGTTCTTGCCGATGTCGTGCACGTCGCCCTTCACCGTGGCGAGCACGATCCGGCCCTTGCCGCGCTGGCCGGAGCGCTCCATGTGCGGCTCCAGGTAGGCGACCGCGGCCTTCATGACCTCGGCGGAGGTCAGCACGAACGGCAGCTGCATCTGGCCCGAGCCGAACAGCTCGCCGACCGTCTTCATGCCGTCCAGCAGCACGTCGTTGACGATCTCCAGGGCGGGCCGCCGGGCCAGTGCCTCGTCCAGGTCGGCCTCCAGGCCGACCCGCTCGCCGTCGATGATCCGGCGCTTGAGCCGCTCCCACAGCGGCAGCCCGGCCAGCTCGGCCGCCCGGCTGGCCCGCACCGAGGCGGCGTCTACCCCGGCGAACAGCTCCAGCAGCCGCTGCAGCGGATCGTAGCCGGGCCGCCGCCGGTCGTAGATCAGGTCCAGCGCGGTTTCCAGCTGGTCCTGGCCGATACGGGCGATGGGCATGATCCGGGCCGCGTGCACGATGGCCGAGTCCAGCCCGGCGCGGACGCACTCGGCCAGGAACACCGAGTTCAGCACGGCCCGGGCGGCGGGGTTCAGGCCGAAGGAGACGTTGGAGACGCCCAGGGTGGTCTGCACGTCGGGATAGCGCCGCTTCAGCTCGCGGATCGCCTCGATGGTCTCCAGGCCGTCGCGCCGGGTCTCCTCCTGGCCGGTGGCGATCGGGAAGGTCAGGCAGTCCATGATGATGTCGGCCGGGCGCATCCCCCAGTTCCCGGTCAGGTCCTCGATCAGCCGGCTGGCCACGGCCACCTTGCGCTCGGCGGTGCGGGCCTGGCCCTCCTCGTCGATGGTCAGCGCGATCACCGCCGCGCCGTGCTCGCGCACGACCGGCATCAGCCGGGCGTTCCGGGACTGCGGGCCGTCGCCGTCCTCGTAGTTCACCGAGTTGACCACGGCCCGGCCGCCCAGCAGCTCCAGGCCTGCCTCGATGACCGCGGGCTCGGTGGAATCCAGCACCAGCGGCAGCGTCGCCGCGGTGGCCAGCCGGCCGACGACCTGGGCCATGTCGGCGGGGCCGTCCCGGCCGACGTAGTCCACGCACACGTCGAGCAGGTGCGCGCCGTCCCTGGTCTGGGCGCGGGCGATCTCCACGCAGTCGTCGTAACGGCCGTCCAGCATCGCCTCGCGGAACGCCTTGGACCCGTTGGCGTTGGTGCGCTCGCCGATCGCCAGGAACGCGGTGTCCTGCCGGAACGGCACGTGCTGGTAGAGCGACGACACGCCGGCCTCCGGCCGGGCCCGGTGCGGGCGCAGCGGCCGGCCGTGCAGCCGGGCCACCACCGCCGCCATGTGCTCGGGCGTCGTACCGCAGCAGCCGCCGGCCAGCGCCAGGCCGAACTCGGCAGCGAACTGCTCGTGCGCGTCGGCCAGCTCCGCCGGCGTCACCGGGTAGTAGGCGCCGTCGCTGGTCAGCTCGGGCAGGCCGGCGTTGGGCATGCACGACAGCGGCACCCGGGCGTGCGCGGCCAGGTAGCGCAGGTGCTCACTCATCTCCGCGGGACCGGTCGCGCAGTTCAGCCCGATCAGGTCGATGCCCAGCGGCTCCAGCGTGGTCAGCGCGGCGCCGATCTCGGTGCCGAGCAGCATCGCGCCGGTGGTCTCGATCGTCACGCTGACGATCAGCGGCACGTCAGCACCCGCGGCCGCAATGGCCCGGCGGCAGCCGACCACGGCGGCCTTGGCCTGCAGCATGTCCTGGCAGGTTTCCACTATCAGGGCGTCGGCGCCGCCGCGCAGCAGCGCGGCCGCGCAGTCGGCGTAGCTGTCACGCAGCGCCGCGAACGTGACGTGGCCGAGGGTGGGCAGCTGGGTGCCCGGGCCGATCGAGCCCAGCACCCACCGCGGCAGGTCCTGCGTGGCGTGCGCGTCCGCGGCCTGGCGGGCCAGCCGGGCGCCCGCCTCGGCCAGCTCGGCGATCCGGCTGGCGATGCCGTACTCGCCGAGGTTGCCGAGATTGGCGCCGAAAGTGTTAGTGGTGACGCAGTCCACACCGACGGCCAGGTAGCTGTGGTGGATGGCCGTGACGATGTCCGGCCGGGTCACGTTGAGGATCTCGTTGCAGCCCTCGTGACCGGCGAAGTCGTCCAGCGTCAGCGGGCTGACCTGGAGCATCGACCCCATCGCACCGTCGGCGATGACCAGCCGCCGGGCCAGCGCAGAGCGCAGCCCCGGCGCGGCAGCGATGCGTGCCGCAGCGGCGGGATCAGCCAGGGACGGGGCCGGGGCCGACGGGGCGTCAGCAGGGTGGGCGCCGGGCGACCGGGCAGGCGTGGACTGCGACATGATGGTTCTATCCTAGAGGCCGCGAATCACGTGACCGGCCGCCGGCACGTAGTGTGGACCCGTCGCCGGGTCACGCCGAGCGCGGGAGGAGGTGCCGGACAATCGAGCTCGAGGACATCGGCAAGCTCAATGCGCCGGCGCTGGTTGCCGCGTTCGAGGGGTGGAACGACGCCGGCGAGGCGGCCAGCGGCGCGATGGCTCACCTGGGCGACTCCTGGGACTGCGCCGCGGTCGGCGAGATCGACCCCGAGGACTTCTACGACTTCCAGGTCACGCGGCCGATGATGGAGGTCGCCGACGGTAAGACCGGCCGCCTGGTGTGGCCCACGACCCGGCTGACGACAGTCCGGCCCCGGCAGGCCGACCGGGACCTGATCCTCGTGCATGGCATCGAGCCGAACATGCGCTGGCGCGGGTTCGCGGCCGAGCTGCTGACCGCGTTCGGCGAACTCGGCGTCGAGCTGGTGGTGCTGCTGGGCGCTCTGCTCGCGGATTCGCCGCACACCCGGCCGGTACCGGTTACCGCGGCGGCCTCCGATGCGGCGCTGGCCGCCCGGCTGCACGTCGAGCCGGTCGACTACAAGGGACCGACCGGGATCGTGGGCGTGCTGCAGCAGGCCTGCGCCGGGGCGGGCATCCCGGCCGTGTCGCTGTGGGCCGCGGTGCCGCACTACGTGGCGCAGCCGCCGAGCCCGAAGGCGACGCTCGCGCTGCTGCGCGGCGTCGAGGACATCCTGGACATCCCGCTGCCGCTAGGTGATCTGCCCGAAGAGGCGCGCGCCTGGGAGCGCGGCGTGGACGAGCTGGCCGAGCAGGACTCCGAGGTCGCCGAGTATGTGCGGACCCTGGAGGAAGCCAAGGACGCCACCGACCTGCCCGAAGCCAGCGGAGACGCGATAGCCCGCGAGTTCGAGCGCTACCTCCGCCGCCGCGGCCACGACCGCTGACCGCTCGCGAGGGCCCGCCGGACCCGAGCGAGCGGTCCCAAATCTTCGGAAGGCCGATCCGAGGGCCCGCCGGGCCCGAAGGATCGGCTGCAGAGCCCAGGGTGTGAGCCCCGGGTCAGTGCCGCGCAAACGGCCAGCGGTGTTCGGGGGGCTCCGGGGGCTCGGCCCCCGGGTTAAATCGGCGGCCAGGGGACGGCGGGCCAGTCTTCGGGCGGGTAGGGGTGCACCCGGTGCATCAGCAGCGTGCCGATCCGCTGCCGGGTGGCCGTGACTTCCTCCGGGGAGAGCCACTGGCCCAGCTCGGCCGCGAGCCCGCCGTTGTCCAAGCTGTCCTGCAGCGTGGTCAGCGCGCTGACGGACTGCTTGGTCAGCCGGGTGCCGCGCCACTGCCACAGCACCGTGCGCAGCTTGTACTCCTCGCCGAAGCAGACACCGTGGTCGCAGCCGTACAGGTGGCCGCCGGGCGCGGGCAGCAGGTGACCGATCTTGCGGTCGGCGTTGTTCACGACTGCGTCGAAGACTGCCATCTCGCGCAGCCCCTGGTGGTCGGTCCGCCGGGCCAGGGCCAGCAGGTCCACCCGCTCGTCGGTGTCGATCCACAGCTGGCACATGCCCGGCCCGAACGGGCCGTCCCGGAACACGGTCGGCGGCGCCACGTCCCAGCCTGCCGCCCGGGACACCTGGTAGGCGGCCACTTCCCGGCCGGCCAGCGAGCCGGCCGGGAAGTCCCACAGCGGCCGCTCGCCTGCAACCGGCTTGTAGACGCACGCGGCCTGCTGGCCGCCGGCCGTGACCGTGCAGTACAGCGTTGTGTTCGATGCGTCGACCAGGCGGCCCACGACGTCCAGCTCGCCTTCGGTCAGCAGCATCAGCGCCGTCTTCTCGGCCATCACGGCGGGCTCGGCCCGGCCCCGCCGCGGGGCGCCCCCGGCCTTCCGGCCGGCAGCGGGCTCAGCCATGAGCGACCCGGTGCCCGTTCTGCCGCGGGCAGACGTGGCCGGCCGCGTCCAGCGGCAGCCCGCACAGCGGGCACGGCGGCCGGCCCTGGCCGACCACCCGCAGCGCCCGCCGGGAGAACGCGCGGGCCTGGGCCGCGGTAATGCGGACCCGGAGCACGCCGGGACCGTCCTCGGGCACGTCGTCCGCCAGCGGCTCGATCGGCTCCTCGGTCTCTTCCTGCGCCTCGATGATCACCCGGCCGTCGTCGTGGTCCCAGGCAAGGGCGATGGCCCCGACCCGGAAGTCCTCGGTCAGCGGCAACTCCAGCGGCCCGTCGTCGGCCAGCCCGGCAGGCGCCGCGGCGGGCACCTCGGCATCGCCGGCGGTACGGCGCAGTATCTCGTCCAGCAGCTCATCGAGCCGCTCGGCCAGCTGGCTGACCTGCGCCTTCTCCAGCGCCACGCTGGTGATCCGGCCGGCCGCCCTGGCCTGCAGGTAGAAGGTGCGGTCGCCTGGCTGCCCCACGGTCCCGGCGATGAACCGCTCTGGTGGGTCGTAGGAAAAGACCGGCATGCTCCTATCCTTCCGCGCCCACGTCCTGGTATCCGCACCCGGCGCCGGCCGTGGCCTGGCGCACGGCCCACACCTGACTCTACGGCGTCCCGGCCGGTCCCGACGGCCGACCGCCGGCCAGCAGCGTCCCGGCCGGTCAGCAGCCCGGCCAGGCCGTCAGCGCAGCCGGCGGGCCGCGCTGACCTCAGCTGCCCGGGTGCCGCCTAGGCCAGCGGGGCCTGGGCGGCCGCACCGGTTCCGGCATCGGCGCCGATCGGCTGCTGCAGCGGGAAGTGGCAGGCGGCCATGTGACCGGCCGGGCTGAACTGGCTCAGCCCGGGCTCCACTTCAGCGCAGATGTCCTCCGCCAGCGGGCAGCGAGTGCGGAACCGGCAGCCGGACGGCGGGTGGATGGCGCTCGGCAGCTCGCCGCGGATGCCGGCCTTCACCTTGGCCTTCTCCGCCTCCGGGTCCGCGACTGGCGCGGAGTCGATCAGGCCCCGGGTGTAGGGGTGGGCTGGGGTGAGGTAGACCTCGTCCGCAGGACCGACCTCAACGAGCTTGCCCAGGTACATGACGCCGATCTGGCTGGACAGGTACCGGACCACGGCCAGGTCGTGCGAGATGAACATGTACGTCAGGCCGAGCTCGCTCTGCAGTTCCCGCATCAGGTTGAGCACCTGGGCCTGGATCGACACATCCAGCGCTGACACTGGCTCGTCGGCCACGATCAGATCGGGCGAGAGGATCAGGGCGCGGGCGAACCCGAGCCGCTGCCGCTGGCCGCCGGAGAACTCATGCGGGTACCGCTCGACGGAGGACCGCGGCAGCCCGACGTGGTCGAGCATCTCTGCCACCTTCTGGTCCTGCTCGTGGCGCGAGCCGATGTGCTGCACGGATAGCGGCTCCCGCAGGATCGCCCCGGCACGCATCCGCGGGTCGAGCGAGGCGTAGGAGTCCTGGAACATGAACTGCACCCTGCGGCGCTGCCGCCGGTAGGCCCGGGCGCTCATCTTGGCCAGGTCGATGCCCTCGATCACGATGCTGCCGCTGGTCGGCTTCTCCAGCCCGACTATCATCCGGCCGATCGTGGTCTTGCCGCAACCGGACTCGCCCACCAGGCCGAAGGTCTGGCCGCGGGCGATGCTGAAGCTCACATCGGCGACGGCCGACAGCCAGCCGACGCGCCGCTGCAGCACCGCGCCGCTGGTGACCGGGAAGTCCTTGACCAGGTTCTGGACCACCAGCAGCCGCTCAGTGCTGGTCGCACTGCCGTTGGCCGAGTACGCCTGCGGCGACCGCTTGGCCGACGAGGCGGACACCGCCGGCACGCCGCCCTTCTCCGGCTCGCCGACCGGGTGGAAGCACGCGAACTGGTGCTCGGGGGTCTCGCCGCGCAGCAGTGGCTCCTCGGCCCGGCACTTGTCGGTGACATACCGGCAGCGGGGCGCGAACCGGCAGCCCGTCGGCGGGTGCACCAGGTCCGGCGGCAGGCCGGGAATCGAGTACAGCCGCTCGCGGGTTTCCGCGGCCTTGTCCGGCAGAGCGGCGAATAGCGCCTCGGTGTAGGGATGGCGCCGGTTGGCGAACAGCGTCGAGGTGCCGGTGGTCTCCGCCACCTTGCCCGCGTACATGACCGCCACCCGGTCCGCCCGGCCCGCGATAACGCCGAGGTCGTGGGTGACCATCATCACCGACATGCCCAGCCGCAGCCGCAGGCCGTCGATCAGCTCCAGGATCTGCTTCTGGATGGTGACGTCCAGCGCCGTGGTCGGCTCGTCGGCGATCAGCAGCTTCGGCTCGCAGGCCAGCGCCATCGCGATCATGACCCGCTGGCGCATGCCGCCGGAGAACTGGTGCGGGTACTCCTTGACGCGCTCCCGGGCCCGCGGCAGGCCGACCAGGTCGAGCACCTCGACGGCCCGGTCCATGGCCTGCTCGCGGGAGACCTCGCGGTGCAGCGTGACCGCCTCGGCGATCTGCTTGCCCACCGTCATCGTCGGGTTCAGCGAGGTCAGCGGGTCCTGGAAGATCATCCCGACGTCGTTGCCGCGGACCTTGCGCATCTGCTCTTCATTGAGCTTGCTGATCTCGGTGTCGCCCAGCCGGATGCTGCCCTCGGTGATATGGCCGCCCACTGGCAGCAGGTTCATCACCGACAGCGCGGTCATGGTCTTGCCGCAGCCGGACTCGCCGACGATGCCGAGCGTCTCACCCTGGTCGATGTGCAGGGTCACGCCGTCCACGGCCCGCACGACGCCTTCTTTCAGGCGGATCTGGGTGTGCAGGTTGTCTATCTCGAGAAGCGGTGCCACGAGCGCTCTCCTTTACCGGCGCTGGAGCCGGGTCTCGAAGGCGTCGCGCAGGGCGTCGCCGATGAAGTTGAACGAGATGCAGGTGAGGATGATCGCGATCCCCGGCGGATAGATCAGCCACCAGTAATTGGTGCCGCTCTGGATGTAGGTCAGGCCGGTGGACAGCATCGATCCCCAGTCGGTGGCGGGCGGCTGGATGCCGAAACCGAGGAAGCCCAGGCCGGCCAGGATCAGGATCGAGTCGGCGACCGCGAACGTGGCCTGCACGATGATCGTGCCGATCGCATTGGGCACGATGTGCCGCACGATGGCCCGGTTGCCGGTGCCGCCGACCACCTTCACCGCCTGCACGTACTCGCGGGTGCGCAGCGACAGGGTCTCGCCGCGGACTAGCCGGGCCACGCCGAGCCAGTAGAACACCGCGATGATGAAGATCATCGTGACCGTGTTCGGGTGGAAGATGACCGACAGGATGATGATCACCATGATGTAGGGGAGCGACAGGCCGGCGTCCACGATGCGCATCATCATCGCGTCGACGGACCCGCCGACGAAGCCGGACAGCGCCCCGTACAGCGTGCCGATGAACACCGCCACGAGCGCGGCCGCGAGGCCGACCTCGATCGAGGTCTGGCCGCCGACCATCAGCCGGCCAAGCTGGTCGTAGCCGACGTCGTTGCAGCCCAGCAGGTGCTGGCTGCTCGGGCGGCACAGGTAGTCAGCCAGGTTCGTGTTCGTCTGGTTGGTGTGGTAGATCAGCGGGCCGACGAAGCAGAACAGCACGATGAGCAGCAGCAGGACCAGCGAGGCCAGCGCCATCTTGTTCTCGGCGAAGACTTCCCAGCCGCGGCGCAGCAGGCTGCGCGGCTTGGCGGCCGGGGTCATGCCCAGCTCGGCCGCCTCGACCGCGGTCAGCGCGCCGGGGTCGACCTGCTCGGCTTCCTGGATGGCCTCGAGGGTCCCAGGGTCGGGCGGCGGGGTGATCATCGCCATCAGCTGTACCTCACCCTCGGGTCGAGTACCGCATAGCCGATGTCGGCTAGCAGGTTTCCGATGATCGTGGCCACGGTCGTGACTATGGTGATGCCCAGCAGGGTCTGGAAGTCGACGTTTTCGGCCGCCTGCACGAACGCCAGGCCCATGCCCGGGTAGTTGAACACCACCTCGATGAACACCGCGCCCGCGACCAGCGCGGGCAGCGACAGGCCCAGCAGGGTGACGATCGAGATCAGCGAGTTGCGGAAGATGTGCCGCCAGAGCACCCGGCGCTCGCTGGCGCCCTTGGCCCGCGCGGTGCGCACGTAGTCCTGCACCAGGTTGTCCATCACCGACGAGCGCATGAACCGGCTCCACAGGGCGTACCCGAGGAATGCGTAGGCGGTGACCGGCAGCACCAGCGCGCTCGGCTGGGACAGCACCTGAGCGACGGTGTTGCCCTGCGGCGCGAACGGCGGGAACAGGTGGATGTCGATGGCGAACCACTCGACGAGCAGCAGCCCGAAGAAGAACACGGGGGTGGCGTAGCCGAGGAACGCGATCCCGGTCAGCACGTAGTCACCGACGGTGTAGCGCTTGACCGCCTGGTAGACGCCGAGCGGGATGCCGAACAGCAGCGACACGATCAGCCCGATCGCGACCAGGACGACGGTCTTGGGCAGCCGGTTGGCGATGATGCTGGCCACCGACTGGTTCAGCTTGAACGAGTAGCCGAAGTTCAGGTGCATCAGCTGCCACACGTACTTGCCGTACTGGATGTAGATCGGCTGGTTGAAGCCATACAGCTTGTTGTAGTAAGCAACCTGCTGGGCGGTGGCGCGGGGACCGAGCAGGCCCCGGATCGGACCGCCGGGCACCAGCCGGATCAGCAGCATGGTGAACAGGGTCACCAGGAACAGCACCAGCAGCGTCTGCAGGATCCGCCGGATCAGGAAGCCAGTCACCGCGCTGGTCCAGCCGCGTCGCTTCCCCGCGCGCGAGCCCGGCTGCCGCCGGTTACCCGAGTGCTGCGCATGGGCACCTCCGGTCTCGCGCCGGGCCGTCCGGCGCATCCGTTATCTGTGCACGTGGACGATAGTTCAGCATCTCTCATCCCTATCCGGATGGCCATAGCGCCCCGGCCTTTGGCCGGGGCGCTATGGCCCGCTGTCAGCCGCCGCCCGCGAGCGGGCGGCGGCTGACAGTTCGCCGATTACCGGTTACTTGACGAAGTACCAGTACTCGGGCAGAAGGGTTCCGAACGAGTTGAACGCGACATTGTGCAGCTTGGTCGACACCGCCTGGATGGCGTACGGGTTCGGCATCCACTGGAACGGCAACTGCTCCGCCGCGTACGTGGCGTAGTTGTGGAATACCGTCAGGCTGCTGCTGGTGTGCGTCTCGCCGATCAGCTTGTCCATCTGCGGGTTGGAGTAGCTACCCGAGTTGGAGCCGGCTCCGGTCTCGAACAGCGGCTCGCCGGTCGGCTCGAAGCCGGGCCCGTTGAACAGCCAGCCGCCGTACATCAGGCCGTCCCAGGTGCACTTCGGGCCGGGCTTGCACGGGGTGGACTCGCCGATGATCGTGTTGAAGGTCTGGCCGACCAGGTTGACGTCAATGCCAGCCTGCGATGCGTCCGACTTGAACACGGCCACCTGCTGCTGGGTGGTGGCGGTGCCGGTCGCCCAGTCCAGGGTGAACTTGAACTGGGTGCCCTTGGCGATGCCGCTGCCGCACTCGCTGCTGCTCGTGCCCGGCTTCTGGCAGACCATGACCCCGCCGCTCTCGCTCCAGCCGTGGCTGGTCAGCAGCGACTTGGCCGTGGAGGTGCTGAATGGATACGGGCCCTGGCCGGTGTTGTCGTTCTGGACCGGCGGTGTCCACTGGTTCGACGGCGTGGTCGGCACGCCGCCTGAGGTCGGCTCGCTGTAGCCGCGGTAGATGGACTTGTCCATGCCGACCTGGTCGGTCACTTCCTGCAGCGCCTGGCGCACGTACAGCTGGCGGAACACCTTGCCGAACGTCGGGTTGTTGAAGTTCGGCTGCCAGTAGTAGATGCCGTAGGAGAAGTACGGCTCCAGGTAGTAACCGGAGCCGAGCGGGTTGGACGGCGGAATCGCCGAGGCCGACGTCTTCTGCGGCAGGTCGGCCGACGGCACGTAGCCCACGTTGATCTGGCCGGTCTTCAGCGCCGTGTACTCGGTCGAGTCGTCGGTGTACGGCACCTCCTTGAACTCCGAGATCGTCGGCTTCGGGCTGCCAGAGTACTTCGGGTTCGGCACGAAGGTGTCGTTGCCCGAGGTGTTGAACGCGGTCAGCTTCCACGGGCCGTCGACGGTGCCCCAGATCGGGCTGGTGGCGTAGGTCGAGGTGTCCTTGACCTGGGTCACCAGGAACTTGTACACGGCCGCGCACTTGGACACGCTGGTCGAGCAGCCGCCGCTGCCGGCCTTGGCGCCGAGCTTGGTGACGTCCCACGCCAGCGGCATCGGGGTGATCTCCGACAGCTGGTTGTAGGTGAACCAGTAGGTGGAGTAGGCCTTGTTCAGCTGCAGGGTGACCTGGTCCGGGCCGGTGGCCTTGTAGGAGGTCAGGTTGTCGGGCATCGTGCCGGGCGCGTAGCCCGCGTAGTTCGTCTTCTCGGCCTTCATCATGTTCAGCCAGAAGATGACGTCAGCGGCGTCGACGGTCTCGCCGTTCGACCACTTCCAGCCCTTCAGGTTGATCACGACGGTCTTGTCGCCGTTGGAGAAGACCGGCGCGTTCGCCGGCGACAGCGGGTAGTTGACCGTGGTCGAGCTGCCGTTGTTGCCGTACACGTACAGCGGCCGGTACATCAGCCACTGGAACGTCTGCGAGTTGTAGACGCTGTAGTTGGTGATCGGCGCGAACGGCCAGATCCAGTTCGGCTGCGCGCCGGGCGGCTCGGCCCAGCTGACCGTGCCGCCGGAAACCTTGGTGCCGCTTGAGGGGCCGCTGCTGGTAGAGCTGGAACCGCTCGAGGCGCAGCCGGCGGCGGCAAGCGCGAGCGTGGCGGCTATGGCGACTCCCGCGAGGCGCCCCTTACGTCTGCCTAGATTCATATGAGTCCTCCATGCGTGCGCCTGAGTCGGCGAACAATCGTGGGCGATCTGCGTCTGAGATTAGTTTCCGCAGGCTGCGGCCAGGCCGAGGAAACATCACGATTTGCTATCGCCTGCACCCCGGCTGCATATGCACATGTGGCGTATCCAGGCGAACTGACCGCAGGAATTACGTTCCGTCGCCACCACCGACACGCGCGTCCTGCGACCTGCGGCTCGCCTGCCGCTGCGCTCGCTGCAGGGCCGTGACGTCCCCGCCGGTGTCATTCATCCGCAGCACGAACGGGCGCAGCGGCGTGTACCGGATCACGCTGAGCGAGCAGGGATCCACCTGGAGCCGCTGCATCATGTCCAGGTGCATGCCGAGGCCATCGGCCAGGATGGACTTGATCACGTCGCCGTGCGAGCAGACCAGGTAGGCGGCGTCCTCGCCGACCCGGGCGTTCCAGTCCCGGATGGCCGCCACCGCCCGGTGCTGCATGTCGGCCATCGACTCGCCGTCCTCGCCCGGGAACCGGGCTGCGCTCGGGTGCGCCTGCACGACCCGCCACATCGGCTCGGCCGCGAGCTTGCGCAGCGGCTTGCCGGTCCAGTCGCCGTAGTGGCATTCCCCCACCCGCTCGTCGGTCTGGACCGGCATCGGCCCCTGCGGGCGGGCAGCCGCGATCGCGGCGGCGGTCTGCTGGCAGCGGTCCAGCGGGCTGCTGATGATCGCCTCCAGCGGGACGCCGGCCAGGCGCTGCGCCATGGCGGCTGCCTGGGCCTGGCCGCGGTCATCCAGCGAGACGCCCGGCATCCACCCGGTCAGCGCCGATCCGGTCGAAGCCGTCAGGCCGTGTCGCACAATCAGGACCAGGGTCACCCTCCGACTCTAGGGTCTGCGATCACCCGGCGCGCGAGCGCGCCGGCCCGGGGCCGACCCGGGGGAGGCCGGCCAGCGCCTGGCGGGTCTGCAGCGCAGTGCCCGGTCAGGTGCCCTGGCCGGTCAGGGCGCAGGGCCGTCAGGGGCGCAGGGCCGTCAGGGGCGCAGGGCGAGCACGTAGGTCACCGTGCCCAGGCAGACCCGGTCGCCGGGCTGCACCGGCGCCGGCTCGGTGACCCGCCAGCCGTTCAGCCAGGTGCCGTTCAGCGAGCCGAGATCCGACAGCAGCCAGCCGTCGCCGGACCGGCGCAGCACGGCATGCCGCCGCGAGACGCCCGCATCGGCCAGCCGCAGGTCACAGCCGGGCTCACGGCCGATCGTGAAGAATGACTGCGGCCCGGCCGGCAGCACCAGCCGCGGCGACGGCTGGCGCAGCCAGCCCGCGGCCCGGACAGCCCGCAGCGCCCGCCCGGCCCGGTCCGCCGCCCCGGCCAGCCAGTCAGCCAGCTCGTCCCGCCGGGCGCCCGGCTCCGGCGGCCTGCCAGGACGCCGGGCCGTCCGTCCGTAGGCCCAGGTACGGGCGGTCCCGGCAGCCGCGGCGCGATCCTGCGGGGCGGGCAGGTCGGCCAGCTGCTCGGCGAGCTCGCGGCGCAGCCGGGCGCGCAGCACGGCGGCGATCCGGCCCTGGAAAGTCCCGGTGCCGAGGCGCCCGGCCGCGTACTGCTCGCGCAGCTCGGCGAGGGCCTGCTCGCGCTCGGCGTCGGAGGCGCGCACCCCGAGCCCGGCGCGCCCGGGCCGGGCTCGGGGTGCGCCGGAATCCGGCCGCGGCGCAGGCCGGGATCCGGCCCCCGAGTCATCGGCCGGTCTCGGCATGGCAGCAGTATGCGGCCAGCGCCGACGGCCGACAACCGCGCTGCCCGGGCGGCGGGCTTCGAACGGCCGGGCGGCCCGCCCGGGCGGACGGCCGGAAGGCCCGGGCCGTCAGCCGCCGATGGCGTGCGCGCCGCCGTCTACGTGCACGATCTCGCCGGTGGTGGCCGGGAACCAGTCGGACAGCAGCGCGGCGCAGGCGCGGGCGGCAGGCGCGGGGTCGGCCAGGTCCCAGCCGAGCGGGGCCCGGTCGCCCCAGTGCGCGAACTGGTCGAACCCGGGAATGCTCTTGGCCGCCATGGTCTTCAGCGGCCCGGCCGCCATCAGGTTCACCCGGATGCCGTGCGGGCCCAGGTCACGGGCCAGGTACCGGGCGCAGGACTCCAGCGTGGCCTTGGCCACGCCCATCCAGTCATAGACCGGCCAGGCCTGCCGCGCGTCGAAGTCCATCCCGACGATCGCGCCGCCGCCGCTCATCAGCGGCAGCGCCGCCATCGCCAGCGCCTTCAGCGAGTACGCCGAGACCTGCAGCGCCGTGGCCACGTCCGGCCACGGGGTGTGCAGGAAATTTCCGCCGAGAGCCGATTCGGGCGCGAACGCGATCCCGTGCACCACGCCGTCCAGCCCGTCGAGGTACTGGCCCACCCGGTCGGCCAGCGAGTCAAGCTGGCCGGTGTCGGTGACGTCCAGCTCGATCACCGGCGGCGGGTCGGGCAGCCGCCGGACGATCCGCTCCACCAGGCTGAGCCGCCCGTACCCGGTGACCAGCACCGTCGCGCCCTCTTGCTGGGCGATCCTGGCGACGTGGAAGGCGATCGAGGAGTCGGTGAGGACTCCTGTCACCAGGATGCGCTTGCCCTCGAGGATGCCCATGCTCTGCTGCCCTCCTGTGTCTTGCCTGGCCGCTGTCCTTGCCTGGCCGCCCGACCCGGTCCCGGCGGCGCGCCCGGCGTACCGGCCGCGGTTAGTGGCCCATGCCCAGGCCGCCGTCGACCGGGAGCACCGCGCCGGTGATGTACCCGGCACCCGGGCCGGCCAGGAACGCCACCGCGGCGGCCACCTCGTCCGGCTCGGCGTACCGGGCCAGCGGCACGTTGGCCAGGATGGCCTTCTTCTGGTCGTCGGTCAGCGCGGCGGTCATGTCGGTGTCGACGAAGCCGGGAGCGATCACGTTCGCGGTGATGCCGCGCTTGCCCAGCTCACGGGCCAGCGACCGGGCCAGGCCGATCAGGCCTGCCTTGGACGCGGCGTAGTTGGCCTGGCCGGCCGAGCCCAGCAGGCCGACTACCGAGGAGATGAAGATGAGCCGGCCGCGGCGCATCTTCATCATCGGCCGTACCGCGCGCCTGGCCACCCGGTAGGCGCCGGTCAGGTTGGTGTCCAGCACCTCGCCGAAGTCGTCCTCGCTCATCAGCGCGAGCAGCTGGTCGCTGGTGACGCCAGCGTTCGCCACCACGACCTCCACCGGGCCGTGCGCCGCCTCGGCGGCGGTGAACGCGGCGTCGACCGAGCCGGCGTCACGCACGTCGCAGCGGGCGACGTGCAGGCCGGGGATCTCATCCCCGCTGCGGGAGGTCACGGTCACCTGGTCACCGTCCGCTGCGAGGCGGCGGGCGATGGCCAGGCCGATTCCCCGGTTGCCACCGGTAACCAGGACCGAACGACTCATCGTGGGTGCCGCCTCCTGCCGCGTCGGCGCCATGCTCGGGACCGGTGCGAAGCGTACCGGCCGGAACCGCCCGGCCGCCCGGCGGGTGCTGCCCGGGGCGGACCGCCGGGCCGGTCAGCTGTCTTCCAGCCGGAACCCGACCTTCAGCCCGACCTGGTAGTGGGCGACACTGCCGTCGACGATCTGGCCGCGGATCTGCGTCACCTCGAACCAGTCCAGGTGGCGCAGCGTCTGCCCGGCGCGGTGCACTGCGCCGCGGATGGCGGCCTCGATTCCCTCGGGCGAGGTCCCGACGATCTCGGTGACCCGGTATGTGCGCTCGGTCATCTTTCCTCCACGTGCGGGCTGATGGCCGCCAGCGCTGTGTTCCTGCGCCGCCGGGCGCCGGCTGCGGTCCGGCGCTCTCTACGACTACTACGCCGGCCGCCCGGCCGGCCAGCGAATGCACCGGGCGAACGAGACAGCCCGCGGCAGGCCGCAGGCCGCCGGCCCGTGACACCGTTACAGCCCGGCCTTGACAGCGGCCTGCGGCGGGGCGGTGCCGACGGCGCAGGTAGCCGCAGCGGCACGCCCCGGTACGCCGCCGCAGGCCCCGGATGACCCAATGCCCGCGGGGGTTTACCGTAGAGAAGTGAGAGCAGCCCATATGCCGCGGCGCTCGCAGGCACACATGGTGACCCAGGCCCGGCGGTCGAAGTCCGAGGACATCGCCTACCGTCAGCGCCGCTACCTGATCATGATGGGCGTGCGGGCGGTCTGCTTCCTGGTTGGGGTCGCCCTCTACGTCATTCACGCGGGCTGGCTGCTGGTCGGGATACCGGTGGTCGGGGCCCTGTTCATCCCCTATTTCGCCGTCATCTTCGCCAACGGGGGCCGGGAGCCGGACGCAGCCCGCGGCTTCCAGGAGTTCCAGCCGCGGCTGCCAGAGCAGTACCAGCCGCCCGGGAGCCAGCCTGGAAAGCCGGGCATTTCTGGCATGCCGGACGCCTTCGGCGCGCCGTCGCAGAAACCCCCAAGCAGCAACGGAGGCGGGCACCAAGACGCCTGATCTGTGGGCATCGGGACGACTGCATGGCGAGATCCGCTTGTCATCCGGTCTTGATGCATTAGAGCCGGGTTCGGTGTAGCATGATTGGCGGTGCTCTGGTCCCCCGCCGGGGCACTCCTGTCGGCGTTCCGGGCCCCCGTCGGAGCGCCGACGTTATGCGACGCCGGGTGGTTTGCCCCCGTAGCCACCCGGCGTCGCTCTTTCTTTTTCCCCAGGCCCTTTCAGGCTCGCGCTGGCGCCCGCTGCTCGGCCGACAGCCCGCGGGCGGGCCATTCTGATCGCTACCCCGGCTCGCGCCGCAGCAGCGCACGTGCCGCTGGCCTGGCTGCCAGCCGGGCTGGCTCCGCCGCGGGCGGCGATGCCGTAGCAGCACCGCCCGCGCGATTTCCGTTATGCCACCGCAGGTATTGCCGACCGCCCGGCCGGCAATACCTGCCGGGCTGCGACGGCCTTGCCGGCCACTAGCCGGCTCCGGTGCGGCGACCATGCGGCCGTGAATCCGCTGACCCTTTTGGCGGCCTCATATCAGTGCTTATCGCCGCATACTGGCTGCCGGACGCAGATGCAAACGGGCCCGCTCGCCAGGGTCGGCGGCACCGAGATGACAGCGCCGGGCGGGCCGCTCATGGCCCGCCCGGCGCACCTCAGTCCCTCGCTCCCCGTCAGCCGGTCAGTCGCTGTCAGCCGGCCGGGCCGCGCCCGCCTCCGGCTCGTCCTGGCCGTCAGCGGCCAGGACGCGGTAGAGCGACTTGCGGGTATCGGCGAGGATCTTGCGGGCCTGGGCGGCCTGCGTCTCGGTCCCCGCACTCGCCACCTGGAACGCCGCCATCATGACCTGGCCGGCCAGTCGGCGCATCTCCAGGGCCGCGCCGCCGGCACTGCCAGCCACCTCGTCCCAGGGCGCCCGCAGCTCATCGGCGTGCTCGGCCACGTACTGCCGTCCCTCGTCAGTGAGCACATAGGCCCGCCGGCCGCCCTCGTCCGCGTCGGCCCGGATCAGGTTCTCGTCCTCGAGCTGCGCGAGCGCCGGGTACACCGAGCCGGGGCTCGGCCGCCAGACGCCGCCGCTGCGCTCGCTGATCTCCTGGATGATCTGATAGCCGTTGCGCGGCTCCTCCGCGAGCAGCGCGAGGGCCGCAGCCCGGGTGTCGCCCCTGCGGGCCCGCGGGCCGCGCATCCGCGGCTCGCCCAGCCACGGGCCGAAGCCGTGCATGCCGGGGCCGCCCATGAAGCCGGGTCCGGGGAACCCGTCCCGGCCGCCGCGGCCGGGACCGCGAGCATGGCCGCGGTGCCCGCCCCTGGGCCGCCATTCCTCATCTTCCTGCACGTATCCGCGCTTGCGATCGTCCTCGTCGCCCCAGCGCCGGAAGGTTTCGTGTCGCATCGTTACTCCCTGATTGTCGTTCGTCCGGACTCCTCCAGGTCTTCGTCTGAGCTTCTCCGGACTGTTCTGATAGCTCAAAGATATATCGATATCTAACGCATGGCAAGCCTCAGAAGAAAGATTCCAGCCACCCGGGCCGGTCCAGCCCTGCCCAGGCCCGCGTCGGCCTGCGGCCCAGGCACGGCTGGACGGCGCGGAGAGGGAACAGGCGGCAGCCCGCCGGCAGCCGGGCTGCAGCCGTGGGCAAGACGAGACCGCGGCCGACGGCACGAGACCGCAGCCGGACGGCAAGATGAGACCGCGCTACCGGCCCGGCGGAGCGGCTACCGGCCAGGCGGAGCGGCCGGCGGTCAGGCGGGGCCCGTGCTGGCGTCTGGCTCGGCGGGCGTCCAGCCGGCGGCCAGTGCGCTGACCCGCTGCGCGGCCGTGGCCAGCGGCATCCCATGGCCGACGGCCACGCCCAGCAGGAACGTCGTCAGCGGGGCGGCGGGCCTGGCCACCTGGTGCGCGGCGTCGCGGGCCACGTCCAGGATCGTCCGCAGCTCCGCCGCGGCCGGATCGAGGCCGAGCTCGGCGCAGACAGCACCGGTCCACTCCTCCATCGTGCTCATCTCGGGCAGTCCTCCTGCTCATGCGGCCGACTGCGGGATGCGGCCTGGCCGCCGAATCCCGGGCCGCGCGGTGCCCGGCTGCGTCCCGGCGGGATGCAGGGCCACGCAGGCCATGATGGCCTGTCAGCCGCCGATCGCCGACATCGGCCTGGTCGGCTGCAGGAACCCGGGGTCGTTGATGCCATGGCCGGGCAGCTTGGCAGCGACCGCACGGCGCCACCATTCGGCCAGCTCGGCATCGGCGGCGCCCGCGCGCATTGCCCCGCGCAGGTCGCTCTCGTCCCGCGCGAACAGGCAGTTGCGGATCTGGCCGTCGGCTGTCAGCCGGACCCGATCACACGAGCCGCAGAACGGCCTGGTCACCGCGGCGATGATGCCAACCGTGGCGGGTCCCCCGTCGACCAGGAACGTCTCCGCGGGCGCGGAGCCGCGCTCGGCGGGATCGGCCGGCTTCAGCGTGAAGTCCCCGGACAGGCTGGCCATGATCTCGTCGGCGGTGACCATGTCCGCGCGGCGCCAGCCGTGCTGGGCGTCGAGCGGCATCTGCTCGATGAACCTCAGCTGATAGCCATGCTCCAGGCAGAACCGCAGCAGCGGCACCGCCTCATCGTCGTTCACCCCGCGCATCAGCACCGCGTTGACCTTGACCGGGCCCAGGCCGGCCTCAGCCGCGGCCGCCAGGCCGTCCACTACATCGGCGAGCCGGTCGCGCCGGGACAGCCGCTGGAAGGTCTGCGGGGACAGGGTGTCGAGCGAGACGTTAATCCGGTCCAGGCCCGCGGCGCGCAGCGGCCCGGCCATCCGGGCCAGCCCGATCCCGTTGCTGGTCAGCGACACCTCCGGCCGCGGGGTCAGCGCGGTAGTGCGCGCCACGATGCTGGTCAGGCTGCGGCGCAGCAGCGGCTCGCCGCCGGTGAACCGCACCTCGGTGATCCCGAGCCGCTGCACGGCGATCCCGATCAGGCGCATCAGCTCGTCGTCGGTGAGCACTTCCGGGCTGGGCAGCCAGTCCAGCCCCGCTGCGGGCATGCAATAACTGCACCGCAGGTTGCACCGGTCTGTAACCGAGACCCGCAGATCCGTCGCTACCCGCCCGAACGCGTCGGCGAGCACGTCATCAGCTCCTCCCGAACTGGCTTGCCGGTCGCCTGCCACTGCCCGCCTGCGGTTTTGAGCACGGGCGCGGAGCCGTCTGATAAGGAACAAGTGTTACAGGCCCGGATTCGTTCCCGGCCAGCCCGGGCTCCACGGCCGCCAGCCGCTGGCCGGTCACTTAACATTCACATCATCGACTGCTGCGCCGCCGCTCCCCGGCTGCGCCTGACGGCGCCCTGCCAGATCATCGAGGATGGGATCATGACTGTCGAAAGCCCCGTCTGGCGGGATCAGCTGACGGCGGCCGAGCGGGAGGCGCTCGGCCGCGGCGCAGGCACCATCCCGGAATCCCGGCCCGACGTGCTTGTGGTGGGCGGCGGCATCGTCGGCGTGGCGACCGCGCTGGCGTGCCATGACGCCGGACTGGGCTCGGTGCTGCTGATCGAGGCCGGGCGCCTGGGCGCCGGGGCGACCGGCGGCGCGACCGGCCTGCTGATCCCCGAGCCGCACCAGTGGAGCGATCCGGAGACCTTCGTCGACCTGGAGCGGGCCAGCCTGGAGCGGTGGCGGTACCTGGAGCAGGTCACCCCGGGCGGGGTGGGCCTGATCGAGCTGGACTGGATCGGCCTGGCCCCCGAGAGCGTGCGCGACCAGGAGCACCCGGCCGTGGTCTGGCTGGAGGCGAAAAAGGTCACGGCGCTGGTACCGGGCCTGGCCTGGCGGCTGGCGGGCGCGCTGATCCGGCATCAGGCGCGGGTGAACCCGCTGCGCTCGCTGGCCAGCCTGTCGGCCGGCCTGCCGGCCGTGGCGACCGGGGTCGCGGCCACCGGCGTGCAGATCCGCGGTGAGCGGATCATCACCGTCGCCACGTCGGCCGGCCCGATCTCCCCGGGCGCGGTCATGTTCGCGACCGGCCAGCCGCCGGTGCTCGACGGCCTGGAGCTGTCACTTCCCGCGGACCGGGTGAAGGGGCACCTGCTGGTCACCGACCCGGCCCCGGTGCGGCTGCCGTGCACGGTGGCCCCGGTGGCCACCCCGCTGGAGGACGGGCGGCTGCTGGCCGGCGGGACCTTCGACGTGGGCGACGAGAGCCCGGCCGTCCGCCCCGAGGTGATCGACTCCATCCTGGAAAGCCTGTACTCGGCACTGCCGAGCGTGCGCGGGATCGGGGTCTCGCATCAGTGGTGCTGCTTCCGGCCGCGGCACCCGGACGGCCGGCCGGTGATCGACCGGGTGCCCGGCCTGGGCAACGCCTGGATCACTTCCGGCCACTACCGCACGGGCATACTCAACGCCCCGGCCACCGGCATGGCCCTGGCCCGGTGGCTGGCCACCGACAGGCCGCCGCCGGAAGCGCCGGCCTGGAGCGTCGCCCGCTTCAGCGAGTGGGGCTATCGCTAGCCCGTACTGTTTCCGCTATCCCGTACCCGGCGCCGGTCGTCAGGCAGCCGCTCGGTGACGCCGGCCCGGTCGAGGTACTCCAGCAGCGGGATCGCGATCCGGCGGGTGGTGTCGAGGGCCTGCCGGGCCTGCGCGGCGGTAAACGGCTGCGGCAGCCCGGCCAGGATGGCCGCCGCCTGCTCGTCGGCACCGGGGGCCAGCACGATGTGATCGCTGACCCGCAGCAGCAGCCTGGCCCGCTCCGCGGCCGCGATGCCCCGGCCGTCCAGGCCGAGCCGGCGCAGCCGGTCGGCATCGGGCGCCCGGAACGGCGCCGCGGCCAGGTCGGCGCGCAGCACGTGGACGGCCGCCTCGATTCCCTCTGGCAGCGCGCCGCTGCTGCCGGAGGCGGCGACCGCGATCACGCCGTCGCGGATCCGCAGCGGCGGCCGGACGAGCGATTCGGCCAAGCGGCGGTCGGGCAGCGCGAGCGCGGACCTCGCCGCTTCCACCGGCATGCCCGCCGCCAGCGGCTGCCGGGCAGCGTGCGCCGCGACCGCCTCGGCGAGCTTGCCGGCCAGCTCGTCCCAGTGACCGGGATCGGCCAGCCACTCGCCCGTGACCGGCACCGGATGATCTCTGATGCCCATCGCCAGCAGCGCGCTGGCCCGCAGCAGGCCGTGCCGCCGCAGCAGGTCGCTTGCGGCCGGCTGATCAGGCCAGTCGGCCAGCTCGCGCGCGGCGGCGGCCGCCGCGCCGCGGCGGACCAGCGGCGGCGGGGCCACGTCCAGCACGACGCCGCCGAGCACGCTCGGCCAGCCTGCGGCCGGAGCGGGCGGGCCGGATGCGGGGAACGGGCCGGATGCGGGGAACGGGCCGGATGCGGGGGCCGGGCCGGGTACGGCGGGCGGGCCGGGTGCGGCGGGCGGGGAGAAATCGTCCGGAGCCGGCGCGGTCGCCGTGCCCGCCACAGGCCGGCCGGCGGCCGGGCTCACAGCGGCGGCCGGCCCGGGATGGGCAGCCGCCGGCCCGGGATGGGCCGCAGCGGGCGCCGCCGGGCTGCCGTTCCCGGCTGGCGCCGCGCTGGCCACGCCTGCCGGGCGGCGGGACGCGGCGGCGAGCTGGGCAATGCCGATCGCGGCGGTGCGGACCCGCGCGGCGCCTGGGTCACGCAGCAGCACCCGGTCGCCGACGTGCAGCGGCAGCGGCTCACGCAGGGTCAGCCGGATGTGCCGCCCGCCCAGCGGCCGGACCCGGGCCAGAGTGCGGGCCGAGCCGATATGCAGGGTCAGCTGCCGGGGCAGCCGCATCGTGTCCTCGCCGGCACCATCCTGGGCGTCCCCCGGCGCCGGCCCGGAAGTAACCCGGACGTCCAGCATGTCGGTCATTGTCCAGCGACCGGCGTCCACCAGGGCCATGCCGCGGCTAACCGCTTCCCGGCTGATGCCGCGCAGGTTCAGCGCCGCCCTGGTCACCCCGGTGACCGCGGTGACCTGCTGGCCGAGCGACTGGATCGCGCGGACCCGGACCGGCCGCATGGCCGGGGTGACGAGCAGCTCGTCGCCCTGGTGCACGGTTCCGGCCGGCAGGGTGCCCGTGACGACCGTACCGCTGCCCGCGATGCTGAACGAGCGGTCCGCCCACATCCGCACGGGAGCGCCGGAGTCGGCGGCGGGCAGCCCGGCGACCAGTTGTTCCAGCGCGTCGACCAGCTCGGGCAGGCCCGCCCCGGTGCGCGCGCTGACCGCGACGGCGGCGGCTCCGGCCAGGCTGGTCTGCGCGAGCGCGGTACGCGCCTGGGCCAGCGCCGGGCCCGGCTCGGCGAGATCGCAGCGGGTCACCACGAGCAGGCCATCGTGGATGCCCAGTGCGTCCACGACCGCGAGGTGCTCGGCTGACTGCGGCATCCAGCCCTCGTCGGCGGCGACGATGAACAGCACGGCGGGCACTGGGCCCACTCCGGCGAGCATGTTCGGCACGAACCGCTCGTGCCCGGGCACGTCGACGAACGCTACGTGCTCACCGGACGGCAGGGTCAGCCAGGCGTAGCCGAGGTCGATGGTCAGGCCGCGGCGCCGCTCTTCCTCCCACCGGTCCGGATCGGTTCCGGTCAGCGCCTTCAGCAGCGCCGACTTCCCGTGATCGACGTGCCCGGCGGTCGCGATGACGTGCATCAGCGCCGTCCGGCCGCAGCGAGAACGGCGGTGCTGACCCGCTCATCGTCGGCAGGCGCGACGGCCCGCAGGTCCAGCAGCAGCCGCCCGTCGTCGACGCGGCCCACCACCGCGGGGATCGCGCCGCGGCGCACCTGCTCCCCGGCCCGCAGCGAGCCCGCGAGCCCGGCTGGCAGGCTGACAGCCGCACTCGGCAGCCGCACCCCGGGGCCGCCTCCGCCGCCGACGGCCGCGTCGGTGGCGACCTGCCGCGCGTCCAGGCCCGCGGCGGCCAGGTCCGCGGCGAGCCGGGCCGCCCGGTTGCGCAGTGCGGCCGGGTCGGCGGCCAGGGCGTTCACCGTGGGAGCGGACGGACCGGACAGGGTGGCCTCCAGGGCTGCGACGGTGAGCTTGTCGATGCGCAGGGCCCGGGCGAGCGGATGCCGGGCCAGGGTGGCGATCAGGTCAGCCCGGCCGAGCAGCAGCCCGGCCTGCGGGCCGCCGAGCAGCTTGTCCCCGCTGGCGGTCACCAGCGCCGCGCCGGCCCGCAGCCAGCTGGCGGCGTCCGGCTCCGCGGGCAGCAGCGGGTGCGGCGCCAGCAGCCCGGAGCCGATGTCGGCCACGACCGGCACGCCGAGCATCGCCAGGTCCGAGACCGACGCGCTGGCCGTGAAACCCTCGATCCGGTAGTTGGACGGGTGCACCTTCAGCACGAAGCCGGTCTGCGGCCCGATGACCGCCGTGTAATCGGCGGCCGTGGTCCGGTTCGTGGTGCCGACCTCGCGGATCTGCGCCCCGGTGGACTCCAGCAGGTCGGGCAGCCGGAACCCGTCTCCGATCTCGATCAGCTCACCGCGGCTGACGACGACCTGGCGGCCGGCCGCCAGCGCCGTGACCGCCAGCACCAGGGCCGCGGCATTGTTGTTGACGACGTGCACGTCCTCGGCGTCCGGCACTGCGGCGGCCAGCGCAGCCAGCATGCCGCGGCCGCGGCGGCCGCGCACCCCGGCAGCGAGATCGAACTCCAGGTCGGTGCATCCGGCGGCGGCCACCGCCGCCTCTACGGCCGCCGCCGACAGCGGCGCCCGGCCCAGGTTGGTGTGCAGCAGGACGCCGGTCGCGTTGATCACCGGGGTGAGGCTGCCGGGCCGGGGCGGCAGCCCCGCCACCGCGGCGTCGATGACCTCAGCCGGTTCCAGGTCGCCGGACCGGGCCTGCTGCTGCGCCCG
>JBKQSL010000148.1:0-8913 GCA_052143655.1 Streptosporangiaceae bacterium | reverse complement strand
CAAGACCCAGGCGTGGCGTGCCCTCCGCAAGCACGGGCGGGGCTAGCGGCTGCGGCAGAAAGGAACGGTGCCGCCCCGGGAGGGCTCCTGGCTAGCGGTAACGATGCGTCAGCGGCCTTGACACGCTTCAAATACCCGAGCCGCCGTTCTGGCGCAGGTCAGCGCTGCTCGGCGTGGCTGACTGCGGCGCGCAGATCTGAGTGTTCTGCGCGCTCTGCCTGTTTGTCGGCAGGCTGGACCGACGCCCGGATCTGGTCGAGATGAGGGCGAGTGTCGAATCTCCGGGCCTGGCCCTCCCACTCCGAGCGCCAGGCGCGCTGCCACCGACCAAGCATCGCTCCAGATGCTCCGCGCTCAGCTACCATACTTCAAACAGATACATAACGGTGAGGGCGTCATGGCTGACGTGAGCGCGGAGATTCGGGCCGATAGAATCACAAGTCCGTTTCAGCTGCTGGCTGCATGCCTCATACTGCTGATAGTCGTCGAGGCTGCTTTTCTCACTGGCGCCGCCGCGATTAGCCGACCCTCATGGGCGGCAGCCCTTTTGGTAATCAGCGCCGTCGTGAACGTACCCGTCATCCTATTCTTCCTATTCGTCATGCAGACTAAGTATCGCATCGAGTTGTTAGCTGATGCCGAGTACACAAAGCTAAGGACAACGCTCTCAACCCAGGCGTCTAGCCTTGAAGCGCAATTGCGGCGAGCTGGGTTCGATTTTGAAGACGTTGAATCCAGTGTGCCTTTGACCGCTGATCAATCACGGGATATCGATCAAGCGCTGGACGAAGTTCTGGTCTCGATCCCGAATCTTGAGAAAGGTGTCGAATCCCCAATTCCGCCCACTGCGCTGCTGCAGACCGCCAAGGCGCTGCTGGCGCGCCGACGGTGGCTTGAGGCTGCACGTTACCTGGACGAGTACGTCGCCTTGGTCCCCGATGACTGGGCGGTCCAGTTTTCACGAGGTCTTGCTCATGCTAATTCAAGGGCCGGTGGTCCGGCGGACCTGGCCGCATTTCGAGCATATGGTGAGGCGATTGCGCTGGCGCCTAGAGACCTAGATCCTGACATGCGTGCAAAGCTACATGTTTATCGTGGCGCGATGGCCAAGCGACTGATGCGCCTTAGTGAAGCGGAGGCCGATCTTCTTATAGCTGAGAAACTCGCCATTAGCGAAGATCGCCTGCGCGACATTGATTACAATCTGGCTGGCATTTACGCAATGATGGGTCAGCGCAACGAAGCGCTTTCGCGCTTGCGACGTCTCGCCGGCACTCGCATGCTGCGAGCTGTCAATGGGCACAAGAGTGACTACTTCGCATCCTTGAGTGGCGATCCAGACTTCGAATCCTTGCTGAGCACTCTCGCTTAGGCGGTGACGAGTCGCACGGTAATGCCAGCGAAAACCTAATGTGCTGGATCGTTCGCGCTTGGGGAAGGCCCGTTCTGGGTCGAAGAGCCAGTCCTTACGGGTGGCGCTCCGGGCCGAGGGCGCACCATTCTGCCGCGATGAGGTGCGTCGCGGCCCCCGCCCTGAGCGGTGCACGCCAGGATCCGAGTGTCCAGCGCCGGGCGACCTGCCGCGGGCACCCCTGGCGCCGACGTGCCCGCGGGGGCAGAGCGACGAGTGACCAACTTGCTGGCGGTGAACGCGCCCTGAGCCGCCGTTAGGCACGCTGGTTCCGGTCGGCTGGCTGGCCGTTGAGCGCGCGCCGGAACAGAAGTTATGGATGGGAATGCGGCAAGTCAGCCGTTCGGGCAGATGAGGAGGTCGTCCATGACTACCGAGCTGCCGAGGCGGCCGTGCCGGGCGAGCTGGTTCTTGATGGTGAGAGCGATGGGTCCGGGCACGCCATCCTCGGCGGCCAGTTGCTGTAGTGGGTCGCGCACCGTGCAAAACGCCACGCGGACCAGCGCGCGCACCAGGATCTGGGCGAACGGCACCGGTAGGGCCGGGAGCGCGCGGATCCACCGGCTGCTGTCGGCGTAGGTGGCGTTCTCGCAGACCGTGAGGAGTGCCCCGTGAAGCTTGTTGGCGAGCTTGTTTTGATAGGTGGTTCCGCGGTCGGCGGTAAGCTCTCCAATGCGGGCGTAGAAGTTGAACGCCTCGTCTGCGCGGCCCGACTCAGCGAGCCGGAGCATTGGTAGGCGCAGCCGCATCTGGGTGTCGCTTTTGGCCATACGGTCCATGGTGAGCGAGAGCAGGTCGTTCAGCGTCTCCTCTGTCAGCGGCCCGGCCTGGGCTAGTGCGGTGACGAGGGCGTCACGGGCTGCCTTCAGGGTGCCGCGGTCGGTAAAGCGGCCGGACGCGGCGCGCAGCCCGCTGGGTTCCACGATGACCAGTGACCGCATGAGACCGGTGACCTTGTCGAGCTGGAGCAGGCCGCGTCCGGCCTGGGTGCCCATGAGCCGCAGGATGTTCTGCTTGGCCGTGAGGACGTTGGCAGCCAACCAGGCAGAGCGGAGCTCGTCGAAAGAACGGGGTGGCACCAAATCCAGCGCGTCCAGCTCCAGCCATAGGTTCATCGCATCCTGCTGTGCTTCGCCGCCCAGCGCGAAGAGGTCGCGCACCAGTGCGTCGAGCTCGGCGCGGTACCCCGCGAGATGCAGAGCGAGGGTTTCGCCATGGCGGCGGATGGCCTCAGTGAAGGGTGCTGCTATCTGCCACCCGGCGCAGATGGCCAGAGCTTGCGGGATCAGCTCAGGATGCTCCCCGATGCTGCGCGTGAGCGCGTACGTAACGTTGCCGCGGCCTGGGGGACCGACCGACGCTGATTCCGCGGCGATCTTGTCCAAGGCCGCGAGGGCGACCGGATGACCGCCGAGCGCCGCGGGGACGACCAAGGCGATGGCGCCCCCAGGGTCGATCCATTGCTCGGGTTTGCGGAGGCTCGGCAGGCCGTTCAGCAGTGAGGCGAGCTCACCGACGGGAAGCTCTGCGGAGGTGACGGCTATCCGGGCGACGGAGACGCGTAGGCTCGCTGGGTCGTCCGTCCGGGCGGGGTCCGCGGGCAGCCCGGCCAGCGCGGCCCTAATCAGGGCGCGGGTACGGTCCCCGGCTGGGGAGGCGCTCCTGAGCAGCGGGAGCAGGAAGGAGGCCGACAGCTCCAGCAAGGGCAGACCGTAGCTGTCGTGCACCGGTGGGAAAAGCCGCGTGAGGGTCGGCTCGATCAGCGGGTTGCCATCGGAGAGGACGGTCAGGGCCTGCGCTGTGCCCATCAGCCGCAGTTGGACCCGCAGTGGCGCCCGCTGGCTAGCGGCCAGTTTCCGGCGCAACGCGGCGACCAGCGTGAGCCACTCCCAGGCGAGCGGCTGGGGCCCGTCAAGCCGGTAAAGATCCGTCCAATAGGCGGCGAACAGCCGTCCGCCGGCGCGCCGGACCGCGTCCGCTTCCCGTCCGCCGTTGCGTCGCTGGGCGCGGCCGACGGCGAGCGTGAAACGGGCCAGAGTCCGGGCCGAGCCGAGGTACGCCCATCGGTCAGCCACGATGTCCAGAATCGCCACGGCCAGCGCGCGGTTGTTGGTCGTCGCGCCGCCTGCCTCGAACAGGGCGAGCAGGGCTTCGGTGCTCCACTTAGGGTCGGTCTCGGCCAGCAGGCCGAGGGTGCGCGGCAGCGCGCGCTCGCTGAGCAGCAGGTCTCCCTTAGCCTCCACAACGTGCTGGACACACTCTTGATCGACGATGAAGTCCTTGATGGCTTGGCCATGCTGGACGGCGAACCGCTCCAGCACGTTGAGCACCGCCCGGCGGCACACGGGGTCGCCGCGCTCCCACACCCGGCGCAGCAGCATCAGCGCCCGGCCAACAGCGCGGCCGCTCACGCGGGGCGTCAGTTCCACAAACCGCCGGACGGTCTCGGGCCCGGCTCGCTGCAGCAGTTCGGCGACGCCCGCCTCGATGTCGGGGTGGTAGGCCGCCACGACCAAGGCCACCGACTGCAGGTTCACCGACGGTGACTCCGCCAGTGCGGCGAGCGTCGCCGCCAGGTGCGGCCGCAGCGTGCGGGATGCGCTCCACGCGTAGATCATGGCCTGCTCGAACACCGCGCCCGTGAACAGGTCGAGGGGGCGTTCCTCGACGATGCCGAGCAGCCTGCGCAGCTCCGCCGCGCCGCCACGTGCGATGAGCGCCCGCGCCGCGACGTATTCAAATAGCAGCTGGTGGCGGAACCGGATGCCGTCTGGCGAATCTGCCAGCAGTACCGACCTGCGGATGAGCAGGTCTAGGGCGTGGGCCAGCGTGTCATGGAGAGTGCCGTCCCAGGCGGCGGCGACGCGACGCGCGCGGGAGAGCAGGTCGTCGCGCGGGAGAGCCACCGCACCCGCCGAGAACATGGCGATGGCCAGGCAGAAGCACTCGGCGTGAACGTCGTCGCGTGCCACATCTGGGTTGGTCCGTCCCCGCACGTCGTCGCAGATCTTCTGGTCGAAATAGGCGGCCAGCACACCACGTGCATCCACCTCTTCGCTAGGAAAGATTCCCTCGTACGCCTCGAACAGCAGCCGCAGGAACAGAGGGTGGTGACACACTTCGGTCACGCCAAGCCCGCGGGAGGCGAGGCGGAGCATGACCCCCACCTTTTCCTCGATCGGACGTGGCGGCGCGTCCGGGCAGAATGCCAAGACGTGACGCTCGATCGCGCCGGGCAGTTCCGCTTCGTCATAGGTACCGAGCCGGACGGTCTCGAAATGCCGGTCCAAGGCGGTGGCCTCCTGCTCACGGCAGGTCACCACGGTCCGAGCTCCCGCGCTGCGCAATTCGTCGATCAGGTCGATCACGCGGACAGACTCATCCTCCTGGTGCATAAGCAGATCCATCGTGTCGAGCAGGATGACAGGCGTGGTGGCGCGCGAGTCGAGTGCTGTGACGGTGCTGACCAGGTCCTCACCCGACAGCAGCGGCGTGCTGGCGGGCCCGGGGGCGCGCAGCCAAGCGGCGTTGACCAGCAGGGGGTGGAACGGGGCGCGGCCGGTGAGGTCGCGGTGCAGGCCCCATAGCAGGCTGGTCTTCCCGTACCCGGCCTCCCCGACGACCGCCATGGCCTTCGCAGATTTCGCCGGATCGGCAAGCCGGCCCAGGAGGTCGTTCTGAAGGCTGCGGATGACATAAAGACCGGTGCTGAAACTGGCCGGACCGCTTACCGTGTCGAAAGCCTGGTCCAGCTCACCGGTAAACTGCGCGCACAGCCGCAGGACTCGGCGGACCTCGGGAGCGTTGAGCGGATCGTCCAGTCCCGACGTCCCACGGCGCTCTTTGAACTCGGCGGCGAGCGCCTGAACGGCGTCCTCGTGGTGCCGGAACTCGTCCACAGCGGTGAGCAGCGCGCGCAGGATGGCGCCGGCATCACGGCGCACGGTGCGCTCAGAGGAACCGGCTCGCTGCGCGGCTAGGGCAAGACGGGTTTCAATATTGCTGGGATCCGGGAGTTTGACAGGCTGTCGGGGGACACAAGGACCGGCGGCCTTCAGCCGTTTCAGCCGCTCCTGGAATCCAGGATCGGATTTGGACAACCCGAGCAGGTCACGCGCCTGAAGAAGTTTGATTTCGGCGTGGTTGTCTGCGGTCACCTTGTCGAACACCGCAGCAAGTAGCCTGCCCCGCTCCAGCCCTCCATCACGCCGTTCGACCACCTCCCAGGGAGCCAGCTGCTCGGGCAGGAGCGTGAGGAGCACGCGCTCGCGCGCAAGAAGGGTAGGCAGCTCTTCATCCTTCAGCCTTTTGACGAGCCTCAGGCACACGCCGCTGAGTTCAGACGCCATGAGGTCATTCCACCGGCGGATCCTCGGTCGCGCCGCGCCGGAATCTGTCCCAATGCCGCCGACCACGGCCGATCACCTCCCTTCGAGCTGCGGTATCGTCCGCCCGCTGTGCCGACGTTCCTGCGGTTTCCGGCACCTATGGCTCCATCACAGACCTGTTCCTAGCGTGATTTCTGGAGCCGGCTCCGCTCCTCATCAACCAGCACAGAGAAGCGTGAGTCCATTGAAGAACATCCTCTCCTGCGCGCGTACCGCCATAAGCACAGTAGGTGCGAACCATCCCGATGCAGTTCAACTCGCGGCCGCGGCCGTCCGTTTCGTCATGATGGTGGCCGAGGGCACCATCGGTACTGGACACCCGGCGGTCGTCGGTGTCTGCGCGGCCGTCAGCCTGGCTGTCGACTATCTGGCGCTGCGCCTCACCCGCTAAACGCCATCGCCCCTCTCCCGGCTCGGTTCCCGGGAGAGGGGCGTACCTCTCGGCGGACTGTGCTGACACCGGGCAGATACGCCAGTAGCGAGCTGCAAGGTCGGCCCAAATCCGAGGCGTCGCCATGCTGACGCTACGTAATCACCGTCTGGCTTGAGCGGGGCGCGCATCCCCGCCGATATGCGCGTTAAGCAAACTTAGCTGTGGTGTGATTAAGGACGCTCACTAATGGCCAATCTGGGCGTTTGACGGCTTCCATGCGGGGAGACAGCACGGGCAGCGCCCGCCGGCTGAGAGCCGGTCAGCGGTCTGGCCGGGTGGCGGGCCAGGCCAGGTCGGCGGCCAGTACTTGGGCGGCGGCTGCGACGGTCAGCGGGGCATGCAGGCTCAGCCTGGTGCCGGGACCGCTGTCGACCGGGAGCGCGTCGAGCAGGGCGACGCCCAGAGCTGCGCCGGCCTGGCGTGCGGCGTTCAGCACCCCGCTAGCCAGGCCCGCGTGCTCTCGCCCAGCGGATCCGACGAATATCGCGGTCATGGCTGGCATAGCCAGCGAGATAAGACCCAGGATGACCGTGGCGGCCATCAGCAGGCCCAGCGGGGCAGCGCGGCCGGCCAGGCCTGCAGCCCTGATGGTTGCTGAGCCTGGGCTGGCGCTAGCCGAGGTAGGCGGCTGAGGCGGGAACCCGGTTGTCCCCGCAGCCGTGGTGGCCGGGCAGCCCGATCCCGTCAGCGGACACTGTGTCCTTGGCGCATGTGTTCCAGTTCCAGGTGTATGCCTCGTTTCCCACCCGGAACGAGTACGAGATCGTCAGGCTGAACTGGCCGGCGGTCCGGCGTGACACCAGGACCCGGGGACTGCCAGCGCCGAGCAGCAGCCACTTGGGTGGTGGTGGCGTCTTCGACCGCGAGTGGCTGATGGCGAAGTAGGCATACCACCGCTTCGCCATCTCCGTGTTCAGCGCCTGCGGTGGCACCAGCACGGTCTCGTGGATGGTCTCATGGCAGACGGGCCTGGCGCAGGTCTTTGTGTTGCCGGTGATGGCGCCCAGGATGACATGGACGGTCTCAGCTGCGGATCTGCCGAGCGGGGACCGCGCGGTGCTGCTGGCCCGCAGCTCGACCCGGTAGCGGGTGGCCACAACCGGCGTGACCAGGAAAGAGTAGGCGGCCTTGCGGTGAGACGGATGCAAGATCACTGCGCTCACCTCGGCCGGGGGGCGGTGGTAGGGCCACGGCTGGGCGTACAGCGCGGCGACCTCTCCCTGGGATGCGCCCCTGATCTGGCCGGCGATCCGGGCACGGGCATCCTTGCCGGCCTGGTAGACCACGTAGACGTCGCCGGTGAGCCGTGCGAAGCCGGACCTGACGCTGACCGGCACGGTCACCGGCTTGCGGCCGCCGCCGCTGGCCAGGACGGCTGCGGCGGTCGCTCCCGCTGCGGCGAGGAGCAGAGCCGCCGCGATCGCGGCCAGCCGGGGCCTGGCCCGCCTGCGCCGCGGTGGCTCGCCGTGCGCCGCGGCGGCGGACAGCGCGGCCTGGCCGCCTGCGGGGGCGGCCGCCGCGGCGGCGCGGGCCGGCGCCTCACCGGTGGGCAGGTCAGCGAGGGGGCCGACCCCGCCGGGGACCTGGCCCGGGCCGGGCCAGGCGGGCACCGTCAGCGGGTGAGCGGCACCCTCGGTCGCTGCGGGAACGACAGCGTAAGCCGGCAGCCCCAGC
Source organism: Streptosporangiaceae bacterium (assembly GCA_052143655.1). GTDB lineage: Bacteria > Actinomycetota > Actinomycetes > Streptosporangiales > Streptosporangiaceae > CAVSUR01. The sequence goes on along the minus strand of JBKQSL010000148.1, from coordinate 1,007 downwards.
GCCGCGCGCAGCGCGCTGGTGAACTCCAGGCAGGTCGGGTAGCGGTCCGCCGGGTCCTTGGCCAGCGCCCTGGCCGTGACCTCGTCCGCCGCGGACGGGAGGTCGGGCCGGCGGGAGGTCAGCTGCGGCGGTGGCTGCAGCAGCTGCGCGTACATCACCGTCGTGGCATCGCCGCGGCGGAACGGCGGCGCACCGGTCAGCAGCTCGAATGTCGCGCAGGCCAGCGCGTACTGGTCAGCCCTGCCATCGGCGTTCCCGCCCTTGATCTGCTCCGGGGAGATGTAGTCCAGCGTGCCGAGGAACTGCCCGGTGCCGGTGATGCCGGTCGAGGACGCCACCGCCTTGCTCAGCCCGAAATCTGACAGGTACACATGATCCGGCCGGCCCGGCGTCATGTCGACGAGCATGTTTGCCGGCTTCACGTCCCGGTGCACCAGGCCGACCGCGTGCGCCGCGTCCAGCGCGGAAGCCACCGGCGAGATCAGCGCCGCCGCCCGCGCCGCCGGCAGCGGCCCTTGCCGCTGCACCACGGAGCGCGCGTCCCCGCCGGGCACGTAGCGCATCGCGATGAACAGCACGCCATCCGCCTCGCCGGCCTCGAACACCGGAATGATGTGCGGGTGATCGATGGCTGCCGCCGCCCGCGACTCGGCAATGAACCGCCGCCGGAACGCCTCGTCGCCGGCCAGCGCCGGAGCCAGGATCTTCAGCGCCACCTGCCGGCCGAGCCGCTGATCGCGCGCCCGGAAGACCACGGCCATGCCGCCCTGGCCGATCCGCTCCTCCAGCCGGTAGCCGGCGATCCGCGAGCCCGCCGCGAAGCCGGCCGCGAAGTCGCCGGCTGACGGCGGAATCTGTTCGCCCACGGTGCCTCCTGCCGCATGCGAGCCGGGCAAAGGCTGAGCGGAGCTCCTGACGGCCAGGTCACACGGGAACCAAGTATCGGGCCTGGTCAGCGCCAGCCGCAACCGGCGGGCACTGGCCGTCCTGCCCGGGTCGACCCGCCG
>JBKQSL010000147.1:0-3104 GCA_052143655.1 Streptosporangiaceae bacterium | reverse complement strand
CCTTCGGGTCCGCCATCAGCCGGGGAAGCCCCGTCAGGATCTGCGGCCACGTCATCCCCGCATTCGTCGCCTGCAAGATCACCCCGGACACGTCCCGCTCATCCCAGTCCGGCCGCACCGCCACCGCCAGGGCAGTCAGCTGGCACGACGCCCGCATGACCTCGCTCACGCCGCACCGCCTTCCTCGCGCTGGCGCCGCGCCTCAGCAGCCTGCTCGGCCGCGATCTGCCGGGGATCCTTTGCCTCCGACTCAGGCGGCTTCAGCGCGGCCCGTGCCTGCTGCCACTCAGCAGGCGGGTCACCCTCGAGCGGCTTCCCGGCGCCGATGGCGCGCTGCACCGACATGCCGTCCGCGATGCGCTCAACGTTGGCCAGGATGATCCGCTGGTAGCGGCCCGGCTGATCGGCGACCTCGGGGGGTGGCGGGGGCAGCGGCGTCCGCGCTAGCCGCTCTGCGCGCATTGCCTTGACGCGGGTGCGGACGTGGCCTGGCATCAGACGCTCGGTGGTAGTGCCGTAGTGCGCGGCGACTGCGGCCTCGCTGTCCGCGTACGGCAGGTCACCGATGGCACGGAGCCACGCCATGATGTCGGGGTCGGCTGCCTTGCGGTTGTCATAAAGCGCGGCGAAGGCGAGCAGGTCACCAATCTCGCTGGCGTTCATTGCGTTCTCCCGTCGAGCATTGCCTGGACCCGGTGACCGGCTTCGCGGATACTGCGGGCGCGCTCAGCACCCGTGGATTCAGGGCCCGGCGAGGCGCGGCCCTTGGGGGCAGGCAGTCCGTTCAGTTCTGTTCGCAGCGCGTCGATGGTCACCGAGCGGTTCTCGGCGGCCATGCGGAGCACGGCGGCCTGGATCTCGTCGTCGGTCCACTTCTCGGTCTTGATGGCCCGGATGACGACGGTGTTGACCGCTGGCCATTTGCACATGGGCTCGGCCAGGGCGTAGGCATCGGTGATGCGCTTGGAGCGCTGGGTGATCGTCAGCCGCGGCTCGTCCGCGGCAGCAACCGAAGGTTGCTGAATGGCGTCGGGTACGGGATCACCACCGGTACCACTAACAACCTGTACCCGACGGGCGTGCGCGCGCGAGCCATCGTTTGCTACCGCGTTGCCATCGGGGTCATGGCTACCGGATGGCAAATTGCCATGAACGGATGGCAATTTGCCATCCGTTCCTGGCTCCGTGTCATCCTTGGGCTTGGTGCCCCACCGACTCGCCGCGCCCTTCCGGCCAGCCTCCGCACGCGCCTCGCTGGTCTTCGGAGTCGGCAGGTACTGGTCAAAGTCGTGGATCATCCAGCCGAGACCTTCAGGCAGGGCATCCCATAGCCCTTCCTTGACGAGGATCGCGGCTAGTTCGCGCGCGCCTGGGCCTAGGTAGCGCCGGGGCAGGCTAGCCGCAATGAGGCCCGGCGTCTTCCCGCGCTTCAGCGTGTTCCGGTGGGCGTAGGTCAGGCAGAGGGTCCACAGGCCGATAGCCGCGCCGCCCTGCTCATGCTCGAGCACGGCGAGCACCTTGGGGTGGTCGTCAAAGGCGTCATCGATCCGGGCCCAGGACATCAGGTCTTGGCCCCCTTCCGCGTGTTGCACGTCGTGCAGAGCACCTGGAAGTTCGCGGCGCTGTCCTCTCCGCCTTTGGAGCGCGGGTGGACGTGGTCGATCTCGAGCGCGCGGTAGATCTCCCGGCCCGAGGAGTTCACCGGGACCGGGTCGCCGGGCTGCCATCCGCAGCACTTGCACTGGTGACCGTCACGCTCCAGCACCTCGGCCCGCAGGCCCCGCGGCACTGGCGGCACGGCCACATTCGCCAGTTCCGCCAGTTCGGCTGAGGCAATAGCCGCCAGTCGCTGGGAGTCGAGCCTGCGGATGTCCTCTAGCGCGGAAATCACGCGGCGGGGCTGCCGACCGATCTTCTCGGCGGCGAAGTACCCGGAGACGAAGATCTCCTGCGCCAGGTCGTCAACGAATACCCAGCCGTCTTCCCCCAGCTCGTCGATGGCGCGCTCCACTGCCGGGGCATCCAGGCCCGTGTACCGCGCCAACCTGTGCAGCAGGAGCGGCATGGTGCCACCTGCCGACAGTTCGGGGTGGGTCATGAGCGTGAGGTAAAGCAGCTTCGCGTTCGGGGGCAGCGCGACGAACTCCGCGTCTCTCCATGTGGAGGTGAGGACACGAGCCTCGGTCCGCGCCATGTGCCCTGCCCGCCCTTCGGCTAAGTGGCAACCCCTGCCTCAATGTCTCCGTCCAGGTATACCACAACGGAGTTCGTCATGTAAGATGGGTAGCGATATCGTGGGGCTCGGAGCCCCGGTGACTCCCGGAGGGTGTGCCATGATGGAGTGCGTGAGCGACGCGACGCAGGCACGGCTGGCCAAGGCTGCCCGCGCTTACAGCCGCCTGAAGCCGCAGTTCGAGGCGGCCCGCAGGGAGCTTGCGGCGGCGATTGTGGCCGAGCGCCAGGAAGGCACGTTCATCGAGGACATCACGGCGAAGGTGCCGTACCGCCAGACGCAGGTGAATCGCATCCTTGAGGCGGCTGGCCTGACGGAGAAGCGGCGCCGCGTTCAGGCCTGACCCGTTCACGCAGCGTCCTCTCGGCGTGCTTTCCGCTGTCCGGCCCGGCGCAGGCGATACCGCTCATCAGGCGTCTTTCCCCCCAGGAACGCCCATTTGTCCACGACTTCGAGGGCCCAGTCGAGGCACTCCCCGTCAACCGGGCACACCGCGCACGTCTCCCTCGCCACGGGGTTGACGATTTCGGTGCCGGACTTGCGGGTGACCTGGAACACGTCCGGGTGCATGCCCTTGCAAGCCGCATGCTCCCTCCAGGACTGGCTGGTCACGTCGGTCGCCTCCCCGGCTTCACGTGGGCTGCGATGACCTCTTCCACGTCGCTGACGGTCTCGAGGGGCACGTCCAGCAGCTCCCGTACCAGCGCGGCAATCTCAGCCACGGCAGGAGGAGGGCCGGAGCATTCGAAGTCCCACGGGTCCGTGCAGATCGGCTCGGAGACGCCGGTAGCGGAGTTGACGACGACCATCAGCTGCCAGCCGGGACGTTCGGTGCCGCAGTGGGCGCAGGTCATCATGGCTGCCTGTCCTC
>JBKQSL010000146.1:0-2590 GCA_052143655.1 Streptosporangiaceae bacterium | reverse complement strand
GGCCTTGCCGACGTATATCACCCGGTCGCGCTCGTCGCGGAACCGGTACACGCCGGGCGACTCGGGAATGGAGCCGGGGGCCGGCCGGTAGCTCGCCGGATCTGCCACACAGCAACTCTATGCGGGCCGGCGCGGCCGGTCGGCCGCGGCGGGCCGGCGAGCCGGGCTGTATCCCGGCGAGCGCGGGCAAACCGGGACAGCGCGCCCGCACCGCCTGGAACACCTACGGCGTCCGCCTGGTCGCCGCTCGGGAGGCCGGCGTTCTCAAACGATGGCGCGCCACCCCGCTCCCGCGGTGGTGCTATTTCCTCGGCCGCATAGCCGCCACCGTCGTCGTGGCCGCCGTCGCCGGAGCCGCCGCGGTCGCCGCCGGAGTCCTGCTCTACCACACCCACCTGACGGTCAGCGGTGTTCTCGGCGCCCTGATCGCCTTCGTCCTCGGCGCATTCGCCTGGGCCGCCGCCGCCACCGCCCTCACCACGGTGATCCCCACCGTCGAGGCGGCAGCCCCCAGCCTCATGCTCACCTACTTCCCGGTCATCATCGTCTCCGGCATCTTCGGCTCCATTAGCGAATCCCACTGGCTCTCCACCATCGCCAGCTACTTCCCCGCCCGGCCACTCGCCCACGCCGTCGCGGCCGCTCTCGGACACACCGCTGGCCAACCCCTGCTCCCCGCGCGCGACCTCATCGTGCTCGCCGGCTGGGCGGTCGCCGGGCTCGCCATCGCCGTCGCCACCTTCCGGTGGGAGCCGCACCGGCCCACCCGACGACGCGCGGTCCGGGCACCACGCCCAGCGGGCCCCGCCGGTCCGAGCCCCCAGCCAGCGAACAGCGGCGGCGAAAGCGGCGGCTCGACAACATCCACGACACCCCCGCTGTTCGGGTCGACCACGCCCGCGCACGGCTAACCAGTAGCTATGCGCGTTCGGCATCGGCATCATGCCCAGCCGGCATTTTCCTTGCTGCCCGGTGGCCGCCTGCACTACCGCGTTCCCCGGAACCAGCCGAACCTGGCCAGATCAGGGGCTGAGACGGGATGAATCACGACGATTTCGATGCTCTCTTCGAGCGCTTCGAGCGGTCTGCATTCCGGCTCGAGGCGCGAGACCACAATGTTCCGGACGAGCAGGAGTCGCCCTTTCCAGGGACTTCGCGGACTTCCCCGGTAGGTAGCTGATCCGCAGCGTTGACCCTGGCCCATTGTCGACGTCAGCAACGCGCGCTATAGATCGCTACGCGGCCCTAGCCCCTCCGAAACACCAGGTCGGCCGCCACCCCGGCCAGGAACAGCCGACACCGCACACCGAAACCAACGCGGACGACTTCGCCAGCCCGGCGAGGAAACACCCCGATCCCCGGGGACGGCAGCGGGACCGCCGCTGGCCACGCCAACAAGACGGCGCCCGCCACCCCCGGCGCCGCCCTCGCCCCCCAAGCCAGGCAGCCGGGCTAAGATCCCAGCGGCAGATGCGAGTTAACGGCCCTGGCCTGCCCGGCCAGGGCCGGCAGCTCGACTACGGTTACACCTGCGGACGTCAGCAGCTCGAAACCTTGGCAGTCAGCCACGAAAAGAGAAGGCTCGCGCCTGGCCATCACGACACGAGGAATGCCCGCGTCCAGGATCAGCCGAGTACAGCTACGAGGACGTGACTTGCGTTCTGAACATGGCTCAAGCGTGCTATAAATTGTTGCCTTCCTCAGGCGCGGGTCATCATTCGCCACTTTAGCGAGCGCTGACTCTTCCGCGTGGACGTGCTCGTCAGTCTCGCGCGAATACCCACGGGATATCTCAGTTCCGTATTCATCGACGATGATAGCGCCCACCGAATAGGCACTCTCTTTGGCCGGGCAGAGCCGGGCAAGCTTTATGGCTAGCTCCATCCAATGATTGTCTTCTGACACCGGCTGAGACATCTACTCATCCTCTCCCGTTGCGGGATAACTTGCATGCTCGGTAAGTCGCACATCAACTAGAGCACGGCGAAATTCTGCTACATCCGGGACGGCGTCCCAGCGTGCCAGTGCCCTGTTAAGCTGGCGTACATCCTCGCCGCGCCCGGTATGCACGGCGATTTCCTTATTCGTCAGCCGCAACGCCAGGCACCGCGATATCTCCTCACGATCCTCAAGCGTCAGCGGACGGCGCTGTTCCCCGGCTGTTCCCCCACGGACCCTCCGTAATAGACAGGTCCGCCGAGAATCTCAGCAAAGAGAATCAGCCACAGGAAGACTGCAATACCTCCGGGAAGATCCCGCTCTCCCGAAAAGCCCGATTGCCTTCACCCCTTGTGATCAAGGAACCACCCGGCGGCAAGCGAGGGAAGCACCCAACCTGATACAGCGGTAATGGGTCTCACCTCCTCGGCTGTCACCGTGCATGGCGGACCGCCATGCACGGTGACGGTACCAGAGCGGGCCGGCTACGACACCGCGCGGCCGCGGCGGCTGGCGGCCTGACCGGCCCGCCCGTCGCGGCCCGCACGACATGCCCATGCCAGGCTGTGCTGGTGCAGATCGCTGTCGTTCTTGCCGCGGTCGCGGCGCTCGCCTGGGTGTACCTGCTGGCCGGGCGCGGCGGATTCTGGCG
>JBKQSL010000145.1:0-11952 GCA_052143655.1 Streptosporangiaceae bacterium | reverse complement strand
GTGGCGGGCCGGCGCACAGCCGCGATCAGATCCGGCCGTAGGGCAGCTCGGGGGCGGTAGCCGCGATCTCGATCAGCCGGTTGTACTTGGAGATCCGCTCGCCACGGGCCGGCGCGCCGGTCTTGAGCTGGCCGCAGCCGCTGCCGGTGGCCAGGTCGGCGATGAAGAAGTCCTCGGTCTCGCCGGACCGGTGCGACACCATGGCCCGGTACCCGGCCTCCCGGCAGATCGCCATCGCCTCCAGGGTCTCCGTTACCGAGCCCACCTGGTTGAGCTTGATCAGCGCGGCGTTGCCGATGCCGCGGCGGATCGCGTCGGTGATGATCTCCGGGTTCGTGACGAAGTTGTCGTCGCCGACCAGCTGCACCGTGGCGCCCAGGCGCTCAGTGAGGGCGATCCACCCGTCGTCGTCGTCCTCGCCCAGGCCGTCCTCGATGCTGTAGACGGGGAAGTCGGCGGTTATGCGAGCGTAGCGCTCCACCATGTCACCGCTGGTCAGCAGCGCACCCGCCACCTGGTAGCGGCCGTCCGCCTGGCGGAACTCCGACGCCGCCGGGTCCAGGGCGATCGCCACTCCCTCGGCCCCGGCCCGGTAGCCGGCGTCGGCGATCGCGCCGACGAGCATCCGCAGCACTTCTTCCGGCTCGGCGATCTCCGGCGCGAAACCGCCCTCGTCGCCGAGCCCGGTGGACAGCTTGCGGTCGGCCAGCTCACGGCGCAGGGCCGCGTATACCTCGGCGCCGGCCCGGACGGCCTCGGCCATGGACGGCGCGCCCAGCGGCGCGACCATGAACTCCTGGAAGTCCAGCTCGTTGGGCGCGTGCATGCCGCCGTTGAGCACGTTGAAATTCGGCACCGGCAGCCGCGGCGCCACCCCGTCGGGCACCAGCCAGCGCCACAGCGGCACGCCCTCCGACGCGGCCAGCGCGCGGGCCAGCGCCATCGAGACACCGACGATCGCGTTAGCGCCGAGCCGGCTCTTGTTGGCCGTGCCGTCCAGGTTCCGCATCGCCGCGTCCACCTCGGCCAGCGACTGCCACCGCGGCCCGCAGAGCATCTGGGCCAGCTCGGTGTTGACCGCCGCGACGGCGCCGAGGACGCCCTTGCCGCCATACCGGGTCTCGTCGCCGTCGCGCAGTTCCACCGCCTCGCGCGATCCGGTCGACGCGCCCGACGGCACCCCGGCCCTGGCCACGGTGCCGTCGCCGAGCCGGATGGTCGCCGCCAGCGTCGGCCGGCCACGGGAATCCAGGATCTCCAGTGCGGACAGGTGTGCGATGGTGAAGGCTGCCACGGTTTCTCCCACGTTTGCAGGCCGACCAGGCCCGGGCGCGTTCATGCGCCCGGCTGAACGGCTCCCGCACCCACAATCGCGGGACCGAAGGCCGGCCGGTAGCGGCCGACTGGCCCCCCCGGCCGGGCCATTCGTCCTAAGACCCGCGCAGCGCAGAAGACAGGCGCAGTAGCGGGCGCCCGGGCGGGACTAGCGCGGCGCGGGCCGCCGCTCGCCCGGCGCCGGCCGGAATGCGCCGATACGCCGCTGTGCCGCCGGGCCGCGGTTATCGTGGGCCGCAGTACGCCGACCAGGAAGGCTGATGCATGAGCCACGGCGGCAGACGCCAGCGGGGGCGGTCGCGGTCCGTCGCAGTCATCGTCGCGGTGTCCGTACTTGTCGCCGCTGCCGTCGCCGGGGCCGCCGGGTATCTGCTGCTGCGGACCCAGGGCAGCCCCCGGCAGATGGCCGGCAGCTACCTGCGCGACTGGCGGCGTGGCCGCTACGCCGCGATGGCGAAGATCAGCGTGAACGTGCCGCCCGGCGGGCTGGCCGGCCCGCTCACCGCTGCGGCAAGCCAGATCGGGCTGCGCCGGCTGCGGCTGGCTCCCGGCCGCGTGCAGGTCGCCGGGGACAGCGCCGTGGCCAGCTTCACCGCTACCGCGGATCTGGCCAGCGGTCACTCCTGGACCTACGCCGGGCGGCTGCGCCTGGTCCGCCGCAGCCGGCACTGGCTGGTCAGCTGGAGCCCGGCCGACATCTACCCCGGCCTGCGGGACGGCGAGCGGTTCGCGCTCACCGCCGGATGGCCGGCCCGGGCGCCGGTGCTCGCGGCCGACGGCACCGTGATCAGCTCACCGCAGGCCTTCGCGCAGTCCGGCTCGCTCGCGCTGATCGCCGGCACGGTGGCGGCGGCCACCCGCGCCCAGGCTAAGGCGCTCGGCGCCCCGTATCAGGCCGGCGACCTGATCGGGGTCGGCGGCGCCGAGCAGGCCGACAACAGCCGGCTCGCCGGGAAGCCCTCGCTGACCATCCGGATCGAGCGGCCGGGGCGCCAGGCTGACGCGATCGCCGCCCGGTTCCCGGCCGTGCCCGGACAGCCGGTACGGACCAGCATCGAGATGCGCGTGCAGCGGGCCGCATCCGCGGCGGTGTCATCCGCGTCCACGGCCAAGCCCGTCGACATGGTGGCGCTCCAGCCGTCCACTGGCCGGGTGCTGGCCGTGGTCGAGCGGCCCGGCGGCTTCGACCGCCCGGTGCTCGGCGAGTTCCCGCCCGGGTCCACGTTCAAGGTGGTGACCGCCTCGGCGCTGGCCCGGGCCGGGATGCGGCCGGACAGCCCGGTGCAGTGCCCGAGCCAGGTCGACATCGGCGGCCGGGTCTTCCACAACGACAACAACGAGCAGTACGGCAGCACGAACCTGCGGACCGCGTTCGCGGTGTCGTGCAACTCCACCTTCGCCATGCTCGCGACCCAGCGGCTGACCGGATCCTCGCTCGCCGCGATGGCCCGTGAGTTCGGGTTCAATGCCACCCCGGCCCTGGGCATCCCCGGCGCGCTGGCCCGCTTCAGCACGCCGCAGCAGCCCGTCGACCTGGCCGCTGACGCGTTCGGCCAGGGCACCGACCTGGTGAACCCGCTCAGCCAGGCCACGGTAGTCGCGGCCATCGACAACGGGAGCTGGCGGCCGCCGCTGCTGGTGACCAGCCCGCAGCAGCGGCAGACTGCGCAGCCGCATCCCATCAGCCCGACGATCCTGGCTACCTTGCGGCCGATGATGCGCGCGGTGGTCACCAGCGGGACCGCGGCCGGGGTCGGCTTCCCGCCCGGCGTGTATGGCAAGACCGGCACGGCCCAGTACGGCACGGGGCCGAACCCGCCGTCGCACGGCTGGTTCATCGGCTACCGGGGCGACCTTGCCTTCGCCGTGCTGGTCGAAGGCGGCGGCACCGGTGCCGACAGCGCCGGCCCGATCGCCAACGCGTTCTTGCGCAAGCTCTGACCGGCGCTCATACGGCGGGCTCAGCCGGCGGCGAAGGCCGGGCCGCCGGCCGTGGCCTCGGTGCCGTCCGGCCGGATCAGGTACCCGGTGTAGCCGTCCAGGCCGCGCAGGATATCGAGCACTGCATCGCCGCCGACCGCGAGCGCGGTCGCGAGCGCGTCGGCTAGTGCCAGGCTCGGGCCGGCCACCGTGGCCGACGCCGCCCGGCAGGCGGGCTGCCCGGTATGCGGATCGACCAGGTGCGCGCCCCGCTCGTAACTGCCCGAGGTGGCCACCGCGGCCGTGACCTCCAGCACGCACGCGAGGGCCCCCGGACGCCACGGATGGCGGATGCCCACCCGCCACGGCTGGCCCGGCTCCGGCGAGCCGACGACCGCAATATCGCCGCCGCCGTTGACCATCGCAGCCGGCATGCCCGCCGCGCGCAGCACCGCTGCGGCCCGCTCCACCGCCCAGCCCTTGACCAGGCCAGTGGGATCGGCGCCGCCGGGCACCGACCAGGGGTCGAACCAGCCGCCGGAGGCCTGCCGCGCCCGCTCGCACAGCCCGAGCACCTCGCCGACGTCCGCGGGCAGGTCGCTCAGCACGGCTGCGCCGCGCCGCAGCCGGCTCACCGGGCTGTCCGGATCCCAGGTACTGAAGATCGCGTCGGCTTCGTGCAGCACCCGGCAGGCTGCCTCGACCGCCTGCCGGGCCGCCTCGTCGCGGCCGGGCGCTGGCAGCACCGTGAACGAGACGACCGTGCCCATGACCGGTTCTGCCCGGCCGATGGCCGGCCCGGCGCCCTGCTGCCCGGTCACCGATCTGCCTGCTGCCGGCTAGCGGACGTGCAGCTTGTCCAGCGCGGCCTGCAGTGAGGTGGCATACGCCTCGCTGGTGTAGGTGGCGCCGCTGACGCCATTGATATGGGCGGTCTGCCCGGCCAGCACCTCGGAGCGCAGCTGCGGGATCACCTGGACGGCCAGTTGCTGCGAGTAGGGCTCGGCGGTCTGCAGCGTCGGGACGGTCACGCTGGTGATCCGGTTACCGTGCACGGTGACCTTGACGGCGAGATCGCCGTAGCTGTACTGCTCGAGCGCGCCCACAGTGGTGCGGACTCCGGCCGACTGGGTGCCCTGGCCTGTCCCGGCCGTGCCGCCCGCCCGCTTGCGGGCTGCACGGGCGCGTCTGCTGCCGTCGCTGTGTCCGGTGGCCGGGCTGGCCGTGCTGCGGGCAGACGGCTGGCTGGCCGGTCCCGCCAGCGCGCCCGACGTGGCGGGCCGGGTATGGAACGACAGCATCCCGGCGAAGCCGGCGACCGTGCCGGCCAGGACGAACAGGGGTGCCCGCTTCATGGTTGCGTTTCTCCTGACTGCGAGAGGCCGAGCGCCTCGTTGCTGATTGTCTCAGCCGCAAGCCGCCGCACTACAGTGCGAACGCCTCGTGGTGGATGGACTCCTCGGGCACGCCGAGGTTGCGGGCGGCGCCGGTCACGTCGGCGACGAATCCCTCGGGGCCGCAGACGAACACGTCGCGCTGGTCCAGGTCCGGGACCAGCCGGTACAGCAGCCGCTCATCGAGCACCTGCCCGCGGCGGCCCATCAGCTCATGCAGGGTGCCGCCGTGCTGGCCGGTCAGCTCGCGCATCTCGCCTAGCAGGGCCATGTCCCGCTCATGCCGGGCGCGCAGCAGAACGACCGGATCGCTGCCCGCCGGCAGGTCCTCCAGCAGCGAGCGCAGGGCGGTGACGCCGATCCCGGCGGCGATCAGCGCTGCGCGCGGCCGGCGCTGCGCGTCCCGGGTAAAGGTCCCGTAGGGCCCCTCGATCGCCACCCTGGTACCGGGCTGCAGCTGGGCGAGCGCGGCGGAATGGTCGCCGACCGCCTTGACGGTCAGCCGCAGGTACGGCGGCCGGGGCAGCGCGGACAGCGAGTACGGGTGAGCCTGCCACCACAGGTCCGGCGTGAGGAAGCGCCACAAGACGAACTGGCCGCCCGACACGGGCAGCCGGTCGAGGTGACGTCCGCTGAGGATGACCGACACCACGTCCGGGGCCTCGCGGCGCACCTCCGCCACCTGGAGCCGATGGCGCAGGCTGCGCACCACCGGCAGCCCGAACCGGTAGCAGAGCACCAGGCCGGCGGTGGCCGCCCAGGCCGCGGACCAGACCGCCTCGGTGAGCGGGTGGCCGACAAAGGCCGGCCCGAGCACGATCACGTGCGCGAACGAGATCGCCAGCGCCAGATACAGGTACAGGTGCACGGTCCACCAGGTATCCCGCCGCACCCGCCGCCGCACCGCGCGCACCGAGATGGCTCCGGCCAGGCACATCAGCGCGAGCGCGAGCACGGCTGTCAGGATGTCGGGGTACTGCATGATCAGCACGCCGGCCTCGTGCCAGGCGCCGGTCTTCGCCGCCTGCGCGTAGCCGATCGTGATGAACACCCCGTGCGCGATCAGCAGGCTGATCGGCCACGGCGCGAGCCGCCGGTGCCAGCGCACCAGGCCATCCTGGCCGAGCACCCGCTCGACCATGGGGACGCGGCTGACCAGCAGCACCATCACCAGGGCCAGGTAGGTGCCGACCAGCCCGGTGAGACTGCCGATGAAGGTGGCCAGGCCGCCGGCCGCGCCGAGCTGGCCCGGGGACTGGGTGGTGATCGCCAGCGCCGTGGTGACGCCCAGGCCCGCCCCGACGACCACGAGCGCAGCACGAACCAGGCCAGGGCGCGGCGGGGCCGCCGCACGGCCGGGCGCACCAGGCCTGCCGGGCGCCGGCCGGGCGGCGGAGGCTGATCGTGGCATGTCGTAACCGGCCGGCCGTACGCTCATGAGCCACACCGTGCCAGTGCAAGCTGGCCGCGGGATCGGCGGAACCTCTGAGCCAGCTCAGAATCAGCTGACCGGCGGTCCGGCAGCGAAACCGCGCTGACCTGCGCAACCTTACCGCAATATGAAGATGGCCCGGTCGGCCGGCTACCGCCGTGCGGCCCTTTGGCCACCGGGACTGGGTACTAACGGCCCTGCGCGGGGGCGGGCCCGGCCGGGCATGCTGGCATCGCTGCCCCGTAACCCGCGTGAGTGAGGCGCTGATGACCCAGCAGGCTGAGCCCGTTACCGCCGTGCGCCGGCCGCCGTCAGTCGATTACGGCCAGCGGCCCATGCTCGTGTTCTGGGAGACGACCCGGGCGTGCCTGCTGGCCTGCCGGCACTGCCGGGCCAGCGCGACCACGCAGCGGGCGCCGGGCGAGCTGACCGAGGCAGAGGGACATGACCTCATCGAGCAGGTCGCCGGGTTCGGGCGGCCGTACCCGATCCTGGTGCTCACCGGCGGGGACTGCCTGCTGCGGCCGGACCTGTTCGAGCTAGTCGAGCACGCCGGGTCGCTGGGCGTGCCGGTGTGCCTGTCCCCGTCGGTCACGCCGCGGCTGACGCCCGCCATGATCGACCGCATCGCCGGGTGCGGGGCGCGGGTGGTCTCGGTGAGCCTGGATGGGGCCGCGGCCGGGACGCACGACGGCGTGCGCGGCATCCCCGGGCATTTCGGCCAGACCGTGCAGGCGATCCGCGCGCTGACCGCCGCAGGAGTGACCGTCCAGGTCAACACCACCGTCATGGCCGGGAACATCACCGAGCTGCCGGACATCGCCGCCCTGCTGGCCTCGGCGGGCGTGCATATCTGGGAGGTCTTCTTCCTCGTGCATGTCGGCCGGGGCGTGTCCGCTGACGCGGCCTCGCCAGCCGAGCACGAGGACGTCTGCCATTTCCTCTACGACACCTCCCGGCTCGGGTTCACCGTGCGGACGGTGGAGGCGCCGTTCTTCCGGCGCATCGTCACCGCCCGCCGGTCCGGCGGCCCGCCACCGGACACGGACCTGTACCGCCAGCTGTCTGGGCGGCTGGCCGGGCTGCTGGGGCCGCCGGCCGGCCGGCCGCGGGCGAACGTCGCCCCGACCCGGGACGGCAAGGGCATCGTGTTCATCGCCCACGATGGCGAGGTGTACCCGGCCGGCTTCCTGCCGGTCAGCCTGGGCAGCATCCGGCACCGCCCGCTGAGTGAGATCTACCGTGATGACCCGCTGCTGCGGGCGATCCGCGCCGCCCGGTTCTCCGGGCCGTGCGGCGACTGCGAGTACGGCGACCTGTGCGGGGGCTCGCGGGCCCGCGCCTTCGCCGCCAGCGGCGACCCGCTCGGCTCCGACCCGGCCTGCCTGCTCAGCGCCTAGTCTGCCCTCTCTGCGCATAGCCGACTCCGGCTTCCACCCGGCCGGCTGAACCGGGCGGGTCGGGCCGGCCGTGACAAGGGCATAGTTCCGGTCATGCCACGGGCCGCGGCCGCTTGTCGCCGGCCAGCCCGCTGGCGTGCCCGCCCGGCCGAGATGGGGAGCACGTGACTATTGCCGCCCTGATCATCTGGTTCGCCGCCGTGCTGGCTGGCCTGTACATGCTCGCCGTGTGGCTGATCGAGAACGACTCTGCCAGCACGGGAACCACGGCCAGCCGGCTGCCGGCACCGGTGTTATTCGGCCACTTCGCCCTGGCCTTCAGCGGCCTGGTTGTCTGGGTGGCATACCTGATAACTGACCGCCCGGCCCTGGCCTGGACAGCGTTCGGCCTGCTCGTGGTCATCGCGACGCTCGGTGCCACGATGTTCCTGCGGTGGATCCCGGTGTACCGGGAGCCGGGCCGGGCCGTGCCTGCCACCGCCCCGCCGGCCCTGGCGCCATCGGCCCGGCTCCAGTCCGCCCGCGTCTCCTCGGTGCCGCCGGCCCCGTTCCCGTCCTCCCGCGCCCTCGCGGTGCCGTCGCCCGGCGAGATCACCCTGGTGCCCAGGCATGCCGCCCCGACGGAAGGCAGCTTTCCTGTCGTGGTCGTGGCGGCTCATGGCCTGCTCGGCCTCTCAGCCCTGATCCTGGTCCTGCTCGCCGCCCTGGGCGCAGGCGGAAGCTGAGCCCGACCGGCCTGGCAGCAGTGGCGAGGAAGCCGCTGCCCGGCTCGGGATCGTGCCGCCCGCCGCCCCGGCCGGGGCTAACTGGGTGACAGCCCTAGGTCAGGTGGCGGGCCGCCCGCTGCGCAGGTCTTCGTCAGCCGCGGCGCGGCGCGGCGGGCGGGGGATCCAGCGCGGGACCGTGCGCTGGTACTCCAGGTAAGTGCGGCCGAAGCGGCGGCGCAGCGTTCGTTCCTCGTAGCCGGTGACGAACAGGTGGAAGCACACCGCCATGATGCCCGCGTAGGCCAGCAGCGCCGGTGACAGGAACAGCCACGCCTCGCCCAGGACGACCAGGAGCGCGGCGAGGTAGATCGGGTTGCGCACCCAGCGGTAAGGCCCGGCCGCGACCACCTTTGACGGCGCGTCCCACGGACCGGGAGTGCCGTCCCCGACCACCGCAAAGTTCCAGGAGCACCACGCATACAGGGCTGCCCCGGCGGCGATGACCGCGACCGCTTCCCATGCGGCCGGGGCGGCGGTACCCCCATGACGCGTCAGGATCCATTAGGGAACCCAGGCCCCCCCCAGCCCCGGCACGACGACGGTGAACAGGAGATTGCGAGCGATCAGGCTCATCGTCCTGGGCATCGGCGCTCACCGTTTCTTCTGTTAATGCCTTGCTACATGTAGCAAGACTATCTATGAGGAGAGAGTAGCATGGCTACCTATGAGGGCGGAAACACTCAAGGGCCACCTCGACGGCATGCTGCTCGCGGTGCTGGAGGACGGCCCGCGCCACGGCTATGCGGTCATGGAGGCGCTGCGGGCCGGCAGCGGCGGGCAGTTCGACCTGCCGACCGGCACCATCTACCCGGCGCTGCGTCGGCTGGAGCGAGCCGGCCTGGTCCAGGGCACCTGGTCGGAGGTGGGCGGGCGGCGCCGCCGCGTCTATCAGCTCACCCCGGCCGGCCGGAGCATGCTGGCTGCCGAGCGGGGGACCTGGCGGCAGTTCTCCGCTGCCGTGACCGCGCTGCTGGATCCCGCGTCCCGGCCGGTCACGTCATGAGCCGAGCCGAGCCGGTGGACGCATACCTCGTCCAGGTCGCCGCCAGCCTGGCCGGCCCGCCGCGTGCCCGCAGGGATATCGTCGCCGAGCTGCGCGGCGGGCTCCTCGATGCCGCCGAAGCGCACCGCCGTGCTGGCCTGCCCGCAGCCGCGGCCGCTGAAGCGGCCATCACCGAGTTCGGCGCCCCCCGCCTGGTGGCTGATGCGTTCCGCCCCGAGCTGACGGCCAGGCAGGCCCGCCGGGTGGCCCTCATGCTTGTTGCCACCGGGCCGCTCATCGGCCTGCTGTGGATAACCGCGGCCCTGGCCAGCCATGTCGCGAGCCGGTACGCCCTGCCCTGGCAGTGGCCCTGGCCGCCCCCGCTGTCGGCCGCGGTCTTCCTGCTGGCCGCAGGCGCCGTCCTCGTCACTGCCTGGAGCGGGCTGGCCACGGTGGCCGCTACCGGGCGGCTGACCCGCTGGCTTCCTGACCGCCCGCGCATCGCCGCCGCCACTGCGGCCACGGCCGGGTTCGGCGCGGCCGCGGCCGACCTGGCCGTCTTTGCCTTGCTGGCCGGCCAGCTGGCCACCGCGCCCGCCACCCTCGCCCCCGTGCCGGTCGCGGCAGCCGCGATCGCCAGCCTGACCCGGCTGACCTTGGCCAGGCGCGCCGCGCGCCGCTGCCTGGCGGCCCGCGCCGCACTCGGCTGAGCAGCCCGGCACTCGCCCGGGAGAGCAACTGTGTGACATACCGTCCCAGGCCAGCTCGATGACCTGAGCCGGCTCTGCTGGGCGGTCCTTCATGCCACGATGAAACCGAGCCCATCGGCGCGGGGGAGGAACGACGAGCGGTCACAGCGATGCGGAGGGTCCCGGCTCGGCGGCACCGGCCGCCGGGCGGGAGCCGGACGCCCGGTTCACGCTCGCCAACGAGCGCACGTTCCTGGCCTGGAACCGGACGGCGCTCGCGCTGGTCGCGGCCGGGCTGGGCATCGTCCAGCTGCTGCCGCCATTTCGCGGCGTGCCGTGGGGTCGGCATGTGCTCGGCGTGCCGCTAGTCGTGCTCGGCGCCACGGTAGCCGCGGTGGCCTACTTCGAATGGCGCCGCAATCAGGCCGCCCTGCGGCGCGCCGAGCCGCTGCCGCAGTCAGTGCTGCCGCGGATCCTGGCCGTGACCATCACCGCCGTGGCCGCTGCGTCCGCCGTCATCCTGATCCTGTCGGCCACCCGGTGATTGCCCGGTGACTCAGCAGGGCGGCCTCGAACCCGACCGGGGGCTGGCACGGGAGCGGACCAGGCTGGCGTGGATCCGGACTGCTCTCACCTTCGTCGGCGTCGGCGCGCTGATCGTGCGCCGGGATCTGATCATCGGGCTGCTGGTCCTGGCCGTGGTCCCGCTGATCTGGGTGCTCGGCCGCACGGTCTCTCGCCCGGCGGTGCCGGGGGCGCAGCCCAGGCGGCTGCTGCTCGTGACGGTCGTCGTCGTACTGGTGTCACTGGTGGCGGCCGTTGCCGCGCTGCTCGGCCACGGCCCGAGCAGCCTGTCCCAGCTGCTGTCCGGGCGCAGCTGACACGCGGGCTTTGCGTGTCCCGCAGCGGGTCACCGGGCTGGCGTACGCGGCGGGCGGCTCGCGCCTCCTGCGGGCAGGCGTCCGGCACGCTGATGGCTGCGGATCGCCCGGGGTGTCATCGCGCCGGGTGGCCATCCGGGCTGCGCAGCCGGTCCCGGCGGACCCGGATCGCTGCCTGGCGGTCCGCCGGGGCGAGCCGGGCGAGGTCCCCGAGCAGGCGCTCGATCCGGCTGCGTACTTCGAGCGAGCCGGAGGCAAAGCTGATGAGCTCGTCCAGGGCGACGGCCAGGTAGTCGTCCCAGCCGGGCTGAGCCAGGGCGGCCTCGATGGCGCCGAGGCCGCCGGGGGTGGGAGAGGCGGTGGCGATGAGTGCGGCGCCGAGGTAGACGGCGCCGATCTCGGTGATCCCGGCTCCGCTGCCGAATGCCTGCACGGAGCCTGCGAGGCCGCCGATGTGGGCCAGGGTGATCAGCGCGGAGCCGTCGGCCACGCCGTCCCGCGGCATCACCCTGCTCGGCCCGCCCCTGTCGGGCAGCCCGCCGCAGCCCGCTCCGGCGGGTACACCGCCGCGCGAGGTCCACGAGGCCGTCGCAGCCGCCAAGGCCGGGCAGACCAGCCAGCACTGGAAACAGCGGTACAACATCCGCGCCGGCGTGGAGAGCACTATGCGGCAGGCTACCCACATCACCGGTATCCGCACCGCCCGCTGCATCGGCCTGGACAAGACCAGCCTGGAGCATGCGGCCGCGGCGGCCGCGGTCAACTTGCTCCGGCTGGATGCCTGGTGGATCGGCAAGCCCCTAGATCGGACCCGGACAGCTCACCTCCAGCGGCTCGACTTCAGCCCCGCCGCCTGAGTCAAATAAGCCATCAGGGTCTGCACGGCGTCCCCGGCAGGGATACCAGAACTAATGGTACGTTAATGACGGCGACTTTTATCGGCGCTCAGGCTGCAGTGATGGCAGTGCAACCTGCATGGCCTGGGATCATCAGGCTCTCGTGCGCTCCAGGACGATGGTCCACGGGCATCTCCATCTCCACCAGCTGACGGCCTGGAAGGCACTGACCACCCGCCATCCCTCGGCGGCCAGGTTGTTGATGGCCCGTTCGAGGCTCTCGGGGCTGAATGACCCGCCGATCACCTTGTACTCC
>JBKQSL010000144.1:0-18079 GCA_052143655.1 Streptosporangiaceae bacterium | reverse complement strand
CGATCACCTCGGGGTCGTGGACCAGGGCGGCCGCCACCTTGATCCGCTGCCGCATCCCCTTGGAGTAGGTCGAGATCCGGCGGTCCTGCGCGCTCGCCATCGCCACCATGGCGATCGCGCGGCTCGCTGCCCCGGCCGGGTCGGCCAGCTCGTGCAGCCGGGCGGTGGCCATGACGAACTCGGCGCCGGTCAGGAATGAGTACACGCAGTCCCGCTCGGGCACCAGGCCGAGCACCCGGAAGATATCCGGATTGCGCCAGGTCGCCGTCCCGCCGACCGTCAGCTGATCAGCCCGGCCAGCCGGGCCAGCGCAGCCGGGCCGCCCGCGGACTGGCCCAGTCCGTGCAGCCCGATCTGGGCCAGCAGCGTCGCCAGCGCCTGCGTCAGGAAGAAGAAGACGGCGACCGCGCCGGTCGCATAGGCGCGACGCGCGCTGAGCGAGGCGATCGCCAGCCCGAGCCCGGCCAGCAGCACCGCCCAGGCCACGCCGACCAGCAGGCCTGGAGCCAGCGCCCGGGTCTGGGCCCAGATCGCGCTGCCGCCGCTGACCTGGGTGATGGTCCCGGCATACAGCAGCAGCAGCGGGATCTCGATCATCGCCAGGCAGGCGAGGACGAAGGCGGCCAGCTTGGCGGCCGGGTAGTCGATCCGGCGGATCGGCCGGGCGAAGTACAGCGGCAGCGTGTGACTGCGCAAGTCACGGGAGACCAGCTCGGGTGCCTGGGACGCGATGAACACCAGCAGCACCAGGATCCGCAGCTGCGGGACGTAGGTGTCGTTGACCAGTCGCTGGTGCTGCGGGGAGATGGCCATCGCCGCGGCGCTGATGGCCGCGGGCAGGCACATGATGCCGAACGTGATCACCGGGATGATCTTGGCTTTGACGCCGCGGCCGAGGCCGAACGCCGACCGCAGGCTATGCCAGCACAGCGCACGGACGATCGCGGCCTCGCCCAGCCGCGGCCCTTCGTAAGGGTGGTAGCCGATGTCATGGATGACGCCGCCGGCGGGCGCGGCAGCCGCAGCGGCGGGGTCAGCGGGCATCGGCGGCTCCCCCACGCGGCGGCGACGGCGTCCCGTCGCCGCGGAACAGTTCTTCCAGCCGGTGCCTGCGCTGCTCCATCCGGCCCAGCGGCAGCGCCAGGTCGGCGACGGCGTCCCGGACGACGTCGAAGGTGGCATCGCTGGCCAGCCGGACAGCCAGCCCTCGCTGGAAGGGCACGGACGGCAGGCCGCGCCGGGCCAGCTCGGCCGCCAGTCGGCTGGTGTCCTCGTCCACCTCGACCAGCAGGATCTCGCTGGCCCTGGTGACGGAGCTGATCGTGTCCGCGCGCAGCAGCCTGCCGCCCTCGATCGCCACCAGCTGGTCACAGATCTGCTCGATCTCGCCCAGCAGGTGCGAGGCCACCACGATCGAGATGCCGAACTCGGTGCCGATCCGGCTGACCAGCTCCAGCATCGCGCCCCGCCCGGCCGGATCCAGGCCGTTGGTCGGCTCGTCGAGCAGCAGCAGCCGCGGGTCCCCGGCCAGCGCCTGGGCCAGCTTGACCCGCTGCTTCATGCCGGTCGAGTAGGTGCCGATCTGCCGGTAGCGCTCTTCGTACAGCCCGACGTGCCGCAGCGAGTCAGCCGCCCGTTCCTTGGCGGCAGTGGCGGGCAGGCCGGACATCCGGCCCATGTGGGAGACGAACTCGGTCGCGCTGACATCGGGCGGCAGGCAGTCATGCTCGGGCATGGTAGCCGGTGCGCTGCCGGATCAGCGGCCCGTCGGCGGCGCAGTCGTAGCCCAGCACCGCCGCCGAGCCGCCCGTCGGCGCGACCAGCCCGAGCAGCACCTTGATGAGAGTGGACTTGCCCGCCCCGTTGGTCCCCACCAGGCCGGTGATCCCCGGCGGCACGGTGACGGTCAGGTCCGTCCCCGGGTACCACCAGCTTCCCGGCGGTGCAGCGGGCACGGCCGGGAAACGCCAGCAGCGGGCAGGCGGCACGGCCTGGCACGGACGACGGCGCGCCCCGGCGACCACCGCGACCGCCCTGCCGCCGCTCGCCGCGGACTGGGCTGCTGCCGTGGTCGCCGTGGGCGCGCCTGAGTGCCTGCGCCGGGACCGGCCGGCGGCAGCCGCGCTGGGTTACCGCGTGCGGGCGCCCCGGACCCGGTAATAGGCCGTGGGGTGCCAGTAGCTGTTCCAGCGCAGGTAGCCGATCCGGCTCCCGGTGTCATGGGCGCCGTAGGTGCGGTGCCGGCCTGCCCAGAGCTCCACGTGACCGGTTCCGTAGAAGGCGAGGTCACCGCGGTGGGCCTGGCGGGCGCTGACCCTGATCAGCTGGCCGCTGCTCAGCATGTCGTAGGTAGTCCTGCCGATGTACAGGTGCTCGCGGCGGTATGCCTCATAGACCAGGCCGGAGCAGTCGAAGCAGGATGGGCCGGTCCCGCCCCAGCAGTACCACTTGCCGTGCTGGCGCAGTGCGTACTTATAGGCGAGGAAGCCTCGGGTGTAGTGGCGGATGGTGTGATGTCGGACGGCGGTGGTGGTGGCACTGGCGGTCCCGGCGGCGAGCGCCAGCAGCCCCAGTACGACGGCAGCAATGGTCGCAAGCTTGCGGCAGAGCATAAGGGTTTCCTCGGTCGGGGGCTCGCCTGCCTCGGCGCGGGCTGTCGTTGCCGTCGCGTGCGGAAAACTCTCGGACGTCCGCCAGCGCGCTAGGGGGTGAGGGAAGGCGAGGGGTAACGCCGCGTCGGCATGGTCAAGGCGAGCCACGGCGGGCCGCAGTCGCGGCCTGCTACCCAGTGGGTGCTTGGTACCCGGGACTACTCTGCGGGTTTAAGGGGGCTTTTGGGAGAGTTTTGGGAAAAAAGAGCTCGTCACCGGCTCTGCCACCCGGCGTCCCGAAACTGCCGTTGCCGCAGTGATCGTAGTGGCGGAAGGTGTTACTGCTGATGCCGCTGAGGCGGTATTGCACGATGTGAGAACGCTCACGCCAGGGGGCACCCAGGGCAGCATGCACGGGGTGGAGGCCGAGCCGGCCGCCCGGCGGCGGCCCGGCAGTCCTGCGGCCGGCCGGCGGCTGCTGGCGGCGGCAGCCTCCCGCCGGTTCAGCGCCCCGCGGCGTATCCCTGCATGCCGCGGGGGTTCGCGGCCGCGTACAGCATCCCGCCGTCGCGGGCCACCGCGCTGATCCGGCCAAGTGACCACGGCGGCCGCACGTCGACCAGGTGCCCGCGGCGGCGCTGCTCCCCGATCACCGCGTCCCCGGCCCGTGACTCGACCGCCAGCGACCGCGGTGCCGACCCGCGCGGGTAGAACGACGACGGGAAGTGGTCGGTGTGGTACGCCGGGGCGTCGATGGCCTCCTGCAGGTTCATCCCGAAGTGCACGTGGTTCAGGAAGAACCCGAGCGTCCACTGGTCCTGCTGGTCGCCGCCGGGCGTGCCGAACGCCAGGTACGGGGCGCCGTCGCGCAGCACCAGGCTCGGTGACAGGGTCGTCCGCGGCCGGCGGCCGGGCGCCAGCGTGGCCGCCAGGCCGGGCGTGAGCGTGAACATCTGCGCCCTGCTGCCCAGGCAGAACCCCAGGCCCGGGATCACCGGCGAGCTCTGCAGCCAGCCGCCGCTCGGAGTGGCCGAGACCACGTTGCCGAACTGGTCCGCGACGTCGAGATGGCAGGTGTCGCCGGGGCCGAGCGCGGGCGCGCTGACCGCGGACTGGGCCGGCTCCCCCGTCCCGGCGCTGTCCCCCGGGCCGCCGCGCGCCGCGGCGAACCCGGCGACCGCGTAGCCCGGCAGCCGGGGCGGTATGCCGGCTGGCTGGCCGGGAACCAGCTCGGCGGACGCCTGCGGCCCGACCAGCGCCCGGCGCCGCGCCGAGTACTGCGGCGCGAGCAGCGCGGCCACTGGCACGTCGGCGTGCCGCGGGTCGCCGTACCATGCCTCGCGGTCGGCGAACGCCAGCTTGGCGCACTCGGTGACGGTGTGGATGAGATCGGCGCTGCCGCGTCCCATCGCCGTCAGGTCGAAGCCGTCGAGCAGGGCCAGCTGCTGGAGGAAGACCGGTCCCTGGCCCCACGGACCGGTCTTGCAGACGGTCAGGCCGTGATACCCGAAGGTCACCGGCGGCTCGGACCGGGCCTGCCACCCGGCCAGGTCAGCTGCGGACAGCAGGCCGCGGTGACGCTCGCCGGTGACATCCATCACCTCGGCCCGTTCCAGGTAGCTGATGATGGCTTCGGCCACGAATCCCTGGTAGAAAGCCCGCCGGGCCGCCTCGATCTGCTCGTCCCGGTCCGGGCCGGCCGCCTGCGCCGCCGCGAGGATGCGCTCGTAGGTGCCGGCCAGCACCGGATTGGCGAAACGGGAGCCGGGCGCCGGGCACCCGCCCGCCAGGTAGATCTCCGCAGAGGTCGGCCAGTGCTCCCGGAAGACCGGCTCGACCGCCTCGATCGCCGCGCTCGCCCCCGGCAGCATCGGGTAGCCGGACCGGGCGTAGCCGATCGCGTACTGCATCACGTCGGCGAGCCGCATCGTGCCGTGCCTGCGCAGCAGCAGCCAGGCGCCGAAAGCCGCGGGCACGCAGGCGGCCAGCAGGCCGGAGCCCGGCACCAGCTCCAGGCCGAGGCCGGCGAACGCCTCCAGGGTCGCCGCGGCGGGCGCCGGGCCCTGGCCGTCGAGGACGAAGACCTCCTCCCGCGCGGCGTCGTAACCGATGACCGGCACCTCGCCGCCCGGGCCGTTGAGGTGCGGCTCGACGACTCCGAGCACGAGGCCGGCGGCGACGGCCGCGTCGAACGCGTTGCCGCCCCGCTCGAGTACCGCCTGGCCAGCCGCAGAGGCGAGCCAGTGGGTGGAGGCCACCATGCCGAAGGTGCCGGCCAGCTGCGGCCGGGTGGTGAAGGGCTGACTGGCTGGCACGGAGCCTCCCGCCGGTATGCCGCGTTTCTCCGACGCTATCCGCTCTGCCCGGCCGGCCTGCGGGCCAGGGCCTGCGCCAGCGGCCTCTCCCGCCGCGCGCCTTCCGCCAGATGCCCTGGTCAGGGGGCCACACTGGAGGCGTGAACAGCGCCTTTCGCCGATGCAGGCAGGCCGCCGGCGCCGCGGTCCTGGCTGGCTCGTGCGCGGCGGCAGCGGCCTGCGGCGGGTCGGGCGGGCCGGCCAGCGAGGCGTCCGGTGCGCCCGCGCCCGCCAGGACGGTCACGGTGACCGCGACGCCATCTGCGGCCGCCTCCTCGCGGCCGGCTGCCTCCCCGTCGGCCAGCTCGACGATCTGCTCGACCGCCTACCTGCAGACATCCGTCGGCCGCAGCGGGACGGCGGCGGGCAGCAGCTACTACCCGATCGAGATGACCAACATCGCCGGCACGCCCTGCACCCTCTATGGCTACCCGGGCGTGTCCCTGGTCACGGCGGTCAGCGGCGGCACGGTCATCGGCGCCCCGGCCGTCCGCAACCCGGCCCGGCCGCTGCGGCTGGTGACTCTGGCTCCCGGTGCGACGGCCAGTGCGCTGCTGCAGGTGGGGAGCGCGGCCAACTACCCGCCCGCGAAGTGCAAGCCGGTAACCGCGCACTGGCTGCGGGTGTATCCGCCGGGTCAGTTCACCCCGCTGTACTACAGCTTCACCGCCCAGGCCTGCTCGGCCGACGGCAAGTTCGGGCAGATGCTGAATGTCAGCACGGTGCAGCCGGGCACCACGGGCAGATAACGGCAACCGCCGACCGTCCCGGGACGTCCTATCTGTCGCCTGGCTCGCCGAGCCGCACAGCAGGAGGAATCATTCCGATGAACGCACCGAACCTCCCGGCCCGCCGGGTGATCGCCGCCACCGCCGCCGCCGGGCTCACGCTGCTGGCCGCCGCCTGCGGTTCCTCCGGGAGCAGCGCGGCCGGCCCGACGGTGACGGTGACGCGCACGGCGACGGCGTCGGCACCGGCGACCGCCGCGGCGTCACCGGCCCCGACGTCCTCCGGCGCAGCCAGCCCGGCCGCCTCGCAGGCCTCGTCGGCGTGCCCGACCAGCGCCCTGTCGGTGAAGCTGGGCGTCTCGCAGGGCGCGGCCGGCAGCGTTTACCAGGTCATCGACTTCACCAACATCGGCTCCAGCACGTGCACGCTGTACGGCTTCCCCGGCGTGTCGTTCACCACCGGCACGTCCAGTTCCCAGGTGGCGGGACTGCCTGCCGCCGAGGACCACACGACCGCACGGCAGCTGATCACCCTGGCCCCAGGCGCGACCGGCAACGCGCTGCTGCGGATCGTGAATGCCGAGAACTACCCGGCGTCGCGCTGCACCCCGGTCAGCACGACCTACATCCAGGTCTACCCGCCGAACCAGACCACCGCGGCTTACATCGCCTACAAGTCGCAGACCTGCACCAAGAAGATCCGGATCCTGACGGTCAGCGCCGTCCGGTCCGGCGCAGGCAGTGGCTCCGGCTGATAGTTACCAGCCGTTACGTGATTGGCATGACTGGCGGACAACCCTGCGCCAGCGCGGCCGCGTCGTACCTTTCAGGGGCGCTGTTTCGCCGCCCGGGCTGTTCGCCGTCGGGAATGGGGGTACGCCGATGACTTCCGCCGCGCCGATCCCAGCCGCCTGGATCCGATCGCGCCGCGCCGGCCTGGTGGCGCGCCGCGCCGGCCTGGTGGCGCGCAGCGCCGCGGCGGCCGCGCTCGTCCTGCTGGCCGCGGCCTGCGGCTCGGGCGGCCGGGCGCAGCCGGCCGCGGCTGGCCGCCCGGCCGGGACGTCCGCCGGAAGCTGCGGCGGAACGGGACTGCGCGTGGTGCTCGACGATGCGGCGGCCGGCGCCGCCGCGGGCAGTTCCTTCGTGCCGATCGACTTCACCAACACCACGCGATCGCGCTGCCATCTGTCCGGCTACCCGGCAGTCGCGCTCGCCGCGAGCGCCGCCGGAAGCCAGATCGGCGTCGCGGCAGCGCCCGATCGCAGCAGGCCGGCCCGCACCGTGTTGCTGGCACCGGGCGGCTCGGCGCACGCCTGGCTGCAGGTCGGCGACGCGATGAACTACCCGGCCGCGCAGTGCCGCCCGGTGACTGCCCGCGGCCTGCGGGTGAGCCTGCCCGGCGAGTCCGGCGAGCATTTCCTCGCCCATGTCTTCGTCGCCTGCACGAAGACACCGGCCCACGGCAGGCTGCTGATCATCGAGCCGATCGAGCGCGGCACGGCCCGCCGCGGCACCGCCGGCTGATACCGGACCAGGCAGCGCCGGCCAGCGTCGAGTGGGCGCAGGCGACCGCGGCAGATGCACGGTGGCCGCGAGCCGTCACCGGTCATGCTGGCGGCAGCACCGGGACCGACGGGAGTAGCGTTCTGGCAATGAACGAGCTGAATCCCAGGCTGCGTGCCGTCTGCGACCTCGCCATGGCCGATATGCGGGAATCCGGCGGCCGGCACGAGTACGACGGCAAGATCCAGGATCTCTCCCCCGGCGGGGTGCGGGCCGGCCTGGCCGCGCTGGCCGCGGCCAGGGACGTGGCCAGTACGCTGCCCGACGCGCACGACGAGGCGCACCTCGCGGTGTTCGAGCAGCACGCGCAGGTGGCCCTGGGCGAGCTGGAACTGCACCGGCGCAACCCCATCGAGCACCTGGCCGCCCTGGACCTGTCCTGCTACGACCGCGATTACGCACCGCGGGCGCAGCGCGACGAGGCCCGGCTCGCGCACCTGGCAAACTGGCCGCAGGCCGTGCAGAACGCGCTGGACGCGCTGGACCAGGTCTCCGCGCCGGTCGCGCACGCGCTGCGCCCGGCGGTCGCCGGCCTGGCCGCAGGGCTGCCCGACGACACCGAGCCAGCGATGCTGGCCGAGGCGCTGGCGGCGCACGCGCGGCTCGTCGCCCACCTGACCGAGGTGGCGGCGCGCGGCCCGGACGATCCCGCCCTGGGCACCCGCGGGCTGACGGCCCTGATGAGCAGTGCTGAGGGCATGCCGCTGGATCTGGGCCGGCTCGCGGAGCGAGCGGATGCCGAGCGGGACCGGCTGACCGAGCGGCTGGCCGCCGACTGCGCCCGCATTGACGCCAGCCGGCCGCCGCTGGAGGTGGCCAGGGAGCTTGTCCGCGAGCATCCCGGCGCCGACGCTGTCATCGAGGCCGCGGACCGGTGGACCAAGCGCGCCATCGCGTTCACCCGGGAGCACGACCTGGTGCCCTACCAGGACGGGGAGTGCCTGGTCGGAGCGGCCCCTCCGGCACGCCGCTGGGCGATGGCGATGATGTCATGGGCGGCCCCGGGCGAGGCTGAGGGCCCTTCGTGGTATCACATCACCCCGCCGGATCCGGACTGGCCGGCGGAGGAGATCGAGTACTGGCTGGAGGTCTTCAGCGACGCGACGCTGCCGGGCATCACCGTGCACGAGGTCGCGCCCGGGCACTTCTCGCATGGCCGGGCGCTGCGGCGGGCCGCCACGCCGGTCCGGCAGATGCTCATCTCCAGCGCGTTCTGCGAGGGCTGGGCGCACTACGCGGAGGAGTTGTGCGTGGAGGAGGGCTTCGGCGATGGCGACCCGCGCTTCGACATCGGGGTCTGGCTGGAGGCGCTAATCCGGGTTACCCGGCTGGCGTGCGCGATCGGGGTGCACACCGCGGGGATGACGGTGGCCGAGGCGGCCAGCCTGTTCGAGGCGCAGACCCACATCAGCGGGGAGGCCGCGCTGTCGGAAGCCCGGCGGGCCACCTTCGACCCGACCTACGGCCGGTACACCTGGGGCAAGCTGGAGATCATGGCGCTGCGCGAGCGGGCCAGGAAGCGCTGGGGCGCGGGGTTCACGCTGAAGCGATTCCACTCCGCGATGCTGGCCCTGGGGTCGCCGCCGCTGGGGCTGCTCGGCACGGCCGTCGAGCGGGGCTGACTGCAGCGGGCCCGGCCGATCACGTTCCCGGCCGTTGCCGAGCGCGGGCGGCTCACGGTCGGTGACGTGAGAACATAGATTCTGGTTAACAGGCGGAGGCGCAGGAGATCATGGTGAATGCGGCCCGGGCCCTCGGCGCGGCCGGGGCGATCGCGGCGACGGCGCTGCTGGCCGGATGCGCGCAGGCGGCAATGGCCGGTACCCGGATCCAGGTCGGAACCGCGTACGTGCCGCAGCCCGGCTCGGCCTCCTCGACCGACGCGTACGTGGTCATCCAGAACGACGGCGGAGCAGACCGGCTGCTGGGGGCGCGCACCAGCGTCGGCGGCAAGGTAGAACTGCGCGGGCCAGCCGACGGCGGCACGCTCATGCGGACCGTGCCGGCCATCCGCATTCCGGGGCATCAGATCACCCGCCTGACCCCTGACAGCTATCACTTGCTGATCATCGGCCCTGGCCGGATGAAGTCCGGCCACGAGATCACGCTGACGCTGGACTTCGCCCGGGCCGGGATCATCAAGATCGCTGCCCAGGTCACTGACCCGCAAAGCGGCGGCAGCAGCTATTTCCTGAACTGAGCGCCACGCCGTCCGTCCGGGCCGCAGCGGGCAAGACCCGCCCGGGCCGCAGCGGGCAGGACCCGCCCGGGCGTGCCGGGCGCGCCGGGCGCGGGCACAGCCACCCATGGGCGCGTTCAACCGGATGCAGGCGGCCTCGTCGGTCCGGCCATCAGCCGGACCCGGTCAGGCGGCCTCGTCGGTCCGGCCCTCAGCCGGACCCGGTCAGGCGGCCGGACCGACGAGGGCCATCAGCTTCGTGACGGTGGCCCAGTTGCGGGCAGTCCCGGTCACGTGGGCATCGGTGCGGGCCAGCTGCGCGGCAAGCTCGCTGCGCCCCATCCCGTCCGGCGTGCGCAGGAACATGGTGCGGCCGACGATCGCCGCCTCGTCCCGGCTGCCCTTGGCCCTGGCCCGCTCCTGGGCAGCGGCCGCGGCCGCGAGCGCCGCCGCGCTCAGCTCCTGCCGGCGGAACACTGCGTGCAGGCGCTTGTGGTCGGTCTCATGCGGAAACGGGTTGTCCGCGATGACCTGAGCCAGTTCGGATCCGGACAGCACCACGACGGCAGGCTGCACGCCGAGTTGCCGGGCAATCTCCTGCTCCAGGGTGTCGGCGAGCTCGCCCGTACCGTGCTGCGCGCTCGTGAAGATCACGTTGCCGCTCTGGATGTACGTAGCCACATCGCCATGCCCGAGGGAGGCAGTGAGCTGCCGGAGGCCGGACATGGCGACCCGGTTGCGGCCGCCGACGTTGATGCCCCGCAGCAGGGCTACGTACCTGGGCAATGCGCGCTGCCTCCTGGTCGCCGCTAGTCAGGCCCGGGCCGGGGCACGCAGCGGGACTACCAGGTACCGGAACGACGGCCTGGCTCCCCCGGTGCCGGACCCCGGCTGCTCCCCCTTCGCTGGCACGGTATCAGCTTGCGCCGCACCGGATGCCTGGTCGTGCGCCCAGGTGACCAGCGCGGGCTTGGTGGGGCTGGTGAAATCCAGCCGGATGCGGCCGGACTGCGGCGGCACCGCGTCCGGCTCGGGCTGGCCGGCTGGTCCCGATCGCCGCCCGGACCCCGGCGCCGGGCCGGCCAGCGCGGCGGCAGTCAGGCCGTCGAGCAGGTAGTGCGGGTTGAAGGAGATCACCGGCTCCGGCCCGGTGAACTCGGCTGGCACCGACTCCAGGGCTTGCGCCCGTCCCTCGGCGTGCGCCTCGATCACCACCTGGTGCGGCTCGAACGCCAGCCGGACCGGGCTGGCGCGCTCGGCGACCAGCGAAACCCGCCTGACCGCCTCGATGAACGGCCCGGCCGGCAGCTCCGCACTGCACCCGAACTCGGCCGGGAAGCGGGACTGGTACCGGATGAACTCGCCCCCGATCAGCCGCGCCGTCAGCCGCCGGCCGCCGCCGGCAAAGGTGATCATGCCGTCGCCCGGCACCGGGCCGGCCTGCGCCGGGCCTGCATCCGGGCCGCCCGGTGCCTGCTCGCGGGCGGCCGCCGCGCGGCCGGCTGCCGTCCCGCCGCCGGTCCCCATGCCGAAGGACAGGGCGCCGAAGGACAGGGCAACGTCCTGTCCCGGCGCCATCGTGCGGGCCACGTCGGCGAGGATGCGGGCCGGGACCAGCAGCGAGGCCGTCAGCCCGGCAGCGGCCGGGGCCCACCGGACCTCGCTGACCGCCAGCCGGTACCGGTCAGTCGCCGCCAGCGTGATGGTCTCGCCGTCGATGTCCAGGCAGACCGCGGTCAGCATCGGCAGCGTGTCATCCCGGCTGGCCGACGGCACCACCTGTGCCGCCGCGGCCGCGAGGACGCTCCCGTCGATCGTCCCGGCGGCCGACGGCGGCTCGGGCAGGGCCGGGTACTCGTCCACGGGCAGCGAGACCAGCCCGAACTCGGCGCTGCCGCAGGTCAGGCTGACCATGTCGGCGTCTGCGGAGAACTCGGCCGCCGCCGCGGGCAGGCTGCGGGTGATCTCCGCCAGCAGCCGCCCCGGCACCAGGGCCGTGCCCGGGTCGGCGACCTCGGCCGGGACTGCTATCCGCGCCGACACCTCGTAGTCGAAGCAGGACAACAGCAGCTCACCTGGCTTAGCCTGCAGCAGCATCCCGGACAGGACCGGAACCACCGGCCGCGCGGGCAGCGCCCGCGCCACCCACGCCACCGCCTCGCCCAGCGCTTCCCGCTCGACCCTGAATTTCACTGTGCCTCGAACTTCACTGTGCCTCGAACTTCACTGTGCCTCGAACTTCACTGTGCCTCGAACTCCCTCGCCGGGCCCGCCCGACCCGCGGACCTGACCCGATCCTGGCATGGACTACCGACAATCGGGGACCGGCGACGGTCCGCGCGGCCGGCTGCGCGGGATCCGGCCGAACCGGCCTGGCGCCGGACCCGGCCCGGCAGAGCGAGACGCCGAACGCGGCCCGTCGCAGCCACGGCATCCGCCTGGGGGGAACGGCACGGTACCGCGTTACTGCCGCAGGCTCGCCGGCGCGCTTGCCAGCGCCGCCTCGATGGCCCTGACCAGCTCCCGGGCCGAAGCGGCGGTGAGCTCGACCGCCACCCGCGCGGACGGTCCCTTGGCCGGGTTCAGGAAGTCGATGTTCAGCGTGTGCCCGGCAGCGGCGTGCACGGGATGGTCGAAGTAGACCGTCGCGCCGCTGACGTGGAACCAGCCGGCGGCCCCCTTCCCGCTGCCGTCGACCGCGATCTTCTCCGTCAGGTATGTGCACATGGCGGACTCCCTCAGCCGGCCAGGTGGCGGCCGAAGAAACCCCAGATCTTCTCCCAGCCGTCATTCGCGGCCTCGACCCGGTACGACGGCCGGTCAACCGCGAAGAACGCGTGTCCGGCGCCCGCATAGGTGTTGAACTCGTGCGGCTTGCCGACTTCGTCGAGCGCCTTGCCCAGCTGCGCTGTCTCGTCCGGCGACGGGTACTGGTCCTCGGCCCCGAACAGGCCGAGCAGCGGGCAGGACAGGTCCTTGGCCATGTCGACGATCGGCTGGGCCTTGAGCGGCCGGTCCGCGGGCGGCGGCTTGACGACAAAGGCGCCGTAGCAGTCCACCGCAGCCTCCAGCGGCAGGCCGCACGCGGCCAGGAACGACTGGCGGCCGCCGGAGCAGTAGCCGATCACGCCGACCCTGCCATTGGCCCCCTCCAGCGCGCGCAGGTGCTCGGCCGCGCCCCTGACGTCGCCGACCAGCCGCTCGTCCGGAACGCCGCCCTGGGCACGCGCGGCCGCCGCGGCGTCGTCGGGGCTGGCGCCCGGAGCCTCCCGGTGATAGAGGTTCGGCATCAGGGCCGCATAGCCATGCGCCGCGAACTTCCTGGCGATCTCCTTGGTGCCCGAGTCGTAGCCGGGCATGTGGTGGATGACCACCACGCCGCCGAAGGAGGCAACCCCGTCCGGCCGGGCCAGGTAGGCCTCGATCTCGTCGCCGCCGTTCCCGGTGATGCTGATGGTCTGCGCGGTCAGCGCCTCGTCCATGCGCAATTCTCCCTCGGGTGATGACTGATGGATCGCTGCCCGGCCATCCTGCCAGCCGCCCGAACCGGCGTTTCCGCTGGAGCCGGTAACGGCGGTGCGAGAGGATCTGTAAACGGCCGGCGAACGGAAGGACTTGCCATGACCGGGGCAGTACTCCTGGTGGTGATTGTCTTCTTGGTCGTGGGCGGCTTCCTCGGCTGGCACTCCAACCGGGCCTACGCGGCGCACGGCGACATCAAGACGACGAAGAAGGGCAGGCTGCCCTCGTTCCGCCGTACTCGGTCGCGCAGCGGCACCATCGCCATCCTGATCATCATCCTCGTGCTCCTGGGCCTGCGCGTGCTCACGAAGATGTAACCGGCAGCCACCGGTTCGCAGGCAGCTCATCGGCGCGGCGGATGGCGGCCGGCGGGCATTGCGTCTGCGACTGCTCCTGGGCCGGCGTCCGGCGAAGTTGGGGCACCTCAATGATTGAGGGTCTGAACGATTGACATCCTCAACGCATCGATCTAAGGTTTAGTTACTCAACTATTGAGAAGCTCAGCACTATTGAGAAGCTCAGCTGCCAGCGGCCGCCACGGGGGACGACGGGCGGACCGGCCGGGCAGCGGAGCAGGACAGGAGCCAGCAGTGACCGACCGGCCGCACGGGGAGGAAGTCGAGGAAGAGATCCTCGACGCCGCCCTTGAGCTCATCGGGCGCATCGTCGCGCTCGGCGAGAGCATCGCCCAGCGGCTGAGCGTTCCCGGCAGCTTCCTGAAGGCGCTGCACATCCTGGAGTGCCCGATGGCGATGAAGGATCTCGGCAAGAAGATGCACTGTGATCCGTCGTTCGTCACCGCGATCACCGACATGCTGGAAAAGCGCGGGCTGGCCCGGCGCGAGGCGCACCCGGCTGACCGACGGGTCAAGAACATCGTGCTGACCGGCGCGGGGCTCGACCTCAAGCACCGCATCGAGAGCGAGATGGCGGCGCGGATGCCCTGGAGCTACGCGCTGACCGAGCAGGAACGGGCTGAGCTGCTGAGCCTGATCCGCAAGATGCTGCGAGCCGAGGCGCCCGCCAGCGTGCAGTCAGGGACGGCGCAGCCCGGTGCCGCGCAGCCTGCGGGCGTCCAGCCCGAGGCTGACCAGCCGCCTGCCACGCCCGCTCCCGCCGTGGCCGGACAGGAGGTGACCGCGACTCCGCGCGCCGCGTCCGGGCCGGCCCGCTAGCTCACCCGGCGCGCGATAAGCGCGCCGCCAGGTACCCGCAGTGACCAAGCGCACAGTGGCCAGTTCAGCCCGTGCGACAGATACATGCGGCCGCCGCCCGCCCGGGCCCGGTGCCGCCAGCCCAGCAGCAACTGAACTCCAGCCCAGCAGCAGAGGAGAGAAACGCATGTCTGCCAACACGCCCGAAACCGGACGGGGCGGCTCGCCAGGCATCACCGCCGTCGCCGACGGCCGGTCCGCGCCGCCGAGCGGCCGCCCGGCACACCGCCATCTGGGCCTGGCCCTGGTCGTCATCGCCACGGCCCAGCTGATGGTCGTACTGGACGCCACCATCGTGAACGTGGCCCTGCCGCACATCCAGAAGGCGCTGGGATTCTCCGGCACCAACCTCGAATGGGTCGTCAACGCCTACGCCCTGACCTTCGGCGGGCTGCTGCTGCTCGGCGGCAGGGCCGGGGACAATCTCGGCCGCCGCCGGGTCTTCATCGCCGGCATCATCCTGTTCTCCGCCGCCTCGCTGCTCGGCGGCTTCGCCACCAGCCAGGAATGGCTGCTCGCGGCTCGCGCCCTGCAGGGCGTGGGCGCCGCGATCATCGCCCCGACCGCACTGTCGCTGGTCACCACGACGTTCCCGGAGGGCCCGCCGCGCAACCGGGCGATGGGCGTCTACGCGGCCATGTCCATCGGCGGCGCGGCGGTCGGCCTGCTGGCTGGCGGCGTGCTGACCACCTACGCCTCCTGGCGCTGGGTGCTGTTCGTCAACGTCCCGATCGGCATCGTCGTCGCGCTGATCGCCCCGCGGGTGCTCGCCGAGTCGGAGCGCCGGCACGGCCGGTTCGACCTGCCCGGCGCGGTGACCGGCACCCTCGGGGTCGCGGCACTGGTCTACGGCCTGACCGAAGCCGCCACCACCCAGAACGGCGTCTCGCACTGGGGCGACCCCAAGGTCGTCGTATCGCTGACCGCCGCGGTCGTGCTGCTGCTGACGTTCGTCCTGATCGAGTCCCGCAGCCCGCACGCGCTGATGCCGCTGCGGATCTTCCGCAACCGCAACAGGTCCGGCGCCTACCTGATCATGCTGTGCATCGGCATGGCGATGTTCGGGATGTTCTTCTTCCTGACCATCTTCGTGCAGACGGTCTGGGGCTACAGCCCGCTGAAGTCCGGCCTGGCATTCCTGCCGATGGTGGCGGTCATCATGGCGATGGCCGGCGTCAGCTCGCAGCTGATCCCCCGGGTGGGCGCCCGGCCGCTGCTGCTGGCCGGTTCGGCGATCACGGCGGGCGGGATGTTCTGGCTGTCGCGGATCAGCGAGCACAGCAGCTACGCCGGCGGGCTGCTCGGCCCGATGATGGTCACCGCGGCCGGGCTGGGCATGCTGTTCATGCCGACCACCCTGGTCGCGCTGTCGAAGGTCGAGGACCGCGACGCGGGCCTGGCCTCCAGCCTGCTTAACACCGGCCAGCAGGTCGGCGGCTCCATCGGGCTGGCCCTGCTCGGCACGGTGGCCTGGACCGTCGTGGCCAACACCGCCCGGAACTCGGCCGCGGCGGCCAGGTCCGCCGCGATCGCCGCCGCCAAGGCCGGTCACCCGGTGCCTCTGACCCCGGCCCAGATAGCGCAGGCCACGAAGGCCATCGAGTACCACGCCCTCGCGGTCGGCTTCTCCCGGGGCTTCGAGGTCTCGGCCGTGATCGCGCTGCTGGCGCTGATCGTGACCATCGTGGCCATCCGGGTCAAGCGCGCCGACCTCGCTGGCGTGCAGCAGGGCCCGATCGTCGGCTAGCCCGCGCCACCGAGCACTACGCAGATACGACAAGGCCCCGTCGTCCCGGTCTCGCGCCGGGACGACGGGGCCTTGCGCCGGGCGGCTTGTTACTTGTAAGGCAGCAGGCAGATTCCGGCCAGCCCGCTGACCCCGCCGCAGCTGGCGCTGCCCTCGTAGTTGTCGCTGGCAATCCACAGCCCGGCACTGGTGATCAGCATGTCGTCAGCACCGAGGCCGCGGGCGCGGCTGTAGTAGCCCGCGGTGCCGCCCGAGTTCACGTACAGCGCGCCATTGGCCGGGTTCAGGCCCTCGATGCCCGGCGCGTTGTACCCGCCGGAGCCGAGGGTGTTGCACGCGTTGGGATTCATCGAGTAGCGCTCGTGCCCGGCGAAGTAGGCGGCGCTGCTGTCCGCCGCGGTGGAGTAGAGCGAGTCGCAGCCGGTCTGGTTGATCCACTTCGGGCTCACCGAGGACTGCGTGGCCGGGAACGCCATCGCGGTGTCACAGGGACTGCCCGCCGGGCGCGGCCCGTGCGTGCTCGTGCCCGGCTCGTGGTAGCCGGTGGTGCCGACGTACACGGTCGAGTCATCCGGCGACCAGGAGGCCGCGCGGGCCCAGAACGACTCGGTGCAGGCGATGTTCAGCGTGGGCGACGTCCAGCCGGTCACGCTCGCCTTGGCGCCCGACACGTTCAGCATGAACATCTGCCGGCGCGCATCGCCGCCGGCCGAGCTGAAGATGCCCTCCACCAGGTCCAGCGTGCCGCCGTGGCTGAGCTGCTGGTTGTAGACCATGCTGCCGCTGATGCTCAGGCTCAGGAATCCGTCGGTCTTGCCGGTGGCCGGGCTCAGGCTGGTCATGTCCCGGACGCTGCTGCCGTTGATGCTCGTGAAGCTGCCGCCGGCCAGCAGGTGGCCGTTGACCGCAGCGAGCGTGTCCACCGTGCTGCTGGCGTCGTGCCCGAAGCCAGTCACGACGTTGCCGGTGCTGGTGCTGATCTCGGCGATGTTGCTGACGCTGGTCCCGTTGACCTTGGTGAAGTTCCCGCCGATGTAAGCGTCTGCGCAGTTGCCGCCGTTGAACGCGATGGAGTTGATCGCGGCGGCGCCTTCCTCGTTGGCGCCGGTGCTGCCGACGACCTGCGGCGCCCAGGAGGTCACCGTGTACGGCGCGGTCGCGCTGAAGCTGAAGATGTCAGTTCGGGCGTAGCTTGAGCTGCCCTTCCTGATCGAGGTGAAGCTGCCCACCGCGTACATCGTGCCGCCGCACTGGACAAGCTGGCGGATCTGCTCGACGGGACTGGAAGTCGTGGCCAGATGCGGCGTATCGGCCACCGGCGTCGCGGACACTGCGCCTGATGGCGGCTGCTCGCCGCCCGTCCCGGCTTGCGCAGCCGGGATCCCGACCGTCAGCAGCACCGCGCCCGCACTGAGCGCTAGCAGGTATCTGCGCACGTCACTCCCCTCGCTGGCCAGAAGATCATTCCCTGGCCTAGATCATTTGCGGTATTTACGGCCCTTAGCTGAGGAGACGCCGTAATCCGCATGAAGGTTTACAACTTGCGCAACAGAGATCTAAGAACGGGGAAACCGGCGGGTAACGTGCGGGCCGCGGCCCGGCCAGCAGGCGGAGACCGCCCGGATGGCCCACGCCGCCCTGGTTGCCGCGCATCACGCTGTGCGACATCATTGCGGGCGGTCTCACCGAGGCGAGCCTGGTACCCCACAGTCAGCCGGCACTCCGCTGAAGCTCCCACGCTGCTTCGAGGGCATCCTCAATGGCACCAGCGTCGCCTCTGGCGAGGTCAGCGACAATCATCAGTTCGTCATCGGTCAGCGTCAACGCACTCGATCGCAACGGCCTGTAGTCAGCTTCCAGCTTGCGGCGCAGCGACTCGTCCTTCGCCGCCTCCTCTTCACAGAACCGGTCGAGGGTCACCCACGACATCTTCAGCTGATCACGCAGTTGAGTTCAGGCTCCCTCAGCGGCTGGGAGGGCGGCGAGCTTGCGGTTGACTGCCGCAAGGTCGAACGGTTCAGGCTTCGCCGGGCCGGGTTCGGCCACATCGCCTTTATCGGCGTACCAGAGTTCCTCTTCCGGGTACTCGACCGGCGAGTCGCCGCTGAACTTCGTGCACACCGGGTAGACGGCGGCAGGATCCCGCGGCAGCTTGTTCTGCAGGGCGATCTCGTGCGTCCA
>JBKQSL010000143.1:0-11643 GCA_052143655.1 Streptosporangiaceae bacterium | reverse complement strand
CCCAGTCGGGCCGTCTGGGGCCAGCGCCGGGCGAGCCGGATGCCGGGCAGCCTGCTATCGCGTCTCGCGGTGCGGCTGGTGCTTGCGGCAGTTGGGGCAGTACTTGCTGAGCTCGAGCCGGTCGGGGTCGTTCCGCCGGTTCTTGCGGGTGATGTAGTTACGATGCTTGCACTCCTGGCAGGCCAGGGTGATCTTCGGCCTGACGTCAGTCGCAGCCACAGCGGAGTGCCTTTCTCCCGTACGGACAATCAAAAGACTGCGGCCGGGCTGCTGCCCAGGCCGCTGCCGTGCGAGCGCGCGCGCGCTCGCGGATATTCCCGCCGTCCAGGCAGCAGTGTTCGAGGCCAGGTGACCCAGGCCCGAAGACCGCCCGCCGGAGGGCGAGCCGTAGCGGAGGCCGGACTTGAACCGGCGACACAGCGATTATGAGCCGCTTGCTCTGCCTGACTGAGCTACTCCGCCGCGCTGGCAGCCACCCGCAGCCCGCGCTCGGGGACCGAGCGGGTGACCAGCCTCCCCGGCGCATGCACCGAGGGCCTCCCTAGCTTACAAGCTTCCGGCGCGCCGTGGCGCCAGTCCGCCCGCAGGCCGCCCGGCCCGGCCCGGCCCGGATCCCGCGGTGCCGCTCAGCCCGCAGGCCGCCCGGCCCGGCCATCCCCATGAGAGCCACAACCACGGGGTTGGGTGCCCCTGATTGCCGCAACCATCGGGTTACCCCCGGGAACTGAGAACCGCTCGCGGCCCGCCCGGGCTCGGCCTGGCGCCGGTGCGGCCGCCCCCGCAGGGCGCGCACCCCTGTGATGGGTCCCGCCACAGGGCAGGTGCCCGTGATGGGACCCATCACGGGGGTTGGTATCGGCACAGGCCGGGACCGCCGGTCTAGTAGCAGCGGTCCGGTCACGGGCTGGTCCGGCGCTTGCCCAGTCCGCTGAGCGGCGCCCCGGCCGATCAGCGGCGCCCCGGCCGATCAGCGGCGCCCCGGCCGATCAGCGGCGGCCCGGGCGGATCGGCGGCGGCCCGCACGCCGATCAGCGGCGGCGGCCCCAGGCGGAGATCATCGGCGCGGTGGCCAGGTCCAGCCGGCCTGCCTCGACGTTCGCCAGGTGGGCCGCGATCTCCTCGGCAGTCGCCAGCCCGGCCTCGATCAGCTGACCGCGGATCTGCCGAATGGTCGCGGCCTCGAGCACGGCAGCCGCGGGCGAGGTGACCGGGAAGAATGCTTCCGCCTCGACATCGGCGAGCCCGGCCTCGCGCAGCAGCCGGGGCAGCCGCCGGCCGTAGCTCAGGTCGGCGCCCCGGTCGGCCATCAGCTGCCGGAACCCGGCCCGGAGCCGGTTGGCCAGCCGCTGCTGCGGCCCGTACTCGTCGGGGCACAGCAGCGGCTGCAATGCCGGGTCAGCGTCTTCCACCAGCAGCCATCCGCCCGGCGCCAGGGTTCCCGCCAGCGTGCGCAGCGCCCGGTCCCGGCCGGTCACGTGCACCAGCACCAGCCGGGCATGCACCAGGTCGAACGGGCCGTCCGGCGGATCGTCGGCCGCCACGTCATGCCGCCGGACCTGCACGCCCCGGCCGGCCTCGGCCAGCCAGGACACGTCGATGTCGGTGGCCAGCACCCGGCCGCCCGGGCCGACGTGCCCAGCCAGCCAGCGCGGCACGGCCGGGCCGCCGGCCCCGACTTCCCAGCACCGCCAGCCAGGGCCGATGCCCAGCTCGCTGATGCGGCGGAACGTCGGCGGGTCGAAGATGGCCGACAGCGCGGCCAGCCGCTCCCCCGCCTCGGCCTGCCGGTTGTCCAGGAGGTAGCCAGCGCCGCCGCTGCCGGGACGCGCTGTGGTGCCGCCGGGCCCGGCCGCGGCGGCGGATGTGCCTGTCACGGCTCCACTGTCTCAGCCGCGGCCTCAGCCGCGCGGCCGGCCCGGCCGGGCCAGGTCAGGTAGTCGGCGACGCCGGCCGCGACGGCCACGGCCACGGCCGCGGCTGACGCGGCCAGCGCCGGTGCGGGCAGGCCAGCCGCAACCGGATGGCGCAAACGGAACGCCGCGGGCCGAGGGCAGTTAGCCGCCCTGGCTCACCAGGCTGGCCAGGTAGTCGGCCATCAGCGGGTGGAAGGCCTGGAATGCCTGGTAGAGCACCGTGCCGAGCTGGCTGCCCGGCCAGTCGGCCGGCAGCAGCTCGGCGGGCAGGTCCGGATCGTCGGTGCTGACCTCGAAGATCGGCAGCGTGGCGGCGGCGAACGCGCGCAGCGCTTGCGGCCCGGCCGGATTCCGGTCCGCGATCTCCACCTGCTTGGCGGCCGTCGCCGCCACCGAGCGGTAGCGGTCGGCCAGCTCGTCCAGCCGCCACAGCCGGGCCGCGATCTGGCGGCTGTCGGCCATGCTGAGCGTCAGCTGCGTGCGCAGCAGCTGGCTGTCGGCCGGCGCGGGCGGCAGCAGCCCGGTCAGCTCCTCCCACCGGTCGCTGGCCGCGATCAGCAGCCCGGGGTGCAAGGTCGCGTAGCCCAGCAGCTGGGCGGTCCGGCGCAGCCGGTCGCGGAAGGACCGCGCCTGCTCGGGAACCTCGTACAAGATCCCGCTGAACGCGCCGCCCCACGCAGGGCGGCGGCCGCGCAGCTGGGCTTCGATCCGCGCCTGGGCCAGGCCGATGGCCGGGGCAAGCCGGTACCGGGCCTCGCGGCCGGACCGGCGGGCTTCGATCCAGCCCTCCCGGCGCATCCGCAGCAGCACCGACCGGGCCGCGGCCTCGGACATGCCGAGGTCGGCAAGCAGCCGGATCAGCATCGGCCCGGGCAGCTGGCCGGCCGGCAGCTGCCCGTCGTAGGGCACTGTGGCCACTCCGAAGGCAAAGCACACCAGGCCCATGCGCGGGCTGACCGTAGCGGGACCTGTCATTCAGATTCTCACGACATAGTGCAATATTTGTTCCGTTCGTGAGTTAGCATGCACTGCATGAGTGTATCGCAATCCGACGGGCCGACCGCTGGCGGACCAGATCCCAGGATCAGCCCGCCCGCCGGGCCGCTGGCCAGCGGCGGCCGGCCCGGAAGCGACCAGGCTGATCCCGCGCTGCGGCCCAGCGCGGACCGCGGTGCTCAGTCGCGACGGCGCAGCGGGGGCCGCGGCAAGCTGCAGTCACTGGCGCCGATCGTCATCTTTGACATCGCCGGGCCGCTGCTGGCCTACTCGTGGCTGCGATCGGCCGGGTTCAGCCAGGTCATGGCGCTGGTGCTGAGCGGCGTGCTGCCCGCTGGCGGGGTCGCGCTGGCAGTGATCCGCGACCGGCGGCTGGACGCGGTCGGCGCGCTGGTCCTGCTGGGCATCGCAGTCGGCGCCGTGCTCGGCCTGGCCAGCGGCAGCGCCCGGCTGGTGCTGATCGAGGGATCGGTGCCGACCGGCATATTCGGGCTGGTCTGCCTGGCCTCGCTGTGGTCGGCCCGGCCGCTGATATACCGGTTCGCGCTGGAGTTCATCGGCCCGCAGACGCCCAAGGGCCGGGACTTCTCGGGCCGGTGGCAGTACGCCGGGTTCCGCCGCACGTTCATCGTCTTCACCGTGGTGTGGGGGATCGCCTACCTGGCCGAGGCGGCGGCGCGGGTCGTCATCGTCGAGTACTTCCCGACGGGAACGGCGCTGGCGATCTCCAAGGTGATGCCGTTCGCCGTCGCGGGCGTGCTGGTGGCCTGGATGGCTGTCTACGGCCAGCGGGCCCGGCGCCGGGGCGAGGCGGCTGGCGCCGCCGCTGCTGCCGCTGCCGCCCGCGCGGAGCCGACGGAGCCGGCCGGCTGACCGTTCGGGCCGGCCGGCTGACCGTTCGGGCCGGCCGGTGAGCGCGGGCGAGCCGCGCGGCCGGACCGGGTAGCCGGACCTGAGCCCGCCGCGGCCCAGGGTCGCTACGATCGTGATGACCGACGGGACGACAGGCATTGCAGTGGCAGACATCATGACGGCAGATCAGCAGGCGACCGCATCCGCTGCGGTCGCCGCCGCGGCGCAGGCGGCAGCACGGGCCAGCGCGGCTCTCCGGCTCGCGCCGGCGGCCGTGCTGGACACGGCGCTCACCACCATGGCGGCCCGGCTGAGCGACAGCACCGAGCAGGTCATCGCGGCCAACGCCGAGGACATGGCCGCTGCCCGGGCGGACGGAGCGCCCGGCGCGATCCTGGACCGGCTGCTGCTCGACGACGCACGGCTGCGCGCGATGGCCGGGCAGCTCACCGAGCTGGCCGGCGTGCCCGCGCAGGCCGACGAGGCCGGCACAGTCATCCGCGAGCTTCCTGGCGGGCTGGTGCTGCGCGAGCGGCGGCTGCCGGTCGGGGTGATTGGGGCGAACTTCGAGGCCCGGCCGAACGTCGTGGTGGACATCGCCTCGCAGTTCATCAAGTCGCGCAACGCCGGCGTGCTGCGCACCGGGTCGGCCGCGCTGCGCTCGGCCGCAGTCCTGGTCGACCAGGTGGTGGGCCCGGCCCTGGCCGACGCCGGGCTCAGCCCGAAGGCGATCGCGCTGGTGCGGGTGCCCGGCCGGGCCGCCGCCCGGGCGCTGGTCGCCCAGCCCGGGCTGATCCCGCTGGTGATCCTGCGCGGCAGCGGGGCCAGCACGGCCGAGCTGGCCGCCGAGGCCGCGCAGCACGGCGTGCGCACGCTCGCGCACGCCGACGGCGGCGCGGTGATCTACCTGGACGCCGCCGCGGACTGGCCGCGCGCGAGCGGGCTGATCGAGGCCAGCCTGGACCGGCTCGGCGTCTGCAACCGGCTCAACCTGCTGCTGGTGCACCGCGCCCGCTGGGACGAGCAGCTGCCGCAGCTGACCGAGCTGGCGAAACGGCTGTCGGTGACCCTGTCCCTGCCGCCGCACGAGCATCCGCTCGGGCACGAGTGGGCACTGGACACCGGCCGGGAGGCGACCGTGACCGTGGCCGTGGCCGACGGGCCCGCCGAGGCCGCAAAGATCGCCAACCGGGAAACCTCCGGGCTGGCCGCCTGCGTGCTGACCGAGGACGCCGCGGCCGCGAGCGAGTTCCTCGGTGCCTACGCGGGCACCGGCGCGTTCTGGAACGCCACTCCCCGGCTGCTCGACGGCTTCAAGCTGCTGTCGCTGCCGGAAACCGGCATCAATATCGACCGGGTGCCCGGCCCGCGCGGGCCGGTGACGTTCCGCGACCTGTACCTGCGCCAGTACGTGGTCACGCCGGCGCAGGCCGGCGAAGGCGGCTAGCTCTCGCCGTAGATGACCACGGAATCGCGGTGAATGGCATGGATGTCGCGAGCCGCCCGGCGTGCCCCGGTCTCGGCCCAGACCCGGCCCGCCCGGAAGCCGCCGTCCAGCAGCACTGCCGCGCATACCCGCGGCTGTGCCAGCATCAGCGCATCCGTCAGCTCGATGACGGTCTCGGCCGCGAACGTCTGCAGCTGCGCCCATGCCCGGCCGGCAGCGGTGGAGGTTCCGCCCGCCAGCTCGCCGCAGTCCTCGAATTTTTCCGGGCAGAGGATCTCGGCCCGGACGGCAGCGCGCTCGCTGGCGCTGGCCCCGTGCTCGGCCAGTGAATGCCGGATCCGGAACAGCACGGAGATGACGTTGGCCACGTCTTCCGGTGACAGCGCGCGCAGCAGCCGCAGCAGCGCCGACGGCAGGGCCACCCGGCCG
Organism: Streptosporangiaceae bacterium; assembly: GCA_052143655.1. Taxonomy (GTDB): domain Bacteria; phylum Actinomycetota; class Actinomycetes; order Streptosporangiales; family Streptosporangiaceae; genus CAVSUR01. The sequence goes on along the minus strand of JBKQSL010000143.1, from coordinate 6,006 downwards.
CGGCCGATCAGCCGCTGCGGATGGCGCACGTCGACCAGCTCGACCACCGCCCCGGCGGCGAAATCGCCATCCACCCGCTTGATGCCCGACAGGAACAGCGTCGACCCGGCCCGCAGGCTCCCCTCGGCTTCCCGGTTGATCGCCACCGAGCCCACCGAGTAGGCGACGCCGCCGATCCACCGCCGCGACTCATCCAGCTGCCGCCCGGCCGCCCGCACCACCGTGCCCATCCGCGCCCGCGGGTTGAGACTGCGGGCCACGACGTCCCGCTCGGCCGCCGAGCCGATGACGCATTCGATTCCGCAGTAGGCCGCACGGGCGGCGGCGCTCAGCTTCGACCCCATTCCGCCGCGGCCGGTGCCGAGCGCGGCGACCCGGACCGACCGGGCTTCCTCCGGCGTCAGCCTGGTGATCCGCTCGCGCAGCGCGGGGTCGCGGTAGGCGCCCCGCACATCGGTCAGGAACAGCAGCCGCTCCGCCTGAGCCGCTACCGCCACGGCGATCGCGACCTGGTCGTTGTCCAGCGCCGAGACCGGGTCAGCGGTGTCGTTGCCGTTGATGATCGGCAGCAGCCCGCGGTCCGCCGCGGCGCGCAGCAGGCCGCCGAGGTCGGCCATGGCCCGCGGCGAGTCCAGGTCGCTCTTGGACACCAGGACCTGGCAGACCTCCAGGCCCACAGCCGCCGCCAGCTGACGGTACAGCGCCATCAGGGCCGGCTGGCCGACCGAGGCCGGCAGGGCCACCGCCAGGCCACCCGGCAGCACCCCGGACCCGTCATAACGCTCCAGCGTGGCCCGCAGCGCGTCTGCCGCGCCCGGCGATCCGGCCTGCGCCAGCGCCGACCGGACGTCATCGACCAGGCCGCGCAGCGCGGACCCGGCGCCGGCCGTCGGCCCCTCGAAGGCCAGCAGGCGCTGGCCCAGCCGGGCCGCGCCGGAGGTGACCAGCAGGACCTCGTGACCGTCCCGCTGGGCCACGGCGATCTGGTTCACCAGGCCGGCGATAACATCCAGCGCGAGTCCGTCGCCGCGCGCGATGGAACTCGAGCCGAGCTTGATGACCAGCCTAGTCACGGAGTCTCGCCAGCTAGAGGCTGTCCCGGGCCGCGACGGCGCGCCCGGCGACAGGGACGTGATCTGCTAACCGTCTCACCTTAGCCGAGGCCGGCCCGGCCCGGCGGCGGCCGCGTTTGCCCCCGGCGGCGGCGCTTTCTCCCCCGGGTGGCGGCGCGGTGGGACACTGGCACCGAGCCGGAACACCGCGACGCGAGAAGGCAGGGCATGGCAGCGCTCAGTACCGCGCGGCTCCCGGTCCGGCTGTCCTCGCTGGTCGGCCGGCGCCGCGAGCTCACCGAGGTGGTCCAGGCACTGCGCCAGGGTCGGCTGGTGACCCTGACCGGCCCGGGCGGCACCGGCAAGACCCGGCTGGCCCTGGCCGCCGCGCAGGCCGCCGGCGAGGGATACCCCGGCGGCGTGCTCTGGGTGGACCTGGCCCCGGTCGGCAGCCAGGGCGCGGTGGCCGCAGCGGTGGCCGGGCAGCTCAAGGTCGCCGACACCACCGGGCCTGACGTCGCCCGGGCCATCGCTGAGCAGCTCGGCGACGAGCCGGTGCTGCTGGTGCTGGACAACTGCGAGCACCTGACCGGGGCCGTCGCGGACCTGGCCGGGGAGCTGCTCGGCAGCTGCCCGGCGCTCACCATCCTGGCCACCAGCCGCGAGCTGCTCGGGGTCGAGGGGGAGCAGGGCTGGCCGGTGCCGCCGCTGTCGCTGCCCGGCGGCGAGACGGGCCCGGCCGCGCCGGAGCTGGCGGGCTACGACGCGATCACCCTGTTCGAGCAGCGGGCCCGGCTGGTACGGCCTGACTTCCGGGTCACCGGCGAGAACGCGGCCGCGGTGGTGGCGGTCTGCCGCAGACTGGACGGCCTGCCGCTGGCGATCGAGCTGGCTGCGGCGCGGATGCGGATCATGTCGGCCAGCCAGCTGGCTGAGCGCCTCGACGACGTCTTCGCCGTCCTCACCGGCGGCGCGCGCACCGCGCCGCGCCGGCATCAGGCCCTGCGCGCGACCCTGGACTGGAGTTACGACCTGCTCGAGCCCGAGGAGCGGGTGGTGTTCCGCCGGCTGGCGGTGTTCGCGGGCGGATGCACGCTGGCGGCGGCCGAGCACGTCGCGGCCGGGCCGGTCGAAGGCGGGCCGGATATCGAGGCCGGCCGCATGATCGAGCTGCTCGCCCGGCTGGCCGACAAGTCGCTGCTGCTCGTCGAGCATGCCGGTGACGTCCGCTATCACCTGCTGGCCGTGGTACGCGACTATGCCCGCGGCCGGCTGGCGGAAGCCGGCGAGCTGGAGCAGACCCGGCGGGCCCAGCTGCACTGGCTGGCCAGCCTGGCCGAAGAGATCGAACCGCTGCTCGACGGCGGCGGCCAGGCCATGCCCCCCGGAGCGCTGGACTACCAGCTCGACCGGCTGGACGCGGAGATGGCGAACCTGCGCGCGGCGCTGGAGTTCGCCCGCGACAACGGGGACGCGGTGACCGCGCTGCGGCTGGCCGGATCGCTGGTCCAGTACGCCTACCTGCGCGGCCAGCATTTCCAGGTGCGCCAGTGGCTGGACGCGGCGATCGCCGCGGGTGACGGCGCCCCCGCCGGGCTGCGCGCCAGGGCGCTGGCCGGCAGCGGCCGGCTGGCGCTGCTGCAGTGTGACTACAGCGCGGCGGCCCGGCGGCTGGAAGCCGCGCTGGCGCTGCAGCGGGAGCTGGGCGACGACCGCGGGATCGCGGCCGCGCTGCAGGTGCTCGGCAGCGTGGCCCGCGAGCAGGGCAGCTACCAGCGCTCGATCGAGCTGCACGAGCAGGGCCTGGCGGTCGCGCAGGCCGCCGGAGACACCGGCGGCATCGCCGCCGCCCGCAACTACCTGGCCTTCACCTCGTGGCTGCGGCGTGATTTCGAGCGGGCCGGGGCCGAGGCGGCGACCGCGCTGGAGCAGTGCCGGGCGCTCGGCGACCAGGCTGGGGTGGTGTGGGCACTGATCAGCCTGGGCGCGGTCGCGCGGTATCAGGGCGCGGCGCAGCGCGCCGCCGAACTGCTCGGGCAGAGCCGGTCCCTGGCTGACCAGATCGGCTTCCGCGAGGGCGTGGCCTGGTCGCTGGAGCAGCTGGGCCTGCTGGCCGCCGACCAGGGCGGCCCGGCCGCGCTGGACCTGCTGCGGGAGAGCCTGCAGCTGCACCGGGAGCTGCGGGACCGGTGGCGCACGGCCAGCCTGCTCGACGACCTGGCGGCGCTGGCGCTGGGCCGCGGCCACGCCGACCAGGCCACCCGGCTGCTGGCGGCGGCGGAGGCGATGCGGCGGGCGATCGGCACCGTGGTCGCGCCGTGCGAGAGCGCCCGGCACGGCCAGACGCTGGCCGGGGCCCGGGACGCGCTCGGCGACCAGGCGTTCGAGGCGGCCTGGCGACAGGGCCTGCTGGCGGCGATCAGGGACCTGCAGGCCGAGCTGGCCGCGGCCGCAGCGGCGGCAGCGGCGGCGGACGGGCCGGCCGTTTCTGCCCCGGCCGTCGCGCCGGCCGCCGGGGAAACAGCGGCCGCAGCCACAGCCAGGCCGCCCGCGGCCGGGGTCACGGCCGTCAGCCCCGTCGTCCCGGCCGCCGGGGTCACCACGGTCAGCCCGGTCGTCTCCCCCGCCGCCGGGGTGACTGCGGCCGGCCCCGTCGTCCAGGCCCCGGCCGCGCCGTCCGCCGACCCCGCCCCGGCCGGCCAGGCCCCGGCCGCGCCGTCCGCGGGCGAAGGGCACGCCGATGACCGCCGTGCCGCCGGCGCCAGCCGAGCCGGGCCCGCCGGGGGCGAGCCCGCCGCGACCGAACCTGCCGCTGGCGCAGCAGACGTGGCAGCGCCGCTGCGGATCCGGGTGCTCGGCGCGGCCACGGTACAGCGCGGCGAGGTCGCGCTGTCGGCGGCCGACTGGGGCTACGGCAAGCCACGGGAGCTGTTCTTCCTGCTGGCCACGTCGGGGCCGCTGACCAGGGAGCAGATCGGCGCGGCGCTGTGGCCTGACCAGGGCCGCCAGCAGCTGGGCAACGCGCTGCACACTGCGCTGCGCGAACTGCGCCGGGCGCTCGGCGACCCCGGCTGGATCCGGTTCGCCGACGGGAAGTACGCGTTCAGCACCGATCGCGAGCACGACAGCGACATCGAGACGTTCGAGCAGGCGCTCCGGGCCGCCCGCGCCGCCCGGCCGGCCGCGGCGGCGCTGCCGGATCTGCAGCGCGCCATCGCCGCCTACGGCGGTGACTTCCTGGACGGCGCGGCCGCGGGTGACTGGGCGCAGGCCCGCCGGGACGAGCTGCGCCGCAGCTACGAGGCCGCGCTGCTGGCGGCCGGCCGGCTGCACGCGGCGGCCGGGCGGCACCAGGCGGCGGTCACCGCCTTCCGCCGGGCCGTCGCGCACGAGCCGCTGAACGAGACCGCGCACCGCGAGCTGATGACCAGCTGGGCCCGGCTCGGCGAGGCTGCCCGCGCCCTCGCCCACTACCAGGAGCTCGCCCGGACGCTGCGCGACCAGCTGGGGGTGGACCCGGCCGCGGAGACCAGCGCCCTGTACCGCCGGCTGGGCGGGCAGTAGTAACCGGCGACGGCCGTTCCGGCTGCTTGTCCTGATGCGCGCGGGCGGTCCCCCGGTGTTTCCCCCCGAGCCCCCAGCGATCCCCCTAGCGGCGGCGGCCAGCCTGGGCGGTGACCGAGCTTCACCGCATGTTCCAGGAAGGAAAGCCGAAAATGATCTCCACCAGCAATCGCCCCCGCAAGCGGATCCCGGCGACGGCGGGCCTGCGCCGCGGCGCTGCCGCGCTGGCCACCGGCGCGCTGGCCACCGGCATGCTGGCCACGGCCGGCGCGGCGGCGCTGATCGGCCCGGCCAGCCCGGCCAGCGCCGCCGCCATGCCCGCTGCCAGCGCCAAGTACCACTTCACCACCCTGGACAACGCCAGCGACCCGACGTTCAACCAGCTGCTCGGGATCAACAGCCTGCGGAAGATCGCCGGCTACTTCGGCTCCGGCGCGCAGGGCCACCCGAATCAGGGCTACGTGCTGAAGGCACCGCACGGGCCCGGCGACTACACCGCCGAGAACTTCCCCGGCTCAGTGCAGACCCAGGTCACCGGCCTGAACGACATCGGGACCACCGTCGGGTTCTACTCCACCCAGAACACCGCCAGCATGAGCAACAACAACTTCGGGTTCTACGCCCGTGGCGGCCACTTCCACGCGGTGAACTTCCCGACGCCCAACCAGGCGAGCCCCCCGGTCGACCAGCTGCTCGGCGTCAACGACGGGCAGGTCGCAGTCGGCTTCTACACCAACGGGCAGGGCCTGAGCCGGGGATACGAGTACAACATCAGGAAGCACCGGTTCAGCCGGGTGCTGGTCCCTGGCATTGCGAACCTGAGCAAGAGCGTGACCCTCACCGCCACCGCGATCAACAACTTCGGTGACGTGGCCGGGTTCTACAGCGTGAACGGCGGGACCACGATCGGCTTCGTCAAGACCTCCGGCGGCCACCTGACCAAGCTGGCCGTTCCGGGCGCGGCGATGACCCAGCCGTTCGGCCTCAACGACCTCGGCGAGGTCGTCGGCGCCTACACCGTCGGCAGTGGCAGCAACGCGGTCATGCACGGCTTCACCTGGCGGCACGGCCACGGCTTCACGACCGTCGATGACCCGAACGGCCCCGGCGCCACCGTCATCAACGGCGTCAACGACCGCGGTGACCTGGTCGGCTTCTACACCGACGGGGCAGGCAACACCGACGGGATGCTCGCCACGCCGAGGTCCTGACCTGGCGGGCCGCCGCCGTCCGCACCCGCGGCGGCGGCCCTCCGGAGCGGCGGGGGCGGCCAGCGGCGGCCGCCCCCGCCGCGTGCCTGCCGCAAGCCCGGCACGCCGGGAATGGCACGGTCCGCCCGGCCTTGCCCGGCCTCCCGCTGGGAGCGTGCGCACGGCGGCCTGCGCCGCCG
>JBKQSL010000142.1:0-5975 GCA_052143655.1 Streptosporangiaceae bacterium | reverse complement strand
GACTGCCAGGCCCGCATGTCCTCCAGGCACTCATCAGTGATCCGGGAGATCGTGTCGTGGGATACCTCGATGCCCATCGTGCGCTGGCAGTGCCGGGCGATATCCCGCACGCTCATCCCGGCCGCATACAAGCTGGTCACCGTGCCGCTGATGCCCGAGGTGCGGCGCTCGCCCTTGCCCACCAGCACCGGCTCGAACGTCCCGGCCCGGTCCCGCGGCACCGCCAGCGTCACCGGCCCCGCCTCGGTCTTCAGCGTCCTGGCCCGGTACCCGTTCCGCCCGTTAGCCCCTTCCCCCGCGGCCAGGTGATCGTCGAGCTCCAGGGCCAGGCCGGCCTGCAGCACCTGCCCGATCAGCCCCGACAGCAGCCCGCCCCGCCCGGTCAGCGCCACCGGCTCGCCGGCCCTCGCCCGGGCCACCAGCCGCCCGGCCAGGTCCGCCACCACCGCTTCCGGCAGCACCAGCCCGTGCCCGGCCAGAGCGCCCCCGGCTGGCTCCGCCGTTCCCCCCGCCGGAACCGGCAGGCCAGGGTCCTTGAACTCGCTCTCGTCAGTCCCTATCGTTGTCATCTTGACCTCTCCCCGTCCCCGTCACCCCCGTGACCTGGGACATTGTCTCTGATCGATCACCTCCTGTGACGAAACTTGGGGACCCCGGTCGGGTACGCGGCAGCGCCGGCCGAGCCGGCTGTGGTGGGCTCGCCGGTGACATGCGTTGAGGGTCAGGCGGCCTGGTCCGGGGCTGCGGTGGGTGGGGTGTCTGTGCCCGGCGGCGGGCTGCCGTCATCGGGCGGGACGAGCGTTACCTGGTAGCCGAGCCGGGCCAGGGCTTGCTGGTAGTGCCGGATCAGGTGCTCGCGGTTGCGCTGGTCGCGCTGCTCGTAGTACTGCTCGCCGGCCTCGGCGTAGTCCTGGTCGTGCTTGATGACGGCCCAGGCGATGCAGATCAGCGTATGCGCGACCGCGACCGCGGCCTTCTTCTCGTTGCCGCGGCCGAACCGGCGGGCCAGCCGCCGGAACCGGGCGCCGGGCCGGGTGGCGGTGCGGGCAGCGGACCAGCCAGCCTCGACCATCGCGGCGCGCAGGTGCTGATTGCCGGGGCGGACGGCGGCCTTCTTCCGCTTGCCGGCCGACTCGTTGTCGCCGGGCGCCAGCCCGGCCCAGGCGCCCAGCCGGGCGGGGGTGGCGAACCGGGCCATGTCGCCGCCGGTCTCGGCCACGATCACCTGCGCGGTGCGCGGCCCGATGCCGGGGATGGTGACCAGCCGGGCGATGATGGCGGCGAACGGCTCGGCCGCCTCGGCGACCAGGATGTCCAGCTCGGCGATCCGGGCGGTGAGATGATCGTAGGAGTCCAGGTGCAGCCGGCACATCTGGGCGTGGGAGTCGGTGAACCGGCCGTCGCACGCCATCTGCAGCGCATCAATCTTGGCGCGCAGCCGTCTTCTGGCCAGGTTCGCCAGCACGCCCGGGTTGCGCTCGCCGGCGATCAGCGCCTCGATCATGTCCCGGCCCGACACGCCCAGCAGCTCGCTGGCCACCGAGTCGATCTTGATGCCGGCGTCCTCCAGCACCTTGGACAGCCGCTGGCCCTCGGCGGTGCGCGACTCGATCAGCTTCTTGCGGTACCTCGTCCGCTGTCTGAGCGCCGCCACCGCGGGGCCGGGGATGAAGCTGGCCCGCAGCAGCCCGTGCTCGTGCAGCTCGGCGATCCACTGGCAGTCCCGCAGGTCCGTTTTGCGGCCCGGCACGTTGCGCATGTGGGCGGCGTTGCACACGCACACCTCGATCCCCGCGGCGGCGAGCGCGTGATAGACCGGCCACCAGTAGATCCCCGTGCTTTCCATCGCCGCGTCGGTCACGCCCAGCTCAGCCAGCCACGCCGCCATCTGCTGCAGCGGCCGCCAGAACGTAGCGAGCTTCCGCACGGTCACGATCCGCTCGCCCGGCCCCTCGCCGGGCAGCCGGACAGCGACCCAGATGATTTTCTTGTGCACGTCGATCCCGGCGACGCGCGGATGAACGATATCCATCGCCACCTCCCTGCAGGTCCCTGATACTGGATACGGGCGCGCCGCCCGCGGAGCCCGCACAAGATCGAGATCCTGTGACACGCGCTCGCAGCAGCAATCCGGGGTACCTACCGGGCAGGCTCCAGCGTCAATCTCACACACAGGCACGCAGCGCCAAGGGGGTACGACGTCAGCGGGTGGCGCGCCTCCAAGTTTCATCCATCCGCGGGCGCCACGTCAGTGGCATGAAATCTCACACCGAATTTCTGACACTCCCGCGGCCCGGGCGAGCATGCCGTGCACGAACCCGGCCGAGGGCTTCGCGCCGGTCAGGGCTTCGATCAGCTCCGCGCACCGGTGCACCGGGATCGCGTGGGAGACCATCAGGAACACGCACCACGCCTGCAGGTTAGGGCCGTACGACACCCGGGCGGCGCTGACGCCCGCCGGCCGGGCCGCGTGGTGAACTTTCCCGCATCCGCACGCCACCGCGTGCAGGTCATGCTGGATGACCCTCGCGGACGCCAGCGGGATCTCCACCTGCTGATGCGACGCCGCGATCCCCAGGTCGGCCGCGGTGGACAGGGCGGCGCCGCACTCGCACGTCCCGTCCGGGAAATGCGGCACCGTGTCGTCAGGCTCCTCGCTCCACGCCAGGTGCGATCCCGGCGCGCCGGGCTGCTTGCCCGGCGTGCGCTTGCTGGCCTTCCGCGCCGGCTTGCCCGCTGGCGGCCGCCGCCCCGGCAGGTCATCGGACGACGGCGGCATCGAGGAGTTCCCGCTGTTCCGCGAGATCAGCCGCTCCAGCCGCTCCACCCTGGCCAGCAGCTCCTCGATCATCCGCCCCTGCTCCGCGATCACCGTGTCACGGGCAGCGCAGCCCGCGCATCCGGCGGCGGGCAGCGGCGTCGAGGTCACAGGCCACCATGATCAGGACATCCGGACCGTAATCAAGCCAACACGCTGGGCCGGCTCTGCAAAGATCGCCACGGCACAAGGCAGTCACGCTGCGTCAGCAAGCGTGGGTCATCCGCACAGCAGCTGAATGCTTACCTGAGCGAAGCTGGTGCCCGAAATAACTCCTCTGCATAGATCTGACGGCGATTTAATAGCCTGCCGATCGTAACGGGATCATGCCCGGGTTCTCGCCGGTCTCGTCATCAGCATGCTCTCGGCGGGCAGGCTAGAAAAATTCCTCAAAGAGGTTCAGCCGCTGGCGCGCACAAGTTTCGCGCGGTAGACGTCGACCAGTTCGTGGCCGGGCGACCATACCCTGATCTCCAGCCGCTCACCGGGCCGCGGCGGGACGAAGTCCACGCGGAACGGTCCCCAGCCCGAGTACGAATATGGCCGGTGGAGGTTCATAACGGTAACGGGCAGGCTCACCGACTGGACGCCCGCTGTCGCTGGAATGCTCCGCCGCGCCAGAAGTACGTTGCCGTTGTCATCCCAGACTTCCACATTGACTGGTCCCGCTGCCGACAAGTCAACGGTGGCCTCGTACAGGCCGACCGGTTCCAGCCACTCCAGCCCGTCAGTAACGTAGCCCTGGCCTCCGGTGGCCGCGACATGCCAGTCTGCGGGCGGCCCGGCGAGGATGTCCCGACCCGCTGCGCCTGGTGAGGCCCAGGCCGGCAGCGGCCCCAACCCGCCGGGGATGGCCAGCGTGCGCGTTCCGCGCGGGGGCCGCCATCGGAACGCCCAGATCCCATGACCGTGCATGACAAGTGTGGCGTGCAAGGGACCGGCCAGCTCGGATAGCAATGCCATGGCACTAGCCGTGCTTTGTGACTCGACACCTGCCGAAGGGGCTACCAAGAACCAGGTATCCCTGCTGCTGATAGCCATTTGCCCCGGTATGATTTGCGCCCGTACGTCGGCACGGCTGGCGAGCCTGCCAATGATTCCCTGGGAAGCAATCACCTGCGCACGAGCCGGGATGGCGTTATCGGCCTGCGCTAGTGCCTGGGCGCTAGACGCGGAGACTCGGATCCATTCTCCAGGAGCCTTAGGCAGCCACACCACGGCCCATCCGATCGCCTGCGCAGCCAGCACGCCCGCCAGGACGAAAGCCACCGCCCTGTGGCGCCGCATCAGCGACGCGACGACAGCAATCGAGCCGACCGGCAGGAGGACGTAGACCGGCAGGTTCTGGAAGCTGGGCTCTGTGAACAGCAATCCCTGGAACAATGCATTCGCGAGTAACACTACGATCATGAAGGGCAGCAGCGGCGCATAGCCCAGGCCCACGAGCCCGGAAGGGCTCAGGGTGACCAGGATGTCAAGTCGCTTTGCCCAGAGTGTTTGCAGCATCACGCTCGGATGCGCGGCAATCCCCTTGACGATGGCGCCCAGGCCTAAAGGCGCGGTGCCGGCCGCTGCCAGGTAGGAATACACAGCCAGGCCGCCTCCCGAGGCGAGATTGCCGTGAATGGCAGTGATGATGGCGACGGCTGCGGCTCCCAGGCAGGCCATGACAGCGCCCGGCATGCGAGAGCGCCGACCGGCGAGGACACCGCCCAGGCCGGCGCCCGCCAGGTACGTGCAGGCGACGTCACCGCACGCCAGCAGCGGGATCACCCAGACCCAGGCTCGCCGTCGGCCTGCCGCCAGGTCTCGTAACAGCAAGACGGCGGGCAGAAGGGCGAGCGGCTCGGCGTGAAAGTCAAACGAGACGGACCACCAGATCCAGGGATTGGCGACGAGCAGCACCAGTCCGAGCGCGATGAGCCATCGTGACTCGCCGTCCGGGCGGTGCCGCTGCGCTATCTCGCATGCCCAGCCGAACGCGACCGCCTCCGCTGCCACGACGCAGGCATCTTGGACCCACAGCAGGGTGACTCCGTGCGGCCAGGCCCAGTAGAGCAGCGCGAGCGGCCACATGATGAACTCGCTGTGGTTCTGCCAGAACAGGCGCTGCGTGAGCGTGCTGTACGGGTTGAGGTCACCGTGCGCGATCAGGTACCAGGCCTGATGGTAAATCGCGAAGTCGAAGGTGAGCGCGAACCGGCTGTAGAGCGCCCAGCTCCAGGCAGCGAAGCCGGCGAACTGCAGGCCCAGGACCGCATATCCGATCCGGCGTATCCGGACCTGCGCACTGGCGTGGGACCAGGAGGCCCAGCGGAGCCGGGGCGCTGCGGCGGGGATGGCCTCACTCATGGACGGAACCTCACGGACAGGATCGGGGAGTATCCGTACGGATAGGACGACACCGGCTTGACCAGGTTGGCCTCGAAGTAGACGGGGCTGGAGCTGCCCGTCGGCGAGCGGACCGTGAAGGTGGCCACGCCGCTGGCGTTGGTGAGCGCCTCAACGGGGGTCTGACCCGGCAGCCCCCGGTTGATGACCGCCTCGCTGAACTGGATGCCCTGCTGCGCGTAGATCACCTGCCCGAGATAGACCGGGACGTGCCCGACCCGCATCGGCCGGTCCAGCCGGTTCACGATCTCAGCCCGGACGGTGACCACCCGGCCGGCCGCGACCGGCGCGTTGACGGTGGCGGGCTGGAGCACGACACGCCACAGGCTGGCCACGTAGGCGGGCGTCCGGCTGACCGACGCGGGCGACTGGCAGAAGGCGAGGACCTGGAAGCCGTCGGTGATCGACGGCATGGCGAAGTAGCTGGGTGCCTCGATGGTGAGGCTGGCCTGCTGATGGGGCCCGATCACCGCGGGTCCGCTCACCCGGCGCCAGAAGGCCGTCATGGTCGTGCCGTCCTCGATGGTGTAGGCCGGGCGGACAGCGCTGCCGGTGTTGTTCGTCACGGTCACGGTCAGCTGCTCCACCGTGGCCAGCTGGCCGGTGGTGCGCACGGAGCTGATGGCCATGGTCAGCGGGCTCGCCGCGGTCAGCGCGGCCGCCGCGGCCGCCGCGCTGGCGCCGGCGGCGCCGAGGGCCACCCACTTCCAGTGCCGCCAGCAGGCCGCGCCGGCTCGCGGCCGGGTCGTCGCCGCCGCGACGACCG
>JBKQSL010000141.1:0-5095 GCA_052143655.1 Streptosporangiaceae bacterium | reverse complement strand
GTCCGATCTACCGCCCTGCGCGAGGTGATCGAGGCTAAGGATGCTGAGGTCGGCGTGCTCCGCGCTCTGGTGGAGGCCTGTCAGGGGCAGCTGGAGGAGCTGCGGGCGGAGGTGGAGGCGCTGCGCGCCCGGCTGCGGCAGAACCCGCGGAACTCCTCCAGGCCGCCGTCGCCGAGGGGCTGGCCAAGCCGGCGGCCAGGTCGCGGCGGGGCAAGTCCGGGCGCAAGCCCGATCACCAAGACGTGCGAGATATGCGCCGCTTACGGCTGAGCCATGTCCCGGGCCCGTTCGAGACCGTCGAGGATCAGGGCGAGGCCGAACTCGTACTCGTTGCCGTAGTCGTACCCCGGCTGGAGCACGTGCTCGAGGGTCAGCTCGGTGAGATGGGGGTACTCGTCGGGGGGGAACCGGGCCATGATCATCTGGGCCATCTCGACCGTCTCCTCAGCGGTGTCGAACGGCAGGCTCGCTTCCTGCAGCGCGAACCCGTAGGCGTAGCTGTCGAGGACGGAGAACGCGTGCGCGGCCATCCCGATCGAGAAACCGGCGTCCCGCAGGCTTCCGATGACAGCGTCGTGATGCCGCAGCGTTGCGGGGCCAGGTGAGGTCCGCGACTCCATCAGGCCGATCGCCCACCGATGCCGCGAGAGGGCCTGGCGGGCGGAGATCGCTCGCTGGCGCATGGCCGTCTTCCAGCCAGCTCCGCCGGCCGGCAGGTCGATCTCGCTGAAGACGAGATCGATCATGCCGTCGAGCAGGTCGCCCTTGCTCGCCACGTGGTTGTACAGCGACATCGCCTCGACCCCGAGGGACTCGCCCAGCTTGCGCATGCTGAGCGATCCGATACCGCTCCGGTCGGCGAAGGAGACCGCCGCGCGCAGCACCTGATCACGGCTGAGGGGAACCCTGGCCTGCAGGGCAGGGTTGACCGGTCGCGCCATCGGCATTCGCTCCTGTCGTCGCCTTGACTTACTTACACTGTAAGTGTAACGTATCACTTACGACGTAAGCCTGCGATGACGGCGAGACCATGACGACAGAACCGGTACGAGTGGCGCGCCATGAGTTACGCCTTCTTCATGCCCGAGGACTATCCGCCTTCGACTTCGACCTGTCCTGCGAGGACGACCGGGCGGAGCCGCGCACCGCGCTCCGCCTGACCTATCCCGAGCACCTCGAGCGCTGGAAGCTGCTGTACAAGTGGTTCCTGGCCATCCCCCAGTACTTCGTGCTGGCCGGCCTGGCCATCCTGGCGTGCCTGGGCCTGATCGCCGGCTTCCTCGCCGTGCTGCTCACCGGCGAGTATCCGGCGGGCATCCGGGACTTCCTGGTCAGCGCGTATCGCTGCGCGCTCCGGGTGGAGGCCTACGTCGGCTTCCGCACCGACCGGTACCCGCCCTTCAGCCTCGCCGCGTGAGCCGGCCGGCCGGCCACCCGCAGCCGGCCGCGACCCGACATCCGTCAGCAACGCTGGGAGAAATCATGAAGACAGCAACGTCCCGCCGCACGACCGGCCCGGCGCCCCTCGGCGCGCAGACGATGGAGGCAATCGTCCAGGACGAATACGGCTCCGCCCCCGAGGATGTGCTCCGGCTCGCCGAAATCGCCAGGCCCGAGATCGCAGCCGACGAGATTCTCGTGCGCGTGCGCGCAGCCAGCGTGGACCGGGGAACATGGCATCTGATGGCTGGCCTTCCCTACCCGATGCGCCTCGCGGGCTTCGGGCTCCGCGCCCCCAAGGCGCCCAACCCGGGCCGGAGCGTCGCCGGGACGGTCGAGGCCACCGGCCGCGAAGTGACCGAGTTCGCCGCGGGCGACGCGGTCTACGGCAGCTGCGACGGCTCCCTCGCCCCGTACGCCCGCGCCCGGGCCGGACGGCTCGCGGCCAAGCCGGCGAGCATCTCGTTCGAGCAGGCGGCAGCGGTTCCCGTCTCCGCACTCACCGCCCTGCAGGCCGTGCGCGACCACGCTCAGGTTCAGGCCGGCGACACGGTGCTGATCATCGGCGCGTCGGGAGGCGTGGGCACATTCGCCGTGCAGATCGCCAAGGCCTTTGGCGCCGAGGTTACCGGGGTGTGCAGTACGGCAAAGACGGACCTGGTCCGGTCCGTCGGGGCCGACCAGGTGATCGACTACACCCGCGAGGACTTCGCCGACGGCACGCGCCGCTACGACGTCATCCTCGACATCGGCGGCAACAGCCGGCTGTCGCGCCTGCGCCGGGCCCTGGCCCCTCGCGGCAGGCTCGTCATGGTCGGAGGCGAGACCGGCGGCCGGTGGCTCGGCGGCATGGACCGGCTGATCCGCGGCCGCCTGCTGTTCCCGCTGATAAGCCAGAAGCTGAGCACGTTTGTCGCATCGGAGAACACCGCGGACCTGACGGTCCTCCGCAACCTCATCGAGAGCGGAAAGCTCGCCCCGGCCATCGACAGGACCTACCCGCTCAGCCAGACTCCGGCCGCCATCCGATACGTCCAAGACGGCCGCGCCCGGGGCAAGGTCGTCATCAGCCTCTGACGGGCGGCATGCCGTTACCAGAAGGAGCATCACCATGGAAAAACCCGCAGCAGGCCGATGGCCGGACGGACGGTACTAGTCACCGGCGGCACCGGCGGGATCGGCAAGGCGACTGCGCTGGGCCTGGCCGTGATGGGCGCGCACCTGGCGATCACCGGCCGGGATCCGGGCCGCGCAGCAAGCGCGGCCCGCGAGGTCCGCGCAGTCGGCGGCGGCCCGGTGGACGTGTTCGTCGCGGACCTGTCCTCCCAGCCGGAGGTACGGCGCTTGGCGGACGAGGCGCTCCAGCGCCTGCCGCGGATTGACGTGCTGATCAACAACGCCGGGGGGTACTGGAACACCCGGCACGCCACCGCTGACGGGCTTGAGCGCACCTTCGCCGTCAACCATCTCGCGCCGTTCCTGCTCACCGCCCTGCTGATGGAGCGGCTGGAGAAAAGCGCCCCGGCCCGTGTGGTCACGGTGTCGTCCAATATGCAGGCCATCGGGCGGATCGACTTCAACGACCTGCAGGGCGAAGGGTCCTACTCCGGCGCGCGGGCCTACAACCAGTCCAAGCTCGCCAACGTGCTGTTCACCTACGAGCTGGCCCGCAGGCTGCCGGTCGGCTCGGTCACCGCCAACGTGCTGCATCCCGGCGTGGCGCGCACCTCCTTCGGCGCCGGGGACTCGGGCAGAGCGCAGCGGCTGCTCACCCCTTTCATGCGGCCGTTCATGAAATCCCCGGCCCGCGGCGCCGCCACGTCAATCCACCTGGCCTGCGCCCCTGAGCTCGAGCATGTGACAGGCCGCTATTTCGCCGGCAGCAAACCGAAAAGATCAGCCAAGCGCAGCTACGACGAGGCCGCCGCGGCCCGGCTCTGGCGAGTCAGCACCGACCTGGTCGACGGGTAATGCCGTTAAGAACGGCCGCGCGAGGCGGCCTGATGACCATCGCTGCCGTTTAATGTGGGCTGTTCTCAGGAGCTTCTCGTTCGGCCGCAGGTCCCGGGGGAGCCTGCGGCCGGGGGGCTTTGGCAGGGGGCGGACCGGCAGGCTGCTGCCACCATCCGTGCGCATTTCGCCGGGCTATCCGCGCGGCAAAGGTATTACGGCGCGCCTGCGCCCCGTACACATAGCGAACAGGTTCCGGCATGCCGTTATGCCCGATAGCGCGCTCGTCGTGCGAAGTGCGCGATGCCTTGATCGCGGTCATGATCGCTTCTCTTCCCTGCGGTGCCGACCGCTGACCGCGCGCGCAGAACGCGATGACGCGAGTCCCTGCGAGTCGTAGACCCCGG
Organism: Streptosporangiaceae bacterium; assembly: GCA_052143655.1. Classification (GTDB taxonomy): domain Bacteria; phylum Actinomycetota; class Actinomycetes; order Streptosporangiales; family Streptosporangiaceae; genus CAVSUR01. The sequence continues at coordinate 1,298 of JBKQSL010000141.1, read as the reverse complement.
TCCGCGATCCTCCGAGCGGGCCCTCGTGACTCGGAGTGGATATTTGCGAGTCTATGCGCTAATCACCTCCGGAGGCGCTCTGGTCCGGCCCCCGATTCCCCGGTCAGTCTGCGAGCGGGACAAGCGAGGCCACCAGTGCGCGGCCGGCGACCCGGGATTCCCCCGGCGGCCGCGGGTCCTCGGATACCGGGAAGTGCCGGCTCAGGCGGGTCAGTCGCAGCAGCCAGATCACGCAGGGGGAAGGCGCCGCCAGGAGCATGGGGACGTTGCAGGTCCGGGCCAGTCCCCGGGCTCGCAGCAGCGCGCTGACCCCGCGCGCGTCCATGAAGGTCACAGCGGACAGATCGATGACCAGGCCGCCCGTGCTGGCGGTCGCGCCCAGGCAGCGAACCAGGAACGCCTGCAAAGCCCCTGCTGTCGCGATGTCAATCTCGCCTCCGACAACCGCGAGGCAGTATCCGTCCTGCTCAGAGGCAGACAGGGTTAGGCCCGGCGCTTCATTCATGACGACCCCTCTGTGCTAGCAGGCCGCCCGGTGCGGGCGCAATCCCCGGCCCGTGGCCGCCAGCCAGCGTAGTAAGTGGCACCGCCGGGGTCTGGAGCAGCCGGCCCGTGGCAGCCCCGCTTTGCCGCGGAGAAGAATCGTGCCGTCATGACCGTGAGTAATCTAACATGTGCTGTGCGTAAAGAGAATAGACGGTATGCAGGATTCATTCTTGCCGGAACCTATATGATCGGCTTTGTGCCAGCGTGCGATCAGCGCTGGCCGCTTCCGCGCAAACTCGCCAGTTACGTGCACGCCAGGGCGCCAGTGTCCCGGCGACTTTTCTGACATGCAATGATTGAAGCGGAGGACGGGGCAATCCGAACGTCGGCAATCAAGCCAGCGCCGTCCCGGCTCCGGTGAACCTGGCGCGCCTTGCCCCGGGGATAGGACGGCCGAAAATGTTCGGCTTCAAGGTCATCACCCAGTACGAGCAGGGTATCGTTTTCCGTTTTGGCCGGGCGCTGCCCGGGATCCGTGAAGCGGGCCTGACCTGGGTCAATCCGTTTACCGACCGGCTTCGCAAGGTCAATATGCAGGTCACTGTCGCGGCCGTGCCCGCCCAGGAGGCCATCACCCGCGACAACGTCACCTTGCGGGTCGACGCGGTCGTGTACTACCGGGTGATCGACCCGCTCAAGGCGATCATCAACGTGCAGAACTACACCTACGCCGTGTCCCAGGTCGCCCAGACCTCGCTGCGGTCGGTTATCGGCCAGAGCGACATGGATCAGCTGCTGTCCGAGCGCGACAA
>JBKQSL010000140.1:0-5426 GCA_052143655.1 Streptosporangiaceae bacterium | reverse complement strand
ACCAGCTGGATGGTCTTAGCCGGCCAGCGCTCGACAAGATCGGTCATGGTCCCGGAAACCGCGGGTGCCGCGTAATGGAAGTCGTCAGCAATGATCGCCGACCCCGCAGGCAGCTTCGCGGCATCGTCCGCGATCGACGCGGTGACGTCGGCCGACATGACGCCGGTCCAGCCGGAAAGGAATGGCTATAACTGTGAAGACTGAGGGTGGCGTGTCGGCGAGCACTGCCGCGCGGGCATCCGGCAAAGGACCAGCGCGGGCCGGGACGGCGGAGCAGCTGAGTCGCGCGGACCCGGGTGGCCAGAGGGAAGGATGCCAGGGCGGCGGTCCCGCTGGCGCCTCCGCCTTCTCCTGCAGCCCGAACCTGGCGACCTTCCCGCCGCCCGACCTCGGGTTCATGATCACGAACGGGCGCCGCGGGCGCGCCGCCGGGACGGCAGGCATCGCGGTGTCCCGGCTGCCGGTGCCCAGCGCGGCCCGCGCGGCCCCCGCCGCGGCCGCCGGGCAGCAGCAGCCGCGCTCAGCAAGGCGGGGCGGCCCCGGCCAGGCAGCCTGGTCCTCGGCGGCCAGCGGGCTTTGCAGGCCCAGCGGCGGGAGAACCTCATGCTCACATCGCCAGCTTCCGACGGCAGCGAGCCTGTGACCAGGGACTTAGCACCTGGCCGCGCGGGGACCTTCGGCCGGGACGTCCGGGCGGGCCGCGAGCGGATCGGCTGCTGATGCAGAACTGTCCAGTCCGGCTCCGGCCGGCACGCTGTAGCAGGTGACCGATCGGCCTGCCACGTCAGGACCTCTGGCCCCTGGCGCCTTGCCTGACTGCGGGCTGATCTTGGAGGACAGGTTGCCGGAGCCCGGAGACCGTGATCGCGGCGCAACTGTCCTGCCGGGCGGGGTGCGCGATGGGGGTTACCTCCAGTCCGGCGAGCCTTCCGCCGATCGCGGCACAGGAGGTCACCATGACATCGGCATCATTCAAGTCAGCGGGAACCAGCGCGCGCCGCGCGGAAGGGCAGGGCCTGGGCTATATCATCCTGGCCTCCGTTCTGCTGGCCATCGTCGGCTTCTTCAACATGATCTACGGCATCGCCGCGATCGCGAACTCACACGTCTTCACCGCCCACGCGCACTACGTCTTCGGCGACCTGCGGACCTGGGGCTGGATCACGCTGATCCTGGCCATCTTGCAGCTGGCCGCCGCAGGCGGAGTGCTGGCGGGCAACCAGCTGGCCCGCTGGTTCGCCGTCGCGGTGGTCGGGCTGAACGCCATCGACCAGATGTTCTTCGTCCAGGCCTACCCGTTCTGGTCCCTGATGATCATCGCCGTGGACATCGCCGCGCTGTACGGGCTGTGCGCCTACGGCAGCCGCCGCAACATCGAAGCCGCCTGACCCCGCCAGCTCACCTGCCTATCCCTGGCTGCCGGTCGCGTCCTGCCAGATCATGGGGAAGCTAGCGGTTCCGAGTTCTTCGGCGCGGCGGAGCCGCCGGGTGACCGGCGGCTGGCGGGCCGGCGGGGCCGCGTTCCGCAGGATGGTGAGCAGCACCTGTGCCCGCAGCAGCACCATGGGGGATCCGGACGCGGACTCGATGAGGTCGTCCAGGGCGGTGCGCAGGTACTCGTCCCAGGACGGGAGGGCCAGTACCACCCGGACAGTCCCGGAGTCATCGGCCACGCCGGCCACGTCCAGGTCACGTGATGCCAGGGGCTGGAGCAGGCTCTCGATGGTGTCCAGTACCTGGACGGCGGTCGCCGGATCGTTGACGGCCGGCGACAGCGCCCGCATGGCGATGTCGGCCAGCAGCCGGAACGCGAACAGCGGATCCTGGTGGAAGGTGCGCTCTGGCCCGGTCACCAGCCCGGCAAGGACCGCCGCGCCGGCCACCTCGCCACCGTGCAGATCGGCGACCGGGGCCCCCTGCTGCAGCGTGTCGCCCATACCGGCCCGCAGCACGATCACGGCGCCGTCGGCGGTGCGCAGCAGCCGGCCCAGGTCGATCTGCTGCAAGATCGCCTGGCGGTGCGGCCACAAGACCGCCCGGCGCCGCGGCGGCAGTGGCGCGGTCGGCTGCGGCCCTGACGTGTACGGCCGGGATAGAGATCCTCGAGGACGCCGCGGCCCTGCCCGGCGATGGCCGCCAGCGTGGGCGCCAGCTGGATGGAGGCGAACGCTTTCACCTGCAGGGTCCGGATCAAGGCGATGGCGGCGAGCACCGCCACCACCTCGGCGGCCGGCACGACCACCGACACCTTCTCCTGGTCGCCGACGACCAGGGCGGTGGTGACCGAGAACACGAACACCCCGACGGCAAAGGCGAACGTCCGCCACACGATCGGATCGTCACGGAACAGGGTCAGCCGGGGCGACAGGCTGCTGAAGGCCCACTGCACGACCAGGAACAGCAGCGAGAAGATAACGGTCACCAGCCCCAGGACACCGAAGCCCACCGCGACCAGCGCCTCCGTCACCCGGGTGCCGGCCACCGTGGCGTCGGTGCTGATTCGGGGCAGCAGCAGGCCCAGCCCGAGCCCGGCCAGCGCACAGCAGCTGCATAAGACCGGCCCGCAGCCGGCGCCGGGGCCCGCGCGAACCGCCCGAGCGGACGGGCAGGCAGCGGCTGCATCACCGCACCAGGGCGCGGCCGCACGGGAATCCCGCCCGGCGACGTCTTCCGTCTGTGAGCAGCGGCTGATCGGTGGTCATGGGTGAACTCCCAGTTCCCTGGATCGGCTGGTGGCGGAGGTGCGGCGGATGAGGCGCCGTTCGGGTATCTCGGCCAGCCCGGCTGGGCCGCCGGCTCCTGGTCGCGGGTTGAGCCGGGGGCCGTAGCGCCTGGCCAGCGGATCGGCGCTCAGCCCGTGGGCGAGGACGCTGAGCAGGACGGTGAAGGCGATCACGGTGATGGCGGGCTTGGCCGCGGATCCGGGCAGATCTTCCAGCGCGAGCAGCCCGAAGACGACCGATGCCAGGCCGCGCGGGCCGAACCAGCCCACGAACAGCACGGCTGGCCGGCCAAGCCGGGCCCGCACTAGCGCGACCGCCACCGGCAGCATCCGGATCACCGTCAGGCTGAGCACCGCATACAGCACCGTCTGCCAGGTCAGGCCGTCCAGGGCGGGCACCACCGCGACCACCCCGAAGATCAGCCAGACCAGCAGCGACAGCGCCGTACCGGTTTCTTCGACGAAGGGAACCAGCTTCGCCGCCGGGCCGCCCGTGGCGGCGAAGGCCAGGCCGCCGATGAACGCGGCGATGAACCCGTTGCCGTGCAGCGCCACGGAGGCGGAATAGGAGCACAGTGCCAGGCCCAGCACCGCGGCGCCGGCGAACCCCTCAGCCACCCAGCCGCGGCCGCGGCCTACCTTGACCAGCCAGCCGCCGCCCCCGCCGACCACGGCCCCGATCAGCAGGCCCAGCGCCAGTTCGGCCACCGCCGCCCCGGGCCCGGTGCCGGCGGCGTGCTCGGCGGTGGCCGCGCCGGCGATGGCGACCAGAACGAACGGGGTGGCGATCCCGTCGTTGAGCCCGCTCTCGACGTTGAGCAGCTGGCGGATCCTGGCCGGGACCGCCCGGTTGACCATCACCGCGGCGCCCAGCGCGGCGTCGGTCGGCGCGAGCGCGGCGCCGACCAGCAGCGCCAGCCAGATGTCGCTCACCCCGGGCAGCAGGAACGCCAGCAGCGTCCCCAGGCCGATGGCCAGCGGCAGCCCGATGCCCAGCAGCCGCAGGCACAGCCCCAGGTCCGCCCGCAACTGATGCAGCCCGACCCGGGACGCGTCCGAGAACAGCACCAGCGCCAGCGTCGCCTCGGCCAGTACCTTCACCACTTCGGTGCTGGGCGCCACCCCCAGCGGCGCCAGCGGGCCGTGGGTCAGCAGCACGCCCGCGACGATGAACACGATCGGCGCGGTCATGTCGAAGCGTTCCAGCCGCGCCGAGAACGTGCCCCACGCGAATATCAGCCCGGCGACGATCGCCAGATCTGTGATCGTCATCGTGTCACCTCCGGTGGGCGGCTACCGCGAATTCCTCCGGGCTGGGCTTGGTTATCAGGCAGCGGCGGGATGCCCATGGCAATGAGGTTCACGCCGAAGCCTCCTGGCCCGGGGCGGTCTGGTCAGCGGCGGGCTGGCCGGGGGCAGTCCACTGGGCGCCGGTTTGCTCGCGGAATGCGGTGACGGCGGCCCCGGTGGTGGGGAAGAAGTGGTGCGGGTCGATCGTGTGGGTGAGCCCGTAGCGTTCGATCTTCTGTCGCACGGGATCCTTGAGCTCGGCGAAGACCAGGCTGATGCCGTCGGCGTTCAGCGCCTCGTCGAGTTCCTCCAGCACATCGGATGCGGTGGTGTCCACGTCGGTTATCGGTTCCGCCGCGATGAGGATCCAGGTGGGTGGCGGGTCGGCGTGAGCCAGTCGCCCGACCTCGTCGCGGAAGGTCTTGGCGTTGGCGAAGAACAGCGGGGCGTCGAACCGGTAGATGACCAGTCCGGGCAGGTGCTGGGCCTCGGGATGAGACTGGATGTCGTGGTAGCCCTCGAGTCCTTCGACGCGCCCGAGTGCCGTGTCGTAGGGCCACCAGGCTCGCCGGAACACGTTGAGGATGGACAGCGCGACTGCGATTGCGATTCCGGGCAGCACGCCCAGCAGCGCGACGCCGAGGAAGGCCGCGATCGACAGCAGGAATTCCGCCTTGCGCTGCCGCCATAGCCGCACCGTTCCGGGGATGTCGGCCAGGGACAGCGATGCTGTGATCACCACCGCGGCCAGCGCGGGCTGGGGCAGGTTACGGAACAGACCCGGCACAAACACGATCATGAGAATGATCAGGACCGCCCCGGTGACCCCGGTGAGTTGGGTCTTGGCTCCTGAGCGTTCCGCCACCGCCGTCCGTGACCCGCTGGTGCTGACCGGGAAGCCCTGGAAGAAGCCGGCTGCCAGGTTCGCCGCGCCGATCCCGATCATCTCCTGGTTGCCGTGGACCTCCTGCCCGGTGCGGGCGGCGAACGCCGAGGACGTGGAGATCGTGTCGGCGAGGGAGACCAGGGCAATCCCCAGCGCCCCAGCGAACAAGGGCCCGAGGTCGGCCAGGCCGACGTGCGGGATTGTGAGCGGCGGGAACCCCTGGGGAAGCACCCCGACCAGGCTGACACCATGGTCGGCCAGGCTGAACACCGTCGTCGAGGCAATCGCAAGCACCACCATGATGAGCACGGCCGGGACCTTCGGCAGCCAGCGCTGCAGCACCAGGATCACCACGATCCCGGCGATCCCGACCGCGGCCGCGGCGGCAACCGCCTCCCCGTTGGCCAGCCCTTTGACGAAGCCGGTGATTTCGCCGATGAAGCCGTCGGCCTCGACCTTGAATCCGAACAGCTTGGGCAGCTGCCCGACCAGGATGGTCAGCGCCAGGCCGTTCATGTAGCCGATCAT
>JBKQSL010000139.1:0-4986 GCA_052143655.1 Streptosporangiaceae bacterium | reverse complement strand
GTCAGGATCTTCCGGCGGCCGTGACCGCCCAACTGGTGGTCCCGGGGAGGACGTGAAGGCCGGGCGACACGCGCCAATCGGGTGCCGTGGGGACGGCCAGCGCGACCGCGCCGATGTCCGACGGCCGGAGCCAGACTTCGCCACCGCTGTCGCACATGAAGACGGCCTCACCGGCGCGTACGTCATCCCTCCGAGCCTTTCACGCCAACGCACGCTCATGCCGCCGACCGTTGGAGAAGGGGCTGGAAGGCTCAGCGCGGAGAATGAGGTCGGGCAGCGACGAGGGCGGCGAGTTCGCGGTCGGGGCTGATGTGCCGCTTGTACAGGGGGCTGCAGGGCGTGGCGGCCAGGCGCGCCGCGAGCGTGAGCAGGTCCGGCTCGTCCTGGCGCCAGGCATCCGCGAGGCGGGTGAACTCGTTCATGATCCCGACGACACTTCGGCCGGCAGTCCTGGCCAGTCGCACCTGGTCCATCTCCTGCAGTTCGGCGTCGATGAACTCAGCAGGTGCGCCGTGCGCGGCGAGCACAGCCCGCCAGCTCGGGGCCAAGCCGCTGCAGGAGGGTGGCTGCGGGAGCCAGCGGCATCAGCACCGGCAGCAGGGTCACTTCGCTGCCCAGGAGGGCGACCTGGGGGCGCCAGAACCAGGCGGTGGCATACCAGTCGCCCAGCAGCGTGGTGGACGCCTGCCCTGCAGTGAGGGTGGGCGGGCCGAGGCGATCGAGCAGCTTCCTGGTCGCCCGCACGATCAGCATCGGCCCATTCTGCCCGCCCGCGCCGAGGCAAGCTCGCCCGTCTGACCGGCCTGACCGGGCCGCCGCCATCGGACAGTTCACTCTTCCGCGGCAGGCCGCGCGGGTATTCCCGGGCGTGTCACGACGCGCGGGTAAGGGCCGCCCGGGCATGGCGGGCAGGATCGGCCTGAGAACTGGCGCACCCGAGCCAGTCAGCGGGGGAAGCAGACCTTGGGTCAGTGCTCGTGCTCATACTTGAACGAGAGCTGAAGCTTGGTGCGGTAGGTGATTGCCCCGCCCTCGTCGAGATGGATGTCCTGCTCGACTACCTCGGCGACCCGAAGTTCGCGGAGGTGCTGGCCCGCGGTCCTGACAGCTTCGGCGGCGGCTTCTTCCCACGAAGTGCTGCTGGTCCCGATGATCTCGGTCACCCTGTACACGCTCATGGCGCTCTCCTTTGATGATGTGCGGGCCTATGCGCCGCGCGGCACAAAGGCGGTCCGCTTCGGGCTCGCAATCCGGCCCGGGGCTGACTCGGATCAGCAGGCACGCCGCGCGCCGCCAGACCTCAGCCTGGCACTCACCCCTGGCGGCGTCCAGGACCGTTGCCCTGCAGATCCGCGACCGCGCTGTGCAGCCATTGTCACGGAGCCGGCGACACATGCGCGCTTCTGGCTCCCCTCTATGTCAAGAGGGTCGTTGTTCCGGCCTCGCAAGTGTGCGCCGGTCCTCGCCGTCGTCAAGCAGACGGCGCTTGACGACGGCTGCGGTCCGGCGTGAAAGGGAGGCCGCCGGGAGCAACCTGGAGAATGGACCGGCGTGCCGGCGTAGGGTCGCATGTGGCGGGTCCGGGAAGTGACTTCTCTGAAGTGCCGGCGCAGGGGTGCAAGCCGGCCACGCTAGAGCCAGCAGCCGTCCCCGTGTGTCCTCCCGGGCCCGTCGCTGATGCCCGCGCATCGTTGATCATCTGCCGGCATGCCTGATCGGAGAGCCGCCGCTTGAGGCACCGGATGGCTTCCATGCTGGTCTTGCCGGCGGCCAGCTTGCGGCGGTAGCAGGCGCGGCCTTCGGTGTCGTTGCGCAGCTGCACGATGGCCATGATGTTGCAGGACCCGGTTGATCCGGCGGTTGCCGGCCCGGGACAGGCGGTGCCGGTTCTGGTCACCGCTGGAGGCATCCAGGGGTGCGGTGCCGTTCCAGGACGCGAACCTGCCCTTGTCAGCGAACCGCGCGATGTCACCGACGTCACCGAGGAGCCGCGCCGCGCCAGAGGGGCCGGTGCCATGCAGCGTGAGCAGGCTGCTGCCGGTCGCGGCTGCCAGCTCCCTGAGCTCGGCGCCGGCGGTCTTGATCCGCCTGCCGGTCCGCGTCAGCTCGGTGATCAGCTCGGCGGCGAGCCGGCGGCGGGTCTTCCCTGCGATGTCACGCGGGCGGACCGTGGCCAGCAGTTCCTTCGCCTGCGCGGCGGACAGGAACTTCTTCGCCCCGCCGGGGAGCAGCTCCAGCAGTAGCCGGTGCAGGCGGTTTATCGTCTGTGTGCGGGCTACGCCCAGCTCATCACGGCGATCGGCCAGCAGCTGCAGCGCCACCGTCGCGTCATCTGCGGTGATGACCCGCAGGCCCGGGGCATGCAGCCCGGCCAGTGCCACCGAATGGGCATCGACCGGGTCGGTTTTACGTCCCTGGCCGGTGGAGAACAAGCGAGCGCGGGCGGACAGCTTCGCTGGCACATCGACCACCGGCTCGCCATCGGCGACCAGGCGCTGCGCGATGTGGCGGCCGATCCCGTTGCAGCCCTCCACCGCCCAGCTGCGGTCCTTGAACTTGCGGCCCGCGGCCAGCATCGCCTTGTAACCGTCCCGGTCAGTACCAAACCGGCCCTGGCACAGCGCCTTTCCCCGCTCGTCGATGATTTCGATCGTCGCCGAGCGCTTATGCGGATCCATCCCGATGACCACGTGCCCCATTGAACTTCCCCTCTCGCCCGGAGACCAGTGATGACCGGCGAGGAGGGCAACGCTACTTCGAGCTGGGCAAACCCCTCTTGAGCCTCTCCACGCCACGGTGAACGACGGGGCCGCATGCCAGATGTGAGTCTCACCAACGATGAAGTGGACAGCCGCAATGCGAGCGCCCCGCCGGGCACCTCGACCGAGCCTGGCCGGGCTCCAGCCGTAGGACAAGTAAACAAGTAGCCGCATTGAGGTACGTGGCCACGGGAGTTGCGCACGCCGCCGTAAGGGCGCAATCCGCGGGGCCATCTCGAGTCGAGATGCGTCAGAGCGGTTGCCGCACAGGCGTGCCCGAACATGAGCCGGTCACAGAGCGTGATTAGTGCCTCAGTGGGAGGCGCGCGAAGATCCGCCGTTCGGGGCGACTGAGGAGTCCTCGACGATCATCAGTCGAGGCGCACAGATCAGGTCACTCTGTGCGCCAGGGTGGCGTCCGAAATCCGGTGTAAATCGGCGGGCGTGGTTCCGGCTTCATGGTCAGGTTAGGCGGTGGCTCTGACAGTTCCGGGACCGTCAGCGATCTGAGCGGCGGTCACGGTGCGTGGCCGCAGCTGGGCGGGCGGTTCGAGCAGGGACCGGCGCGGGTCCTGCAGCAGGCGCAGGCCGTCGGCGGTCATGGTCAGGCCGCGCCAGCCGCGGGAGGCGCGGTCGAGGACGGCCCAGACCAGGGTGAGGCAGCTGGTCTCGCCGGGGAGCCGGCCGATGACCTTGACCCGGCGGCGGGTCTCCCCGAACGTTCTCTCGATGAAGTTGGAATGCCGGATGCGGTGGTGATGCTCGGCGGGGAACCGCAGGCAGGCGGTCAGGCCTTCGGCGTCGGCGGTCAGGCACTTCATCGCCGAGGGGTAGGCGGGGCCGTACCTGGCGGCCATCTCGCTGATGCGGGCGTCGATGATCTCCACCAGCTTCGGGCCGGGCGGGGTCTTCAGGTCTTCGGTGCCGAAGATCTTCCAGAAGGCGTCCTTGACCTCGGCCTGCATCCCGGCCGGGATCTTCGCGAGTATGTTCCGGGCCCGGTGGATGATGCACCGCTGGCGCAGAGCCTTGGGGCAGGCCTGCTCGATCGCGGAGATCAGCCCGGGCGCCCCGTCGGAGATGATCAGCAGCGGGCTGGCCAGGCCCCGGTCTTTGAGGTCTTGCAGGAAGCTGTACCAGGCGCCGGCGGACTCCCCGGTACCAGGCGCCAGGCCGATGAACGCGGGCTTGCCGCCGGTGGTGATGCCCCAGGCGGCGAGCACCGGCTCGGCCGGGGAGCCGGGATGCATCCGGAAGAAGCTGGCGTCCAGGTACAGGTAGTCCAGCGTGATCTGATCCAGGCGCCGCACCATCCATGCCTGGTACTCGCCGGTGATCTGCTGGCAGATGCCCGAGACGGCCGACTTGGAGATCGCGGCCTGGTCGCCGAGCGCGTCAGCCAGGGCGGCCTCCACGTCCCGGACCGACAGGCCCCGGATGAACGAGGCGATGACCAGGGACTCCAGGGCATTGGTCTTGGTCACATGGCTGCCGAACAGGCGGGAAGCGAACGCCTCGGTGGTGCCGCGCAGCTTGGGCCGGGCCAGCGTGACCGGCCCGGCGGTCGTCTTGACTGTCACGTCCCGGTAGCCGTTACGCGAACCGGGACGGGCGTCTTCGGTGAGCGCGGCACGGGCGTAACGGTCCCGTCCGAGGAACTCGGTGACCTCGGCTTCCAAAGCGGCCTGCATCAGCAGCTGCGCGCCGAGGCGGGCCACCTCCTCCAGGATCTCCGGCAGCGGCCGGTCCCCGGCGGACAGGTCATCGATGTGGCGGTAGATACGGTCGGCAGGCGATACTCGAACAGGCACGGGCGTAGGTCCTTTCCTTCGATGAGTTGGTAGCTCTTGAAGGGGAACCTACGCCCGTCGTCTCATTTACACCGGATCTTGGACGCGACCCTCCGTACGCCGAGTCTCCGTAGCTCCCATCGCCTTCGGGCACAGATGAACAGATCTCCTGGGGCTGACGAGGGTCTAAGGCCTGCCCGCTGGCACGGTGACGACGGCTTCGTCTGGTCAACAATAGACGGCTAGTCGCGCACGGACATCGAGGAGAGACTAGGCGTAGCGGGCGGGATGGAGGCTTGCCGATGTCCACGGGTGCCAGAGATCAGTACTGGGAGCAGCAGAGGCTGCCCAGTGTCTTCAAGCACGACCTCCTACGCCGGTATCTACCTGTCTTTGCAGGCAAGACAGGTTCCCGCGCGCCGGGGGTGGTCTATCTC
>JBKQSL010000138.1:0-2943 GCA_052143655.1 Streptosporangiaceae bacterium | reverse complement strand
GCGCACTCGTATCGTGCCTGGTCAGTGGCGGTGGAGGTGGGATTTGAACCCACGGAAGGGTTGCCCCTTCACACGCTTTCGAGGCGTGCGCCCTCGGCCACTAGGCGACTCCACCGCCGCAGAGCCTACCCGAGCCGGGCCGATGGTGCCTCAGCCGCCGCCCTCCGGTTCCCGCCGGCGCTCGAAAAACTCGCGCAGCAGGGCGGCGCACTCGCCGCCGAGCACGCCGCCCACGACCTCCACCGGCGGCCCGAGCCTGCGGTCGCGCACGACATCCCACAGCGAGCCCACGGCGCCCGCCCGCGGATCGGGGCAGCCGTAGACCAGCCGCTGCAGCCGGGCGGCCACGACCGCGCCGGCACACATCGTGCACGGCTCCAGGGTGACCACCAGCGTGCAGCCATCTAGCCGCCACCGCCCGCGCCCGACCGCGGCCGCCCGCAGGGCCACGATCTCGGCGTGCGCGGTCGGATCGCCATCAGCCTCCCGCCGGTTGCGCCCGCGGCCGATGACCTGCCCAGCCGGGTCCAGCACGATGGCGCCGACCGGGACGTCGCCGTCCGGGACGCCGGTGTCCATGGCCGCCTGTTCCAGGGCCTGCCACATCAGCGGCTCGAGGCCGGCCAGGTAGCCGGAGCTCACCCCGGTACCACCGGGCAGCTCATGGGTTGTCCGCGGCGTCCAGCGCGCGCTCCATGGCCGGGCCGAAGCCGATCCGCCGGGCGATGCTGAGCAGCACGTCGTCGGGGTAGAGATCCAGGTCGCCGGCCAGCGCCCCCATCTCCATCTCGTCGATGCCGAAGTCGGTGAAGATGGAGAAGTCTCCTGCCGGAAGCACCTGATCCAGATCCTCGTCCAGCGGGACATCCAGGTCGAGGTGCTCGAGCACCTGCCGGGCCAGCGGCCAGTCCACCGACGCCGTCAGGTCGGACAGGAACACCGACAGCTCGCCAGACACCATGTGCAGCGCCACGAAGAAGTCGTCGCCGACGGCGGCCAGGCCGATGGTGCCCGCCATGCTGGGCCGGCGTTTCAGGGCCAGGATGAGCCCTGCCAGGTGCTCGGTCAGCTCCTGCGGCAGGACATCGACTTCCCAGCCCTCCTCCTCCCGGTACGCAACCACGGCGAAGTCGTTACTGGTCACCTCGGACATCATCACCCCAGCCGCGCGGCATTTCCCGGTTGGAATGGTGTCAGATTCATCCATGCAGTGCGCGGCGATCGGCCCCAGTGCCTGCGTCCGCCGCCTGGGGACCCGCCGCTGCCGGCGGTCCCCCAGCGGTCCCCCACCGGACAGGCCGGCTTTTTCCGTTGATGGTCATTGGTGGGAAATTGCCGCTGGGCTATGCTGATCACCGGGAACTAAAGGTTCCCCCGTGTACGCACAGTCACGACCACCGCGACCGCTCTGGGAAGTGAGCATGAATCTGAAGCGGGTCATCACGTGGGTCATCGTCATCTTCATCATTTACTACCTGGTCTCGGACCCGACGGGTGCTGCCCATGCCATGAACTCGGCCCTGGACGGGCTGAAGTCAGCCGGGCGCTCGCTGTCGACGTTCGTGAGTAATCTGTGAGCAGGTGAGCCGGAACGGGTAAGGCGGGAATTATGGGGCAGCGCGCATGGGACCGGTGACGGCGTCCGCCGGCCAGCCAGGCCAGGCCAACCGGCCCGGCCTGGTTGCCGTCGACAAGTACCTGCTGCCCAACGAGGTACAGGTAGCCACGGTTCGCCGCCATCCGGCGGTGCTGATCGGCCCTAGCGCCGTGGCGCTGGCGGGGCTGCTGCTGGCCGGAGTGCTGAGCGCTACTGTGGCTCACGCCAGCCGCAGTGCCCTCTACATCATCTGGGGCATCGAGCTGATCCTGGTGCTGCGGCTGGTCTGGAAGGCCATCAACTGGGCCGTCGACTACTTCGTCGTCACGTCCGCCCGGCTGCTGCTCACCTCGGGTGTGTTCACCCGCAAGGTCGGGATGATGCCGCTGTCGAAGGTCACCGACCTGAGCTTCCAGCGCTCTTTTGCCGGTCGGATGCTCGGTTACGGCGAGTTCATAGTCGAATCAGCCGGCCAGAACCAGGCCTTTCAAAACATTGATCATATTCCGTATCCAGAGCATCTTTACCTGCTCGTATGTGGGATGCTCTTCCCAGAGAGCGCGGCCGAGAGCACCGACCACTCCGATGAGGACGAAGACGGCGAGATTCGCTTCGGCGAAGACGACGGGACGATCATCGACGACACCCTCATCGAGGACGACGGCAGCGGCCTCGTCGTAGAAGACGACTCGACCCGCATCCAGAGGCCTCCGCGGCGCGGCCGCCGCATCCGCCGCAGCCGTAACCCCGAAGACGAGCTCTGAGCCCCCCCCAAGCCCTGCCCCGTCCCCGGGGTTCGTGCAGCCAGACGACAGCCCTAATCGCCCGGCTGCACGAGCCTGCCCGGCTCCAGCGCTCCGCCGCAGTGACGGTGTTCCTGAAAACGACTCTGGGGGCCCCGCGCGGACGGCGCGGGCCCCCAGGTCATCAGAGGGCGGCGGCTCGGGGATTTGAACCCGGACGGGCGTGAACCCGAACCGCATTAGCAGCTCGGGTCGCGGTCGTCCAGATCGGTCCGGGCTGGACCAACGTCCTTGACCGGTCCTCCTTGGACTGCACTGCACGGGCAGGCATCGGCATGCTCGACGTCGAATACCGCCCCGCCGAGATCTACCTCGCCCGTATCGAAATCCCCCCCGATCTTCAAGGCGGCGGCATCGGTACCCGCCTCATCAGCGCACTCATCGACGAGGCCGGGCAGGAAGGCCAAGATCTCGTTCCTCACGTGCTCACCGTCAACCGCCGCGCTCGGCGGCCTGGATCGCGACCGTGAATCCCGCCTCGGCCAGGCAGATCGCGCTGGTCAGCCCGCTCACCCCGGCACCGATCACGAATGCGTCAAGCCT
>JBKQSL010000137.1:0-11128 GCA_052143655.1 Streptosporangiaceae bacterium | reverse complement strand
GGTGGGTCCCGAAGATGCTTTCTGCGGAGCGGTCAGAAAGGATCTTCGGGTGCCCTTGCGGGTGGAGGGGCCGCCTCGGACAATGCGCGGCGTTCCGGCCCGGTGACTGTGACCTTCGTACGGCGATCGGCGCACTTCGCGCGAGCGTGACGGCCTGGCCTGCTCATTCGGTGCGGCATCGGGGGCGTTACGGCGGGGACTGGCTGCGGCCGGTGCCGGGGAAGCTGTGCGCGGCAGCCGCCGCGCCCGTAGGGCTGCCGCCCGGAAGGGCGCGAGCGAAGCTGCCGCCCCGGAACGGCGAGACCCCGGCGACTCTGGCCGCATGCGGCCAGTCATCTCGGCGGCTCTACTCTCCCTCGGTTGCTCGCGCCTGCTCGCGTAGCCGGTCCCGGCCGTCAGGCCTGGCGCGCCGAAGGTGCGCCCTTGACGATCGTAAAGAAGGTTCTCACGAGTTCAAGGCCGCGCACACCGTCACCGCAGGTCGCGCCCGGTGGCTGTCTCACCTGATGCTTAACACGCGGCCTCGGTTGACTGCCTAGGTCCAACTGACATTCCCGCTCCCCCGGTGGGGGCAGCGGGTCGGGCGCAGCCGCCGCACGGCATGTGGGGCGCAAATCTGTTGGTGGCGGCTCGTAGCCTAGACGCGAGCGAGGGAGTGGATTGGCTTGCCAAAGCGGAGTCGGAAGCGCACGCGGCGCCAGCTGCCCGAAGGGTTGCACGTTGACGCATTCGGAGATCGCATCGACCTGTCCCGCCGACCCGGTACTACAGTCCCGCTTTGTGATGTAGCGCCTGGGTGATCATGGTTTGCCGAGGTCGGCCGTGGGCGGCGGGACGGCCACCTGGATGATCATGCTGTGTGAGAAGACAAGATCAGCGGGTGGCCGCCGCGGCCATCGTAGAAGATGGCCGCTGGCTGGCGAAACTCCGGGATGACCTGCAGGCGCTGCTGGCGCCGGTGTTCTGCCAGGCCAGGTCGCGTCTGGTCGCGTTTGCTTACATCGGCGCGCTGTTAGCTGAGCCCGGAGACCGCCGGTCGTGCTGGCAGCTCGCCGAGGCTGCCGGGCACGGGTCGCCGCGGCGGATGCAGGCGCTGCTGGCTGAGCATGCCTGGGACTGACCCGGACAGCTACGACTACCAGCGCGCGGCGCGAGACGCACTGCACTTCGCCGCGCTGTTCGACCGGCTCATTCAGAACCTGCGCCGGTTCCTCGGCTATGACGTGCAGTATTTCGCCGCCGTCGAACCACAGAAGCGACTCGCGCCGCACATCCACGTGGCGATTCGCGGCACCGTGTCTCGCGCGGAGCTGCGGCAGGTACTAGCCGCGACCTACCACCAAGTGTGGTGGCCGCCCGCCGACGACATCCGGCATGACGACACGCACCTGCCGGTCTGGCACGAGGCGTCCGGCCGGTACCTCGACCCGGCCACCGGCGCGTTCCTGCCCACCTGGGACGACGCACTCGATGCCATCGGCGACCAGGACGAGCCGCTGCATGTCGCCCGGTTCGGCCCCAAATTCGACGCGCAAGGCGTCCTGGCCGGATCACGGGACTCGGCCCGCTGCATCGGCTACCTCACCAAGTACCTGACCAAGCACGTCGCCGACTGCCACCAGGCGCAGACCGATGCCCAGCACGCGCACACCGAGCGGCTTGCCGACGCGCTCCGCTACGAGCCGTGCTCGCCGACCTGCGCGAACTGGCTGCGCTACGGCGTCCAGCCCAAAAACCCGCGCGAAGGACTGCGGCCCGGACGGTGCACCGGCAAGGCACACCGACGCGAGTACCTCGGCTATGCCGGGCGCCGCGTCCTGGTCTCGCGCAAGTGGTCGGGCAAGAGCCTCGGCGACCACCGCGCCGACCGCAAGGCGTGGCTAATGGAGACCCTCGGCCTTTCGGCAACTGACCCGAGCCACTACACCTGGGAGCCCGTCACACCGGGCGATCCCGACCATATGCCGCCAGCCCGGCGACTCCTGCACGTCGTCGCCGACCGCATCACCTGGAAACAGACAGTCGACGAGACCCGGCGCCGCGCCGAAGGCCACGAACCCCCGGAAGTTCCGGCAACCGGGCAGGCCGCATGACCAGCCGCGCCGACAACCGGCCCGCCGACCGGCTGCTGACCGTCGAGGCGGCGGCCGCCCGCATGAGTACCTCCGTCCGCTTCGTCCGTCGCCTGATCGCCGAGCGGCGGATCGAGTTCGTGAAAGTCGGACGCCATGTCCGCATCACCGAAGCCGCGCTCGCCGAGTTCATCGACGCGGGCCGAACGCCAGCAGTGACAGCCGCCGACGTGTGGCCAACGATGAGAGGAGTTGCGTAATGGCAAACAAGGACGGGCACCGACGTTTCGGCAGCATTCGCGCGCTGCCATCCGGCCGGTATCAGATCCGCTACCCAGGACCGGACGGCCGGTTGCGAACCGGTGCCGACACCTACCCGGACAAGAGGTCGGCCGACCGCGCATTGTCGCTCATCGAGGGGCAGATGATCAGCGGAGACTGGACCGATCCCCAGCGCGGCGGTCACGCTCCAGATGTACGCGGAGAAGTGGATTGCGCAGCGTCCCAACCTTCGCGCCCGGACGGTCGAGCTATATGCCTGGCTGCTGGCCAAGCACATCGCGCCCTACCTCGGCGGCGTGCAGCTAGGGAAGGTCTCTCCGGAGATGATCCGCGAGTGGCGGGCCGAGCTGCTCGCCAACGGCGTATCCGTATCCGCGACCGCGAAGGCATACCGGCTGCTGCGTGCCGTGCTGATGACCGCCACCGAAGATCGCATCATTCCGCGTAACCCGTGCCGCATCCGGGGCGGGGGAGACGAGAAAGCCGCGGAGCGTCCCGTGCTCACGGTGGCCCAGGTGTTCGACCTGGCCGACCTGGTGAAGGACCGGCGATTCCGCGCGCTGGTCCTGCTCGTCACCTTCGCCAGCCTCCGGTGGGGTGAGGCGATCGCACTGCGCCGCTGTGACATTGACCTGGACGCGCGCACCGTCAGCATCCGGCGTCAGTACATCGAGCTATCCGACCAACTGATCCTCGGCCCGCCGAAGTCCCGCGCGGGTACCCGGACGGTCGGCATTCCCAAGACGATCATTCCTGCGCTGCGCGAGCACTTCGACGCCTACGTCGGCCCGCAGGAAGACGACCTCGTGTTCACGGGTGCGCGCGGCGGTGTACTGCGCCGGGGCAACTTCCGTCGTGGCGCGGACTGGGCGACGGCGGTCAGCAAGGCGGGCGCTCCGGGCCTGCATTTCCACGATCTCCGACATACCGGAAACATGCTGGCCGCTCCCGGCGCGAGCCTCGCCGATCTCAAGGCGCGCATGGGGCACGACAGCGCACGCGCCGCGATGATCTACCAGCACGCAACAGAGGAGGCGGACCAAGCCATCGCCGACGCTCTCGACAAGCGCATCGAGGGCTCCCGCAAGACCGCCGACGACGGCCCGGACGATGACGACGACGGCACGGCCGGGGCACTGGCCAGGACGGGCTAATGGCACGTTAATGGCACGAGCACTCCCACCAGTGATCTTGGTGGGAGTGTTTGCCTGGTGGAGCTAAGGGGACTCGAACCCCTGACCCCCTGCTTGCAAAGTACGCTCAGAGTGTCGAATACTGTCGCTTAACTGGGCCTTATCCTGTGGTTGACCTCCTGCCGTCGGTTCCCATCGCTCTCTGTTGTGGTCAGCCTTGGTGGTCAGAGACTCGGCGCAGGCCACCTGATCCGTAGCAAGATCACTTATCTACGCCGTGATGCTGGTGTGACTGGTGGTGACCGCTTTTGTCCTCAAGCGGCCGCAGCGTCGGGCACGGAACGCGCACGCTGCGATCACTTCCGACGCTGGTGGGCAACGAGCGTTGCGAGCCACCGTTCCATCTCGCTGCGGGACCACAGGCGTGGCCGACCGATACCTAGATCAACGACGGGTCGGGGCATGTCTGCATAGCGGTGTTGGTAGGTGCTGACGCTGTTCGGGTGACTGAGCCCTAGCAGCTCGGCAACCCCGCGCGCATCTACCAGATCGTCGGTATCGACCATGGGCGACACATCCCGAGTCTAAGGGTGTAGACAAGCTGGCTATAGACCTGTCTACAGGTATAGACTAAGTCTACGCCCTTAGACACGGTGGATAAACGGTTGGTTGTTGCGGGTGTTGCACGTAATGTCGGCTGGGAAGGAGGCAGATGTGGATCAGCCTGCGTACCTTCTACATCGTGGTGATGCTCTCGATGCATACCGATCTTGGCGGGCACCCGCCGCGATCATCAGTGACGGGGCTTATGGCGTACGAGGGTTTCATGGCGACACGATCGGAGCCGCCGGGCTCGCGGACTGGTATCGGCGGCACGTTGTCGAGTGGAGTCGGTACGCGACGCCAGCTACAACGCTGTGGTTCTGGAATACAGAGGTCGGATGGGCAACTGTGCATCCGGTTCTGGTAGAGAACGGCTGGGAGTACGTCCAGCTCATCACCTGGGACAAGGGCGTTGCGCACATCGCCGGTAACGTCAACGGCAAGACGATCAGGCGTTTCCCAGTAGTAACTGAAGTGTGCGCGTTCTACCAGCGGCGATTCGAGGTCCCCGGCGCGGATGGCCTGATGCCAGTCCAGCAGTGGATGCGGCATGAGTGGCAGCGCGCCGGTCTGCCGCTGACGAAGGCCAACGAGGCCTGCGGCGTCAGGAATGCGGCCACCCGGAAGTATCTGACGCAGGACTGGCTCTGGTACTGGCCGCCTGGCCCGATGATCGAGCGACTGGCTGCTTATGCGAACCAGCACGGCAGAAGCTCTGGTTGGCCATACTACTCGCTTGACGGCGACGCGCCGGTAACGGCCAAAGAGTGGGATGCGCTCCGCTACAGGTGGAGCCATGCCCACGGAGTCACCAACGTGTGGCAGCTGGCACCGCTTCACGGAGTCGAGCGGATTAAGGGAACAATGCGGCGGGCTGCGCCGCGCGTCTACAACCCAAGTAGCATGTCGGCCGCACACCTCAACCAGAAACCGCTAGAGTTTATGCGCAGGATTGTCAGTGCTGCAACCGACACGGGAGATGTGGTCTGGGAGCCATTCGGAGGCCTGGCGTCAGCCTCGGTCGCCGCGGTCGAGTTGGGTAGGTTCGCTTACGTGGCCGAGGTTGACGGCGACTTCGCAGAGCTAGCGGCGCAACGCTTGGAAGATGCGGTCGCCGGTCGGGATCCGGAGATAGCAGACGCGCCGTAGCTCGGGGGCTTACGCTCCATCGGATGGCGTCGGCTCGTTGACCGGGCACACCTGCGCCTAACGACCGTAACGGGAAGATCATCAGGTACCGTAGCGTGGTCGTACAGTACGAGCGGTTCTGAGCCACGTGCCGAGGGTCTGGTGGATGTTCCCGACGAGTTGCTTGATGCCGAGTTTCGTCGTGCAGAAGCTGCGCTTGGTGGACTCGCTACCCGCCCAGTCGATCTTCTTACGGTGAAGAGTCTTGGCGCAGATATCGACGCGGTTCTCATCGCGAAGAACATATCGAAGCTGAGCCCATTCGTCTCTACCCAGGTCGAGAATGCCGTCATCCAAACTCTTACTGAGGTTCCGGGTGAGGGCGGTCTTGACTGGGCTCGCCAGGATCCGGGATTCCCCGACGCTGGGCTTCTATACCATGATGTACAGACGGGGCATGGCGTTGAGGCGAAAGCGTGGTACGTCTGCGGAACCGAAATTACAGCACGCTTTCGCGCTTCACAGGTCGTATTGATTGGCAAGCACGTTTACGTTGTCCTCGTCGCTTGGATCATGAGTGATATCGTGTTCGGTACGCCGGTCATTCTTGGTTACGAGTTGTTTGATGCGGCAGGCGTGGCTCGGGTTCGGGACGAGCACTACCACCGCCCGGTTGATTACCTGGTCATTGAGCCTGAGGACACGGCTCATCGGACGACCAATCTTCAGCAAGCGAACGTGATGGGCTTCAGGCTGCAGACGACGAACTCCTCGGATATCGAGCCTATGCGAGTCCTTGTCGAGCGGTGGGAACAGCCTTACACCGACTGGTCGCGATCGATATGTCGAGTACTTAGGCAGAACCTGAGATACAGAGAGGAAACCAATTTCGCAAAGCTTGACCGAATCGATCACCCAGGGATCGAAGGTTTTAAGTCCCGCATTTTGAATATGGACTATCGTGGCCGCACCGTCGCCAACTGGACCCAGGTTTTGCGACATCTTACTAGTACTGATCAAGACGTGCAGCAGAGCGCTCTCAGTGTGATACGTGGTCTGTACCCAGAAGAGCAGTGAGCATTAGCGGTCGTGAGCGGTCCTGTATGGCCAAAATCCGGCCAGCGTAGCCCAATGAGTAGACAGCGCCTTGAGACCCCATCACTGTCAGGCTCGCGAAGCTGCTCGGCTACCCCTCCACCGTCTCATTGAAGGAGCCACAGGAGTTGCATCTCAGCGCGACCTGTCCGAACTGGCTCACCGCCACACCCTGAACTAGCCGAGTACCGCATGCCCCGCAATCCATCACCACCCGCGGTGCCCCGTCGCCACGCATGACCAGCGAGCCTCCGCCGGTCTTGATCATGACGGAGCGTGTTCCCTGGGCGGGTTCGGGGATGACGTGCAATCTGATGTGGTGCTTGGCGGGAGTCGCCTTGCCGCGCTTGGTGCTCACGGTAAGAGCATCACGCATGGTTACGAGGAGCCTTCGCAGGCGCGCCGGACAACGTTCCGGTGTCACCCGACCCTCTCGATGCGAACTCACGGCCAGAGAGTCATCTTCGGTGTCCGCGCTGGTCAAGAATGCACAGTTATAGGCCCCAATAACTACCGTTGTGTAATTTCGCAAATGTAGTTTCCTGCTGTAGCCTGTTTCCAGCTGGGCCCCCCCGTAGAACCACTGGCCCAGGAATGGAGAAAAGCAGTGACACTCACTGTCAAAACGGACAAGAACTCCTACCCGTTCGAAGGTCCGTTCAGCTCAGCGACAGGACTCGAGGAAAAGTCGGGCGTCTACGCCATCACTACCTTGACCAGCGGAGACACGCACAAGGTGCTGGACGTAGGCGAATCCGCGAACGTCTACGACCGCGTGTCGAACCACGACCGTGCGACCGAGTGGAAGCGGCACGAAATCACCGGAATCTACATGTCCGCCTATTACTGTGCCGAGTCCGCGCGCATGTCTATCGAAAAGGAACTGCGGGTCTATTTCAACCCGCCCTGCGGCTCCAGGTAGCCACCGGCATCGCGGCAGGCGTTTCGTCACCTCTCCCGTCCTCCTAACAAGTGCCGAGGTCCTGCCGGGGAAGCTCGCGGTCAAGGGCGGTGCGCAGCGCCGTGCGGAGCACGCGACCGCAGGGAGCGCCCTTGAGGGTGAGCTTTCTCGGTGAGAGGATGCCCGGCGCGTGGAGGACGGCCCGGCCAGCTCGGCGCGCGTGCGCGGTCATCGCGGTTGCGTAACGGTGGGGACCGGCGGCCGGCAGGTGCGGGGCGGCCCGGCCTGGCGGCAGCCAGCCCCGCCCGTAGGCTTCCCAGCCGGAAGGGCGGGGCTGGCTGCCGCCCCACCGCCGGGCAGCAGCCCCGCCAACCGCCCGGCTCCCGGCGCTCCTCCCCGTGCCAGTTACGCATCCCCTCCGCGATGACTCGCGTTCCCGCGCGCCCGCTCACAGGGCCGGGCCTTGGCCCGGCTGGCGCGCCCGGAGGGCGTGCCCTTGAACCTGTGGAGGAATTGGTCACAGGTTCAAGGGCACTCGGCGTGTCTTCCGTCGGCTGATGTGCGACGGTCGTCCGCCAACTGATCCGCGACGCAAGCGTGGATCGCCGCAGATCTGAGGACACTGCTCCATGCCTGCCCAGGCCATCGCTCTTATCTGTATCCGTTTGACACAGTTATACCTTGGTTCTATACTGTGACTAGAAGCTACAGATAAGGGACGGTGCAGTCATGACTACGACCTTGACCTCCTTCCAGCAGCGGCTGCTGGAGTACTTGACCGACTACCTACGCGCCGGGACCAAGCCCACGACGCTCACCTACCAGGCCCTGGCCCGAGCCATGGACCCGGACGTCAACCCCAACGACCGCCGCTTCAAGCGGCTGACCCACGCCCTTCACTACATCAACCAGCACGAGGCGGAGCACGGCCGCCCGCTGCCCGGGGCGATGGTGGTCCGGGCCTCTGATGGCCAGCCCGGCGCGGGCTTCTACCTGTCCGCTCTGCAAGCCGACCGCAAGTTCGATAACTCCAAGCCTCCGGGGAGCCGCCATGTTGGGGCACCAGCCATCGCCTACTGGCATCAGGAGTTGGCGGACCTGCTCGACTTCTGGACCGCACCGGAGCGCCAGAAGCCACAGGAGAGCCAGCTCGACCGGATCGAGGGCAAACTCGACCGGATCATCAAGAAGCTGGCCGCGTAGGCAATCACTAACCCTGGCAGATGTCGCACTTCAACTGACGGAGATCTGTCGCGCATCTGTCGTCGGACGACAGAAGGGCACTCGGCGTGTCTAGGGTTCGGCTGCTGCTGGCTGTCTGGCCTTGCGGCGTGTGAGCGCTACTCCGAGCAGGACGAATGCGATGCCCGCGATGGCTGACGTGGTGATGGTCTCGTCCAGGACCAGGACGCCGAGCACGATGGCGATGACCGGGAGCAGGTAGGTGACGGTGGAGGCGATGGTTGCGCCCTCGCTGGTGATGATCTGGTAGTTCAGCACGTAGGCGATGCCGGTGCCAAGCACCCCCAAGATGATCACGCCGGTCACGCTGGCGGCAGTGAACTGCGGTGCTGGGACGCCGGTCACGGCCAGGACGAGCGCGAGCCAGAGGGCGGCGGAGAGCAACTGGCAGGCGGACAGGGCGATGGGGCTTATGCCGCGCCGGGCGAGGTAGCGGTCCATGTAGATGTAGCTGATGGCGTAGCTGACCGACGCGGCCAGGCACTCAACGCCCCCGGCCGTGGCGATGCCGGATGCGGCCTGCCAGGGCGAGAAGATCAGAACCGCTCCCGCGAACCCGACGATCAGCCCTCCGGCCTGCCAGCCGCTGAG
Source organism: Streptosporangiaceae bacterium (assembly GCA_052143655.1). Taxonomy (GTDB): domain Bacteria; phylum Actinomycetota; class Actinomycetes; order Streptosporangiales; family Streptosporangiaceae; genus CAVSUR01. The sequence continues at coordinate 2,081 of JBKQSL010000137.1, read as the reverse complement.
CGACTTCTGGTGCCGCACGGCCAGGGCCAGAACCACCGTCCACAGCGGCGTGGTGGCGTTGATGATCCCGGCCGTCGCGGAGGCCACGGTCTTCTCGGCCTCCGCGAACAGCAGGTAGGGCACCGCGTTGGCGAACAGGGCCGCCACTGCGATGTGCGCCCATACCAGTCGGCCGCGCGGCATCGCGTCCCGCCGGGCCGCCGCGATCGGGAACAGGACGATCGCGCCCAGGGCCAGGCGGGTGAAGGTGACCTCGGCCGGGGAGAAGCCGCGGTCGGCCAGCTTGATCCACAGGAACGCCGATCCCCAGATCAGGGCCAGCAGCCCGATCTTGGGCAGCGCCGATCGCCGCACCGGCCCGGCTATTCGACGGGCACGTCGTACAGGAGCCCGGTCATGTCCCCGCGCATCACGAACCGGGTCAGCTCATAGGGCTCGCCGTCCTGGTCCAGGCTGGTATGCCACACGTCGAGCACCGGCACGCCCGGCCGCAGCCGCATGGCCGTGACCTCATCAGGCCGGGGCATGCGGGTGCTGACTTCCTCCCGGATGCGGGTCATGACATGGCCGCGTTCTTCCAGCACGCCGTGAATGCCGTACTGGTGCGGCACTACCTCCTCCAGCAGTCCGGTGCCCTCCGCGATGGCCCAGGGGATCCAGGTGGTTACCCGGTTCACCGGGTCGTCGTCGGCCCAGAAAACGTTCTCCCGGCGCAGCACCGACTCCGTGCCCGCCTGGATGCTGAGCCGGTCGGCCACATCGGCCGGGGGCTGCACGCGGTCGATGCCGAGGACCTCGAACCGGCCGGTCTTGCCCTGCTTGGCGCACTCCAGCAAGAACGGCGACAGCCCGGTCTCGCGGTGCCGGGGCGAGTACCGGTCGTTCCCCAGCCGGATCAGGGGGGTGTTCGGCCGGACGAAGCTCCCCCGGCCGTGGTCGGTGATCACGAGCCCGGCGTCGCTGAGGATCCGCACAGCCTCGCGTGCGGTGTTCCGGGCGGTCCCGTAGGCGGCGGCGAGTTCTCGCTCGGACGGGAGCTGCGCGCCCGGCGGCAGCTCCCCTGTCTCGATCTGGTGTCGGATCGCCTCTGCGATCGTGCGGCTTGGTAGCTGGCGCTCTTCGCGCGGATCTTCGCTCATGGCTCCTCTCATGCAGGCCCCCGCAACGCTGCGGCATGTGGCCAGGTCACTCACTCTATCCCACTGGCTCAAGCCAGTGAACGAATGGACTTGACTCTACTGGCTTAAGCCAGTAAGAATGTGGGTATCACCAACTGGCTTAAGCCAGTGTGAGAGAGGATGCCCGCCATGCTGCTGGAGATCAAGACAGACCTCGTCCGGTTCCGGGTCGCCGGGACCGCGCGCCGTAAGCAGGTCAAGGGCCAGGACGCGCAGACCCGCGATGGGCGCCCGGTCTGGACGGTCCGGCTGATCGCGATCGAGGACGGCCGCCGGACGTCGGAGACGATCTGGGTTGAGGTCGCGGGGGAGGAGCCCGCGCTGACCGTCGATGACCTGGTGGCGATCGACGGCCTGGTCTACGCCCCGTGGGTGAACCGCAAGGGCGAGATCGTCCGCAACTTCCGCGCTCGCGGCATCACCCCGGCCGACGCCGCCGCCCGCAAGTCCGCCTGACCGGCACGCATGCCCGCCCCCGCCGCTGCCTGAACAGGAGAACCACCGCCATGACTGATCCCGCTGTCATCGAGATCCCGGCCTTCGTGACTGTCCGCCCGCCCGCACCGGACCTGCCGGTCCTGGCCCGGCTGCTGGCCGACCTGCTGGCCGCCGCCGCCGAGCTGCCGCAGCCGGTGTCCGCGTCGCTGTCCCCGCTCAGCCGCGAGATCGAGCTGCAATTCCCCGGCAAGCCCTCTGCCTTCGACGCGATGGCCGCCTGGGCCGCCCGGTTCGGCGGCACCGTCACCGCCGAGCACCGCGAGTACGACGACAGCCCGCAGATCCGCGCCGAGGTCCGCTTCCCCCACCACGGCGCCCAGGTCAAGGGCTATGCCTACATCCCCGCCGCCAAGCCTGCCGCTGGCTGACACGAAAGCGCCGGGCCGGGAGAGCTGCAACTCTCCC
>JBKQSL010000136.1:0-2794 GCA_052143655.1 Streptosporangiaceae bacterium | reverse complement strand
ACCAGCTGGATGGTCTTAGCCGGCCAGCGCTCGACAAGATCGGTCATGGTCCCGGAAACCGCGGGTGCCGCGTAATGGAAGTCGTCAGCAATGATCGCCGACCCCGCAGGCAGCTTCGCGGCATCGTTCGCGATTGACGCGGTGACGTCGGCCGACATGACGCCGTCCACCGCCAGCAGGCCGGCGGCATCGGCGCCGAACCACGGCGCCACGACCCGGAGGGCCTCAATGAAGCCAGCCCAGAAGCGGAGCGGGTCAGCGTCAGCCTCATCGCAAGACAGCCAGGAAGTAACGTCAGGTGCTCTTGCTGCCGCCCAGCTCGACAGCAGCACGCTCTTGCCCGCGCCGGCCGATCCCACGACAACGGTCAGGTGCTGGCCAGCCCCCGCCATCAGCCGGTCATGCAGCACGGATCTTGTGACCAGCGTGGCAGGCAGCGTCGTCGGCCGGAACTTCGACAGCGCGAACGTTGCACCCCGTGAAGCGCCGCGCCCAGTCGCTGCGCCCTCCGCCACGAGACGTCCCCCCTCCGTCCCCCAGTTTCCGCTGATCTGAGAGAGACCCCCACCTTGCAGGTGAAACCGGCACGGATTCTCGCGGGAAGTGACTGAGGTCACCGATGGCGTGGCAATGGTCCCGGCTCACCCTCAGGCGGGTGATGACGCAGACCCGGCCACTAGGCATTCTGGCGGCACGCTGAACCAGCGGACTGCGAGGCGCAAGCCCAGTGCGATCACACACAGATGAGATGACTAGAGCGGCCGAGCGAACTGATCGACTGGGTGCGCGGCTGGCAGCACCGGGCAGCGTCAGGAGTAAGTGACGATGACGGCTGCACAGCCTCACGGCCCGGTCACGGAAGGTGTTCACAGCCTCGAGGTTCGCTGGATCTTCCCCGGTCAGCTGCAGACCGCGGTGGTCGGCTGGTTCGGGCGCTTCCCGGCTGAGACGGAATCACGAGACGATGCCTATCTCCTCTATCCGCACTCACACGGGGTCTCGGTGAAGCTGCGCGCGGGCGGAACACTTGACGTGAAGGTGTACCGCGGGAGCCCGGGAACCCTCGATGTGGCAGGACAGGCCCGCGGCCGCCTGGAGTCCTGGCAGAAGTGGGCCTTTCCCTTGGACCACCGCAGCCAGGACAGCGGTAACCCAGCTGGCTGGAGACCCGTCAGCAAAGAGCGGCTAATCAGCCGGTTCTCGCTGGCCAGCGGAAGGACCTTGGCGCGCGTCACGGAGCTGGGGAAGGAGCCGGAGTGCGCGGTAGAACTCACCGCGATCCGCACGCGCGGCGAGACCTGGTGGTCCCTCGCATTCGAGGCGACCGGCCCCGCCGGCCTGCTCTGGGGTGAACTCGAAGCCGCTGCCGCACTCGTGTTCGCCGAGACCCTGCCGGGCGGAGTTGAACCCGGCGCGGACAACTGCAGGTCCTATGCGGAGTGGCTCAGCCAGTCGCCGCCTTCACCCCCGCGCGGGTGATGCGCCAGCGGGTGTCCGGGCGGGAGGCTTGCAGTCGCGGTGTCTGACCGCGGTCGGGGTGTGGTGTCCATGTTCCGCTTGGTGCCCGGGCTGCAGGCGGTTACGTCCTACCGCCGTGAGTGGCTCGTCAAGGACCTGGTCGCGGGGATTGTGCTCACGACGTTGCTGGTGCCGCAGGGCATGGCGTATGCGGAGCTGGCGGGCTTGCCGCCGATCACCGGCCTGTACACCTCTATCTTGTGCCTGGCCGGTTACGCGGTGTTCGGCCCGTCGCGGATCCTGGTGCTGGGCCCGGATTCTTCGCTGGGGCCGATGATCGCCGCGACGATCCTGCCGCTGATCGCCGCGAAGGGCGACGAGAAGCGGGCGGTCGCGCTGGCGTCACTACTCGCGATCATGGTCGCGGCGATCATGATCGTGGCGGCGGTGGCGAAGCTCGGCTTCATCGCTGACCTGATCTCGAAGCCGACGATGATCGGCTACATGAACGGCCTGGCGCTGACCATCCTGGTCGGGCAGCTGCCGAAGCTGTTCGGGTTCAAGGTCGAGGCCAATGGCCTGATTCGCGAGTTCGCCGGCTTCGTCAAAGGGCTCGCGCACGGTGAGGCTGTCGCCGCGGCGGCCGCAGTCGGGATCGCCGGTATCCTGCTGATCCTGGTGCTGCAGCGCTGGCTGCCGAAGGTCCCGGCCGTGTTGATCGCCGTCGTGCTCTCGATCGCGGCCACCACGGTCTTCGGCCTGGCCGATCACGGTGTCAGCCTGGTCGGGGTTCTCCCCAAGGGCTTCCCGCCGCTGACGATCCCGCACGTCCGCCTGTCCGATCTCGGGCCGCTGTTCGCCGGGGCGCTGGGGATCGCGCTAGTCTCGCTGGCCGACACGATCTCCACGGCGTCGGCGTTCGCCGCCCGCACCGGGCAGGAGATTCGCGGCAACCAGGAGATGATCGGGATCGGCGCGGCGAACCTGGCCGCCGGGTTCTTCCAGGGCTTCCCGGTCAGCACCAGCGGATCGCGGACCGCGGTGGCGGAACGCTCAGGAGCCAAGACGCAGCTCACTGGCGTCACCGGCGCGGTACTGATCATCCTGATGATCGTGCTGGTCCCTGGCCTGTTCCGTAACCTGCCCCAGCCCGCGCTCGCCGCAGTGGTGATCACGGCGTCGCTGACCCTCGCTGACATCCAGGGCACGGTGCGGCTCTGGCGGCAGCGCAAGGCCGAGTTCCTGCTCTCGATCGCCGCCTTCCTCGGCGTCGCGCTGCTCGGCGTGCTGCCCGGAATAGCGATCGCGGTCGGCCTGTCGATTCTCAACGTCTTCC
>JBKQSL010000135.1:0-4028 GCA_052143655.1 Streptosporangiaceae bacterium | reverse complement strand
TGGCCTTCCTCGGCGTCAGCCTGTTCGTCGTCATCCTGGGCCTGGCCGCGACCTCGATCGTGGAAGGCCGGGTGAGCCTGTTTTCGCGGAGCCGCCGGATGCGCCAGCGCGTCGATGAACTACGCGGGCATTTCATCGTCTGTGCCTACGGCCGGGTCGGCCGGGCAATCGCCCGGGAGCTGGAGGCCGCGGGCGTGCCGTTCGTCGTCGTGGACAGCAAAGCCGAACTGGAATCAGACCTGGAACGCGACGCGCTGTGCTACCTGATCGGCGATGCGTCGGACGAGGCAGTCCTGCGCCAGGCAGGGATCGGACGGGCACAGGGGCTGATTTGCGCGGTGGACTCGGACGCCGAGAACGTCTTCATCACCATCGTCGCCCGATCGCTCAGCCCCGGCCTGCTCATCGTGGCGCGGGCCGCGCGGGAGCAGTCGGCCGACCGGTTGTACCGGGCGGGCGCTACCCACGTGGTCTCACCGTATGTGACCAGCGGAAGGCGGATGGCGAATCTGGCTGTCCGGCCCCACGTGGTGGAGTTCTTCGATGTCGCACGCGCCGGCCAGCCCGACCTGCGACTGGAGGAACTGGCGATCACGGAGGGGTCTCCGCTGGTGGGCCGCAGGCTGCAGGAGCTGCCCGGACCGGCAGTGCCCTTGCTGATCCGTCGCCCCGACGGGCAGCTGATCGCCAACCCTGCCCGCGAGCTTCAGCTCCAGGCCGGCGACGTGCTCGTCGTCTTTGGCGAGGCCAGTGACCTAAACCCGCTCGACCGCGAGTAGGACACGGCATTCGTCGCCGACTCGCCACCTTTGCCTGGTCACGGCTCACGTCATCGAGCCTGACATGCCAGGCTCAGACCCTTAGCTTTGCCCGCGCCTCAGCCCGGAAGCGTCCGGCAGAGCAGGCCGCCCTTCCGGGGCGTGAGGCCCGCGGCGGCCAGCTCCCCGGCGGCGTACCGCCACCCGGTGCACCCCTCCAGGGCGAATGCGACGTCGTCACGGCCGCCGAACCGTGCCAGCCAGGCCCGCAGGTGAACACGGCCGGCCGGGGCGATCTGGCCCCGCTTAACCTCCCCGCTCACGGTGTCGGGATAGTCGAACGTCAGCTGCTTCCGGTGGTTATCCAGCCCGCCTGCGATAGGCACCGGGACCTCCTCAAGCTCCCGGGGGCGCCCAGGCGCCCATACGCGGATCGTGCTTACGCAGCCAATCCTCACGCGGCTGAGCTGGGGAGGTCCTCCCGCGCAACCAGTTTGTATGCGGTCGAGATAGAGCCGGAGGTCCGGGCCTGGCTGGAACAGCTGCCGGACCGGGATTTCGGCCGGGTGGACTTCCTGGTCGGCATGCTCGCCGGGCGGGCGGCCGACCTGGGTGAGCCTTACACCCGGCATCTGGGCAGGAAAGTCCGGGAACTGCGGTTCCGGCTGCTGGCCAGCCAGCCGAGGGTGACCTACTGGCTGGCACCCGGCCGCCGGGTGATCCTGCTGACCGTGTTCCGCAAAACCCGCAGTGCCGAGGTAACCGAGGTCGCCAGGGCGCTGCAGGCGCAGAAGACCTGCGAGGCCGAGCGCGGCGCGGCACACGAGACCTTCGGCCGCGAGGCACGCTGAGATGGGGGAACCAAGATGAGCGACGAGTACACCGCGGCCGGGAGTCACGTCTCCTACGAGGACGTCGCCGCTGCCAGGCGCGGCAGCGCGGAGTACCGCGAGGGATACTCCGAGGCCGAGCGGACCTTCCGCATCGGCTTGGCGGTCCGCGAGCGGCGGCTCGCCCTGGGCCTGTCCCAGGTGGAACTCGCCGCGCGGGCGAAGATGACCCAGCCCGCCCTGTCCCGTCTCGAAGCCGGCGGCGTCCTGCCCACCATTCCCCCTGCTGGAGCGGATCTCCGCCGCCCTCGACGCCGAGCTCATCGTCGAGATCTCACCCCGCGCTGCCTGAGCCAGCACGACGGCCCGGTGAGTGACCGCGACCCGGACACCCGCAGCGAGCGCATCCCAGCCTCGGGGTGTGCAGCCTGACTCGCCGACCGGTCGCTCCGCACTGCGGGGCCTGCGCAATGGCGGTAGCACCCCGGCGCGGGCCTTCGGCCTGCTGTTCTGTCGGCGGGCGGTCTTAACCTTGCCCGTGAGCGGTGATGACGCCATCCCCAACGTGGATGCCTCGATTATCAGGCTCGCCTTGACCCAGCTACGGGCCCGCAATGCCCATCATCAGTTCGAAGATCTCTGTCGGGATTTCTTCCGTGCGCGGATCAGCCCGGATGTCTTGCCAGCGACTGGGCCGGCAGGTGCTGGCGGCGATCAGGGACGGGACTTCGAGACCTTCTCCCCGTTGACTGGGCGGCCTAAGTCGGAGAAGCAGATCGTCGGAATGTGCACTCTCCAGGTCACCAATCTAGCGGCGAAGATCGGCCTTCCGCGCCGCCTTCGCTGACGCCCGCGGCGGCATCATGCGCCCTGAGGCCCGCGCCATCCTCGCGGCCGCGCCTTCCCCGGCCGCCGCCCGGCTCACCGTCGCCCAGCTGCGCGCCCTGCTGCGCAAAGCCGGCCGCAGCCGCGGCCTCGACGCCGAGGCCGCCCGGCTGCGCGAGGCCTTCCACGGAGAGCAGATGCGCCAGCTGCCGCTGGTCGAGGAGGCGACGGGCCGCCAGGCCCTGGCCCTGCTGCGTCAGCTGGACGCCGCCTGCGACAGCGCCGCCGACCTCGAGCAAGCCGCCATCAGCCGGCGACCTTGACATAAGTCTCGTCGGCGAACCACCTGTCCCAGGAACGTGGCGGCGCGGCCGGGCGGCCTCGATGAACTCCACCGTGAACCGCTGCACCCATCGGTTGATGGTGACGTGATCGACGGCGATGCCGGGCTCGGCCAGCAGCTCCTCGACGTCCCGGTAGGACAGGCCGTAGCGCAGGTACCAGCGGACCGCCACCGTGATCACCTCCCGCGGAAACCCGCAAGCCGGCAAACACCGAGGACCTCCCCGATGACGTCACCGAAACCGGTCTCCCGCCCGCTGCGATCGGCCAACGCAACACTGCCCGAAATGCCGGGCGGGCTGTTGCGGGTCGGAGACCGTGAGGGCCACGGGCGTGTCACGTTCGATGTTCCTGATCTTCTGGCGCGGGCCCAAGGTCCCCGGGCGTGCCGGCCTTTGGACCCTGCCCGCAGCCGCTGGCCCGCGTGATGTTGGGCAATGGCGGCTCTGCCGTCACGGTGGCGGCGTGCTGGCCTGGCGGGAGCAGGAGGTGATCCGCGGGAAGCGGGCCCCCGGGCGTGCAGGCCCTGGGGACTGGCAGCGTGACCACCGGCCGTGCCAGGACAGTCTCCGCAGACTTCACACGAGGAGGCAGTGATGGCAGTGATCAGATTCGAGCCCCTCAGGGATCCTTTTGAGCGGCTCATCTCCATGGCCGCGACCGGGGCGCGTGCCCCGCTCGGTATGCCCATGGATGTCTACCGCGCCGAGGATGGCAGCTACCATGTCGAGGCCGACCTGCCCGGCGTGGACCCGGACAGCGTCGAGGTGACCGTCGAGCACAGCACCTTGACGATCCGGGCCGAACGCACCCCGCGCTACGGCGACAGTGAGCTGGTCATTGCCGCGGAGCGGCCTCAGGGGTCGTTCACCCGCCAGCTCTCCCTCGGCGAGGGCGTGGACTCGGAGAACCTCACCGCCGGCTACGCCGGCGGTGTCCTCCATGTGACCATCCCCGTCTCGCCCAAGACCCAGGCCCGCCGAATCGAGATCACCCATGCGTCCGGCGGCAGCCGCATCATCTCGGGGAGCACCGTTGAGCCGGGTGAGGCGCCTGCCGACAGCTCGGGCGGCGTCAGCTGAGCATCCACCTGATCAGGCCGGCGCCAGCCGCCCCGGCATCCGGCGTCGGGCTGGTAGGACCGACGCCGCAGCGACTGGCTGACCGCCGGCCAGGCCCTGCAGCGGGTCTGGCTGACCGCCACCAGCCGCGGGATCGCCGTCTGCCCGCTGACCCAGCCGCTGGACACCGCCGACGCGTGGCAGGTCCGCGA
>JBKQSL010000134.1:0-21305 GCA_052143655.1 Streptosporangiaceae bacterium | reverse complement strand
GTGCCGTCCATCGGGTGGATCTCGAAGGTGTCGGCGGTAATCGACTCGATGGCCCAGCCGTCGCTGAACGCCGCGCGCAACTCGTCCGCGCGGACGCGGCGCGGGCCCCAGGTCCCTGGCTGCCGATCGCTGAAGCACATGAGGTGGCCGATGTCCCACGGGGCCGGCGTGTCGGCCGTGTAGCTGGCGTCCCACTCTGGGTGCGCTTGTTCCGTCATGAGTCAGAGCCCCCGCAGAGTCGTGGTCCCAGGCCCAGTCTCTCGCGCCGCGGCCGTGCGTTCGCGGGAGCCGGGCCGCGCGGCCGCAGCCCGGGCGCCAGATCAGCCAGATCGGCGCACCCGCGCCGGGGGACGTCGAAATCGCACTTGCCACGCCGATCGGCGGCTGGGAGCGCGTCACCTTTACCGATGGCTGTCACGGAGCGGGACGGGGCCTGCGGGTCGTCTCCGAGCTGGTCGGGAAGCGCCGTTCTTGACAAGACGCAAGAGAACACGAGCGCGAGGGTGATCCGCCCGTGTGCCTGGCCCTGCGCGCCGGCCAGTCCGGGTGCCGCGGCGGACGGCGGGCCACGCGGCATGCCCGTGCTGACGCCGGCCGGATCCTGCCGATCGAGGGGTGCGGGAGCTCGCCAGGCCCGGTCCGGTGCCATGCCGCCGTCGTGCTCGACATGATCGGCCGCGGCAGCGTAGAGTCCGCAGAACATCCGCCCGGGGGATCGTCCGGGGAGGCGACCGCGGGCCCGGGCTACCGGGGATAGGGGGAATCCGCATGGCGTACGGCGTGGTCCACAGATTCGCTGGCGGCACCAGGGAGCAGTACGAAGCATCGATCGCGGCCGTGCATCCTGCGGGCGGGGGGCTGCCGGCAGGGCAGCTGTTCCATGCTGCGGGCCCGTCGGCCGGCGGCTGGACGATCGTCGCGGTGCATGACTCGCGGGAGAGCTGGGAGCGGTTCCGCGACGGCACCCTGATGCCGCGCATGATGCAGGGGATCGCCGGCGGCTTCACGGCGCCGCCCGAGGAGACCGGGTTCGAGATCTACCACGAGGTGACGGCCTAGCCGCGGCGAACTTCCGGCGGCAGCGGCCTGGCGGCCGGTCACCGCGGCGAAGGAAGACCGGCATCCGGGCTTCCGTGCCCGGGCAGGCCACTGAGCCCAGATACCGGGCCCCGGACCGGTATCGGCGCACAGCCAGGTCCCTGGTTGCGGCACTGCCCGTTTCGATGTGCACCGGTGCTCGCGCCCCCGGCCGGCGACGTCCTGAGAGTCGCTGCTGCCATGGGCGGTCCCGCCCAGCCGGCAGCAGCGACGGCCGTGCCGCCCGGCCGGTCGCCCGCGCGCACCGCGGCGGATGGCTCCGGGCCCCGGCAGGCCGGATCGGCTGCCGGGCAGGCCCTTGCGGGGAATCGCCCCGGCCGCGTGCTGGCCGGGACAGCCGCCGACGGTTTCTACCGGGCGCTGGGGCAGCTGGCGGAGATCCTGGACGGGCCGCGCGTCCTGCGGGAGTGCCGCGGATCGGATGGGTGGCCGCGGCAGGGCGTCTATTTCTTCTTCGAGCCGGGTGAGGTGCGCGCAGATGGCAGGGACCGGGTCGTCCGCGTGGGGACGCATGGGCTGACCGCGACCAGCCAGGCCACCTTGTGGGGGCGGCTCCGGCAGCATCGCGGGCACCTGGGCGGCCGTCATCCCGGCGGCGGCAACCACCGCGCGTCGGTATTCCGCCGGTATGTCGGAGCCGCGATCATCCGGCGCGAGAGCCTGCCCGGCGAGCTGCTCGATTCCTGCCTCGACCGTCACGGGCCACGACCGGGCTGGTCGGTGCAGGAGGCCCGGGTCGAGCGGGCCGTCAGCGATCACATCGGCTCCATGCCGTTCCTGTGGCTCAGGTCCCCGATAGCGCCGGACGCGGCTGCATCGAGCGCAACAGCATCGCCTGACCTCGCGGCTTGCCGAAGGGCTAGACCAGCCAGGCATCCGATGGCTGGGCCGCTACGCCGTCCGCGCCGAGATCAGCCAGTCAGGCCTGTGGAACGTCGACCACATCCGCCACCACAGCGAACCCAGCTTCCTGGACCTGCTCGGCCGCCTTGTACAGCAGCAGCGCTAGCCTCACTGGACTCCCGCGGAGCGGCAGAAGCGGAAGGCCGACTCAGGGCAGTAATGAATAGTCATGCACACAGAAGCCTGGCGAGGGGCCATCTTGTCTGTGGAGGTTCCTGTCTGCAGGGCCACCGTCGGCGCTTGACGATTCGAATAGATTGCAGATATCTTCAGGTTATGCGAAGCGCCGCGCCGGCGTTGCTGCCCGTGTTCCGATCGAAGCTTCAGGCCGACATCCTTGCCGCGCTGCTGCTCAATCCTGAGCGAGAGTACAGCCTGACCGATCTTGCCCGGCGCTTCGATGCGCCGCTCAGCACAGTCCACTACGAGGTGAAGCGCCTGACCGTGGCGGGGCTGCTCCGGCGTCGCAGCGCCGGGCGGTCCACGATGGTCCAGGCCAACTCGGGCAACCGTCTTGTCGAGCCGCTGGCGGAGTTGCTGTTCCTTACCTGGGGACCTATGCAGGTAGTGGCTGATGAGTTCGCTGATCTGGGCGGTGCGGAGCGGGTCCTGATCTTTGGCTCGTGGGCAGCCCGCTATCTCCAGTGGCCCGGCCCGCCACCCAATGACCTGGATGTCCTCGTGGTCGGGCAGCCTCTGCGCGAGTCGGTCTACGACGCGGCTGACCGTGCTCAGCAGCGACTGGGGATGCCCGTCAATCCGGTGATCAGGACGGGAGATGCATGGCGCAACGCGACCGACCCTCTAGTGCAGCAGATTCAGTCTGGCCCCTTCGTAGCGATCCTGGTGCCAGACGACTCAACCGGTGAGACTCCAGCAGTGGTGAAGGCAGACGATGGCTAGATGGCAGACAGGTGAGGCCGAGGTAGAGGAGCTCGTCCGCCGGAGGGAGCTTGAACACGTGACTGGAGCGGCGGCGGATGGCGTCCCGCTGCTCGCACAGGCACGAAGAACTGTGGCCACAGCCAGGAGCCTGGTTCAGGCCGACGCCTACAGCGCTTATGTCCTTGCCTACGACGCCGCACGGTTCGTCTGTATTGCGCTGCTGGCGCAGCAGGGCATGCGTGGCACCACCAACGGTGGTCATTACGCCGTGGAACGCGCGGTCCGGGCCCAGTTCGGCGCGGGTTCCGGCCATTCGCTGACCTGCGGCGCCGACGGAACGAGCTGGAATATCCTCGTCTGCCCGTAGACACCGCCACGGCTGAAGAAGCTCAGCAGGCTGTCGAAGTCGCGGAACGCCTGATCAGCGCAGCGGACGCACTGCTCGGTCGCCTCGCTTTCTTCGCTCAGCCAGGAAGCCCGGAACCATAGGGGGTCGCGGGAGATCGAGCATCTGGGGTCGGCGTCTGGCGGCGCTGAGGCGGGGCTGCTGAAGGCCGGCGGCCCATGACGTGACGATCACGGTACCGATCATGAACGGAGGCCTGTGAATGACATCGCTGCCGGAATCTGCCGCGCGTGGTTACGGCAGGGTCTTCGACGAGATCGCGGCCGAGTACGACCGCCACCGTCCGGCATATCCGGACGAGCTCGTCGATCAGGCCTGCCGGGTCGCGGGGATCGGGAGCGGTGATCTTGTGCTGGAGGTCGGGTGCGGAAGCGGTCAGCTCACGCGTTCCCTGGCCGGCCGGGGACTGCGGGTGACGGCACTGGACCCGGGCGCCAACCTCCTTTCGCTGGCCAGGCAGAATCTGGAGGGCGCCGGAGACGTGGGGTTCGTGAACGCTCAGTTCGAGGACGCGCAGCTTCCCCGCGAGCGGTTCCGGGCCGTGTTCTCCGCGTCCGCGTTTCACTGGGCTGACCCTGAGGTCAGCTGGCAGCGGGCTGCTGACGTGCTTGTTCCCGGCGGAACGCTCGCCCTGCTGCAGTACTTCGGCATGGAGGAAGCGCGCAGCAAGGAAGATCAGGACGCGGCGCTCGCGGCCATCAGAAAGGTCGCCCCGGACGTCGCCGCCAGCTGGCCGGCCTACCGGGATCTCGACGCGACGCTCGCCGGGATCGAGCGGCGCCGCGGCAATATCTCACAGGCCTGGTCCTGGCTCGGCAGCCACGACATAGGGCGAGAGCACGCCGGCCGCCTGTTCGGCGATGTTCAGGCGGCGGTCATGCCGAAGCTCAGCGAGCACACGCCGGACGAAGTCGGTGCTCTCGTGCGCACGATGTCGTTTTACGCCCGGCTCTCCCCAGACCAGTGCCAGGCCCTGGACCGGGAGCACGAGGCGATCTATCAGCGATTCGGGCGGCCGATACTCGCCAGCACGATCGCGGTTCTCCTCACGGCGCGGCGCCGCGCTGACCCGGCCGGAGCGAAAGGACAGCAATGACAGCGGCAGCTGAATCGACCTGGGATGAGCTGCAGGCGGTGGCGGCTGACAAGCGCGCCCGGCAGGGCGGCTTTGCATGCCGGGTGTTCCTTGAGTATGTGGACCAGGAGGCATAGCCCCGTCGTCATGCTGACGCTGCGGGGTGATGGCGGTCAGCTAGAGCGGGTTGAGGTACGGGCATCCGACCGGCTAGCTGCCGGACTGGATGGCGCGCTCGACGGCGAGGGCCTCCGCGCCGTCGGTATAGCCGGATGAGGCGAAAACTTGGGCACGTATTGCGCACAGAGGGCGCCCCGAGCCGGTTATGGCCGGTGCCAGCCGGACAGTCTGCAGTCGCCGCACCTAACCTGAGCATCAAGCCCGCGACGGAAGCTCCCCTGGTCAGAACGGGTATGCACACGTCAGGACCACCGCCGGCTAGCATGCCCGCAGTCACCCGCCGGTGTAGCTCAGTTGGCAGAGCAGCCGTCTTGTAAACGGCAGGTCAGCGGTTCGAATCCGCTCACCGGCTCCGCTCCGGCAGTCCGCAGCCAGCGTCGGCTCCGGCCCGCGCGGTGCCGCTCGGCCCGGTTGTCCCGGCGGCGCTCCGCGCAGTTGCGATGGCCGATACCTGGCCGCCCGAGGATCGTAACGGCTGCCCGGCGTTGGGCGGCCGGCTGCCGCGGTACGGCGAGAGTGTCCGCCAACTTGCTCATCGTCAGCCCGATTGGCGTGATACGAAGTCTGAGTGACCTCCAAGGGCCAGGTTGTGAAGGCGATGGTGCTGATCCGGCGGCCGCGTGACGGCGCGCTGCTGGTGTCAGAGGGGGCGAGTCCGGGCGGGGAGCCCTTTCACCGGCCGCTGGGCGGTCATGTCGAGTTCGGCGAGTACGCGCTCGATACCGTGCATCGCGAGTTTCGCGAGGAGATCGGCCAGGGGCTCACGGACGTGCGGCTGGCGGGCGTGCTGGAGAACCTCTTCCAGTGGGCCGGAGATACCCAGCACGAAATCGTCTTCGTCTTCACGGCCGCTTTCGCTGACGAAGCCGCTTACGAGATCCCGGAGCAGATCATCCTGGATTCTCGTGACAGGACGCGCGTGATCTGGCGGGCGCCTGATGCGGCCAGCCCGCCTCTGTATCCGGCTGGCGTGTCTGCTCTGGCCGCTGAGAACGGTGCCGCCGGCCGGTAACGATGCGCGGCGAAAGCCGGCGCCCATATTCCGGTTACCCCACAGCCAGTAGCTGCGGGGCGATGGCCGCTGCGCTCAGCCGACGCGCGTGTTCGGGGCCGTAATCTCGGCTCATGGCGAAGATCCTGGTCACCGGGATGTCGGGCACCGGGAAATCGACCGTCCTGAGACTGCTCGGCGCGCGGGGCCATCGCGTCGTGGATACGGACACCGACCAGTGGAGCCGCTGGGTCAGGCTGCCGGACGGAGCCGCGGACTGGATCTGGCGCGAGGACGCGATCACCGGCCTGCTGGATGGCCATCAGCATGGTCACCTGTTCGTCGCCGGGTGCAAGACGAACCAGGGCTTGTTCTATGCCCGGTTCGATCACATAGTCCTGCTGAGCGCGCCCGCCGAGATCGTACTGGCCAGGATCGAATCCCGGGATACCAATCCCTACGGCAAGCACCCAGGCGAGAGAGCCCTGATCCTGCGGCATCTCGCCGAGGTGGAACCGCTGCTGCGCGCCACCGCAACCGCGGAGATCGACGCGTCCGCGCCGGCGTCCCAGGTAGCCGGGCACCTGGAGGATCTCGCCGCCCGGCCGCGAACCTGACCGCGCCGCGCCGCCGATCCAGACGGCTCAGCCGTCGCCGTTCACGAATGCAACGATCGCCGCGAGTCCCGGCCGGCCGCCGCCGGCCGCCCCCAGCTGCAGAAGAGCGGAAGAATGGCCGCCGCTACTGCCCGCGAACTTATCGAGTGCCCCGAGCAGAGCCTGGCGCTTGCTCTCGCTGCCCAGGTGACCGGCATCAGCCGGGGTGATCAGCTCCGCGTGCGGCCAGGCCCCGGCCAGCTCCCAGGACGTCTCAACCGGGCAGCTCAGATCCAGCCGGCCATGGATCAGCACGCCGGGATCCCGGCCAGCCGCCCCGCCTCCCGGATCAGGGCGCCGTCTTCCAGCCATGCGCCATGCGAGAAGTAGTGCGCGCACAGCCGCGCGAACGCCTGCGTCGCCGCCGTCGGCGGCCCGGGCGGACGGGGCGGACGGGGTGTCCGCGCATTCGGCTCCAGTGACAGGACGGCGTCCTCCCACGCCCGCCACCGGCCCGCGGCGGCGGCCCGGACCTCCGCGTCCGAACTCTCCAGCAGCCGCGCATAGGCCGCGACCAGGTCCCCGTCGCGGTCCGCCTCCGGCACCCCGTCCCGGAACTGCTCCCACTCCCCGGGAAACAACCGCGCCGCGCCGCGGTAAAGCCAGTCGATCTCGCCGCGCCGGCTGGTCATCACCTGGGATAGCACGATCCCGGTGACCCGGTCAGGATGGCGCTGCGCATAGGCCAGGCTCAGCGTCGAGCCCCAGGAACCGCCCATGAGCATCCACCGGCCGATGCCCCGGTGCTCGCGCAGCCGCTCCATGTGGCGCAGCAGGTGCTCGGTGGTGTTGGTCCGCATGTCCGCGGCGGGGTCGCTGGCGTGCGGCGTGCTCTGGCCGCAGCCCGCTGGTCGGACAGCACCACCCGGAACCGGGCCGGGTCGAACCCGCGCCGCATCCCCGGCGAGCAGCCCTGGCCCGGTCCGCCGTGCACGAACAGGGCCGGCTTGCCGGCCAGGTTCCCGCAGGCCTCCCAGTACACCCGGTGCCCGTCGCCCACATCGAGCATGCCCGAGTCGGATGGCTCGACCGGCGGGTAGAGATCGGCCACGCGCGCTCCTTCCGGGACGTCACATTGTGACACCCGCCGCGGCGGGTCTCGGATGCCGCGGCGGGCTCAGCCGCAGCATCCGGCGATGCGCCAGACTGACCCGGTGACGGACGCGTTCGCCCGGGCGGTACGGCGCATGAGCCAGGAGAACTTCCAGCGGCTGTACGGCTGCTGGGACCCGCTGCCGCCCGCCCGGGTAGCCGAGCTGCTCCCGGCATCGTCTCTCCGCTGGTGGATTGTCGGCGGCTGGGCGGCCCGCGCCGGGGCCGCGCCACGACCGCACGAGGACACCGACGTCGCGGTGCGCATCGCCGATCTCGCCGCGCTCCGCACGACCCTGGCGGGCTGGCACATCTGGGAGGCCAGCAGCGGCACGCTCCGGCCGCTGTTGCCCGGCGACGACCTCACCGACGGATGCGAGCAGCTGTGGGTGCGCCGCGGCGCGCAGCAGCCGTGGCAGCTGGACATCCTGCTGGACCGCAGCGACGAGGAGTGGGTGTTCAAGCGCGACGCGGGCATCCGCGTGCGCTGGCCGCGCGCCCTGCACACCGTCGGCGGGATCCCCTATCTCCGGCCGGAACTGGCGCTGCTGCACAAGGCACACCTGGACCGCCCCAAGGACCGGGCCGACCTGGCCGCCGCGCGGCTGGAGCCCGAGGCCCGCGCCTGGCTCGCCGCCGCGCTGGAGCAGCTCGGCCATTACGCCTGGGCGTCCCGCGTCCGGGAAGCCGGGCGGCAGCCCCGCCATCCGTGACGGCACGCCAATCCCGGTCAGGGGTGACCCATGTCAGGCTGGCGCACCGCGCAGCCGCGTGCTCACCACCAGCCCGGCCACCGTCACCAGGATCCCGCTCACCGCGAAGATCCCGGCCACCGGGCCGAACGATATCCCGGCCAGGTCGGCATGCCCGGCCGGCGACAGCACGCCCGCCAGCAGGCCAGCGGCGGCCATCGAGGTGATGCCCGCCACCTGCTGCACCGCGTTGAAGACCGACATCACCCGGCCGATCAGCGGCTGCGGAATCTGGGCGAGCAGCAGCGGCGGCGCGGCCGCATCGGCCGCGCGGACTGCCGGGCCGGACGTCACCGGCGAGCCCTACGCGCCGGGTGCCGGGCGGGGGACCAGGGAGATAGCCGCGAACAACCGCACTTCCCGCGCGTCGTCCGGGCGCCCGGCCGGGTCCGCGCCGCGGCCGGAGTACTTGTCCAGGACCTGCTGGATCTCGGCCGCGGCCTGCTGCGCCTGCGGCGCGGTCAGCCAGGTCGTCGTGGCCATGATCTTGCTCGCCGGCTGCCAGGGAAAATCGCTCGGTGAAACGAATTCCCGCACCTAACACGCTATCGTTACGAAAGTCATGGAAAGCCCCTGAGTGGTTCATGGTGCGAGAATCCGGAACGGCATATTATATTTTGCCGGCCGTTCGCTGGCTGGCCCCGCCGGCAGAATAATTGGCGGCAATAGTATTTCACTGGCACTATCCGGACGTATAATAAAGGTGATGGCGAGGAGCCGTGTACGGGGCGGTTTGCCGGCTCGCTGACGAGCCGGATTTGCTTTGACACAAGACCGGGGTTGGCCGTGACACAACCGCCCCGGGCATACGCGCAGCCACGACAGACCCCGGTGCAAAGGGGGTCTTCGCGATGCGAAGGCATGTGATGCGCGCGCTCGCCGCGGCAGTTGCCGCGGGCGGCGCCGTGCTTCTGACGGCGGGAGCGGCGGGTGCCGCCACCGCAACGGCCGGGCCGAGCACCGGTAATCCGGTGTTCTACAGCACGAGTCAGGCTGGCTACGTCACCACCGGGCGGCTATTCCGGTTCATCCAGACCACTGTCGAGGTGGCGCCGGTGTCCTCACACGGCGGCTACGCAGAAGTCGTGCTCGGCGGCACCGGGGTCAACCCGGCGACACTCGGGGTGCACCGGGGCGGCGGCGCCGGCTCGGTCATGTGGAACGCGAACGGGCCGCTGGGCGGCACGGGCGGCGGCACCATGACGCTGACGCCCAGCGTCGGTGACCTGCTCCAGCTGAGCGTCTACTACAGCCAGAGCGCGGGCCGGATCTACTTCACCGCGTCCGACCTGACCCAGAAGACGACCCAGACGGTCAGCATGGAGCCAGGCGCGCCGAACATGCAGTACACGGCGGCCGAGGCGGCCGGCCTGCTCACCGTGAAGGTGTACTCGCCGCCGCCGTCGCCGGTGCGGCTGTGGTCGTTCAGTGACTCGCACGTCACGACCTACAACAACACCAAGGGCACGCTCAATGGCCCGTGGACCACGAACCAGGTCATCGACACCACGAACGGCGGCTCCAGCGGCGCCGTGGTGATGAGTCCGTCGCTGCTGTGGAACAACGGCCAGAACTTCGGTGTCTGGCTGCAGCCGACAGCCTGAGTGAACTGTCGAGGAGGTAACCGCGAACCAGCCCGGGCCGTGGTGACACGGCCCGGGTCTTCTGCGCGCTGGCCCACCGCGGCATCGTTCTTTCTCCGGCGGCCCAGTCGGCCGGGCAGGCGGCAGCCAGCCCCGCCGGACCGCGGACGGCGAGATAGCTTGTGATCATGCCTGCCGGGCGCTGCGGCCATCGCGGTCACCGGGTCGGCGGCGAGCTGTCAGCTATGCCGCGGCGGTCCGGATTGGCCGGGCCCGGCGGGGTAGAAGGCGGGCAGAGACCGGCGCCGCCGAGGCGGCGCCGCACTGAGAGAGAGCCGGACCGGAAGACTGCACCGGAAAACCGGACCGGAAAGGAGCTTGAGCTGATGCCAGCAAGCCAGGACCGGCCATGAACAGCGGCAGCCAGCCGCCTGTGGTGATCATCGGCGCCGGGCTCGCCGGCCTGGCCTGCGCCCTGGACCTGACCGCCGCCGGCCTGCCGGTGCAGGTCCTGGAATCCTCCGACGGCGTCGGCGGCCGGATGCGCACCGACCGACGGGACGGCTTCCTGCTCGACCGCGGTTTCCAGGTGTTCAACACCTCCTACCCGCAGGTGCAGGCACGGGTCGGCCTGCGCGCACTGCAGCTGCGGGCGTTCACCCCGGGCATGCTGCTGCACACGCCGGACCGCCGGCTCCGGTTCGCTGACCCGACCCGGCAGCCGCGCGGGGCGGTGGACCTGCTGCGAGGCCGGCTAGGCGGCCCCGCCGACGTGATCGCCCTGGCCGGCCTCAGCGCCGCCGACATGTTCCTGCCGACGCGGATGATCACCGGGCGGCCGGACCGGACGACACTGGCCGCCCTCACCGAGGCGGGCATTTCCAGCGAGCTGATCGAGCTGTTCTTCCGGCCGTTCCTGGCCGGCGTGTTCCTCGAAGCGGAGCTGCAGACTTCCGGCCGGTTCTTCCACCTGGTGTGGCGCAGCATGCTGCGCGGCACCCTGACGCTGCCGCGCCGCGGCATCGGCGCCGTTCCCCAGCAGCTCGCTGACCGGCTGCCGGATGGCGTCGTCCAGCTCGAGACGCCGGTGGCGCAGCTGGCCGACGACGGCGTCGCGCTCGCCGACGGCGCGCACGTGCCGGCTCGCGCAGTGGTCGTGGCCACCGGAGCGGCGGGGGCGGCCCGGCTGCTGCCGGACCTGGCCGTGCGCGGCACCCGGACCGTCACCACCGTGTACTACGCGGCGCCGGTGTCACCGCTGGCCGAGCCGACCCTGCTGGTCGACACCGAGCGCGTGATCCTCAACACGGTGGTGCTGTCCGAGGTGACGCCCGGCTACTCCGCCGACGGGCGTGCGCTGATCTCGGCCTCGGTACTGGGCGACCCCGCTGCCCACGACCCGGCCGGCGCCGAGCCCGCTATCCGCGCCCGGCTGGCTCTGCTGTATGAGGCCGACACCTTGCAGTGGGAGCACCTGGCCAGTTATCCGGTGCACGGGGCGCTGCCCGACATGACCGCCCCCTGCCCGCTCATCCGGCCGTGCCGGGTGGGCAACGGCCGCTTCGTCTGCGGTGACCACCGGGCGACCGGCTCGGTCCAGGGAGCCCTTGCCTCCGGCGCCCGCGCCGCCCGCGAGGTGCTCGCGGCCACCGCCAGCCGGTAGCCCGGCCGCGGGCGCAGTCGCAGAGCCCGGTGTTCCTGGCGCCGCAGCGCGCGGCGGTCACGCGTCAGCCGCTGGCCGCTCGCCTGCGCCGCTGCTCACGGGCCTCGGCAGCGCGCGCGCTGGAACAGTGCTCGCAGCGGCAGCCCCAGTTCCGGTAGCCCGACGCAGTACCGTGCGGGACCTCGGCGAACTGCCGGTCCTGCAAGGACGACACCCAGGACCGCCGGGCGGCGGTCGCAGCAGCCCGGCACTCCTCGCACCGGCAGCCATAGTTGTTGTATGCCGAGGCTGTGCCGTGATTGCGGCCGCCGCCGCGGATGCCGCTAGCAGCCATGGCTGACAGCCGGACTGGCGGGGCTGACAGCCGGACTGGCGGGGCTGCCGCCGGGTGAAACGCAACGGTAATGACGCATAACCCCGCTTCCCGATTATCTGTGCATATGTACGACGCTTCACCCCCGGCTCTGGTGCACCAGCGGACAACGGCTGCGGTCGGCGAAAATGCCGGGCAGGCCTGAGGTGGCGTCCGCGCCGCCGCGTCCCGGCGAAATGGCCGGGATCGGCCTGGAGGGTGCCTGTCCCGGGCGGGCGTGAACGACGAGGCGGCCGACGCTATCTGCGCCCTGTCGCGGCAGCAGTACGTGCCCGCAGTGGCTACGAGCCGACCCGCCGGAGAACCTGGCCGCTGCCGTCGGCCGGGCGGTGCAGCCGGGCTAGCGGCCGCGCCGCGGCTGGCAATGGTCAGCTGGGCTGGGGTCAGCTGGGCTGGTCAGTCGGGCTGGTCAGTCGGGCTCGCGGGGCACTGCGGGAAATGCCTCGGTGACGTCTCCCGGGTCCCACCCGGGAAACGCCTGATCCGACCCCGGGGCGCCGGGCCCGGCATCAGCGGCCGTCGGCGCGGGGATCCAGGGGCCGGCCGGACCCCGATCCGGTGCCGCGGCCGAGCCGGCCTCGTCGCGGGAGCCGGCGGTCTCGTCCGGTCCGCCCTCCCCGGCCCGGTCCGCGCGCCACGGTGAGACGGGCGCAGCGGCGAAGACCGGCTGTTCGCCGCCCTGCTGGCTGCCGCGCCAGGAGGCGGCCAGCGGCGGCGGCCCGCTGGACGGGGGGGGTATCGGCACGCTGGTCCAGGACAGTTCGCTGCCGGGCGGGGGCGCCGGGTCCCAGGGCGGGGCCCCGGATATCTTCGGCCTGCGGCTGACCGGCCGCGCCAGCGAGCCCAGGCCGGGCAGCGACCCGTGCGCCCCGGTGTCGTCGGCCGCGGCTGCCCTGCTCCCCGCTGCGCCCGGGCCGGCGAGGCCGGGGCCGGCCAGACCGGACGAGGGCCAGCCGCCGATGCCGGCCGAACCGGAGCGGACCTCGGTGCCGGCCGGGGCGGCAGTCGGCTCCGCGCCGCGGCGGTAACCGGCTTCCGGTGCCGGCCCGGTACCCGGCTGCCAGGAGGCCGGCACGATCCGGGGCCCGGCCGTGCCCCGTGGTCCCGCCGCGCTCCGGGCGGCCGCTGCGGTGCCTGCCTGGCCGACCGTCGGCAGCGCTGGCCCGGCCGCGGCGGCCGCGGTGCTCACTCCGTAAACCACCCGATCATCGTCGCGGGCCGGCCAGTCGGTCGTCTGCGCTGCGGCGGCCCTGCGCCGCCGCAGCCACCGCAGCAGCGCGAACACGAGCACGAGCAGCACCAGGCCGGCCAGCAGCGCAGCGCAGCTGATGGCGTACCGGCGCAGCCGCGGCCTCAGCACGGCGGCGGCTGGCCGGACGGCGGGCGGGCTCGGATTGCGCAGCGGCTGCGCGCCGGCTCCGGCCCGCGGCGCCGGCCCGGCGAGCCGGCCGGCCAGCACCAGCGCCCGCGCCGCGCTCACCGTGCCCGCACCCAGGCCGGCTGTGACGGTCGCCGGGCGGTGCAGCGTGCTGCCGGTCAGCGCGGCATCGACCTTCGCCGCCGGCAGGGTCGGGAATCGTGATCTGATCAGCGCGGCGACCCCCGCTACCAGGGCGCTCGCAGCCGTCGTGCTGCTCACCGAGGTGTAGCCGCTGGCGGCCGCGGCGGGCGGCACGGCCGCGGTGATCGGTGTTCCGGGCGCGGTCAGCGCCACGTAGGGCTGCATGACGGAGGTCGGCACCAGGGCGAAATCCGGGCCCACGGCGCCCACCGCGAGGACGCCGGGATAGGCCGCCGGGTAGTTGGCCAGGTTACTGCTGGCGGCGTTGTCCCCGGCAGGGGCGACGAGCACGGCTCCCGCCCGGCGGGCGTAGCTGACCGCCGCCTGCTCAGCCGGGCTGCTGTCCGGCGTCGGGGCCACAGATGGCGTCGGGGCCGGGGTCGCACTGGTGGCCGGCGCAGGATTGGCGCCCGGCGTCAGGCCCGGGTCGAGCGGCAGCAGGATGACGGTGGCGCCGTGCCGGACGGCGTAGTGAATGCCGGCGGCGATCGCGCCGGGCAGGGCTGCTCGCACTGCAGGCTCGGCCAGCGAAGGATCGTCGCTGGTCAGCGTGACCCGCACGGACAGGATGCGCGCCTGCGGCGCGACCCCGGTCAGCCCGGACTTACCGCCGGGCCCGTGGCCGTGCCCGGCGATGAGGCTGGCGGCCTCGGTGCCCTGCACCGCGTAATACGGCTGCGCCGGCCGGCCCGCGGAGCCGGTCAGGTCCGGGCCGGTGATCACTGAGCCGGTCAGGTCCGGCTGACGGCTGTCCACCCCGTCGCTGAGCACCGCGACGACGACACCCGAGCCGCGGGTGGCCTGCCAGCCGCGGGTGACGCCAAGGTCGCGGAACCACCAGGGGGAATGGCCGGTCACGGCAGCCTGGGCTGGGCCGGCCGCCCCGAGCCAGGCTGACGCCAGGCCAATGGCCAGCACGGCCATCGCGGGGCGGTGGAGCGAGGGGGGGAACCTCCGCGGCACGCCTTCTCAGCCTTCCGTGGGGAGCTAATCGAAGTGTGCCACGCCGGCGCCGATAATGCCTCGCCTGACCGGAGATGGACCGCCTGACCGCAGACGGCCCCTGCGGCCAGCGAAGGCCCGTCTGCCCTGACCGCAGGAGGTCAGCCTCGCTAGCCCTGGTGAGCGGCCGAGAGCCGGACGTGCGCTCCCGGCGGCAGCCCCAGCTGCTCCGCGGCGTCGCCGGCGTTGACGGCGAGCGAGATCAGCCCGGCGCTGTCGGTGAAGGCCACGATCTCGCCCGGCGCCACGGCGGCGAACGTCTCCAGGTACGGCACGGTCAGCTGGCGGCGACCGCAGCGCACGATCAGCGGGGACCCGAAGCCCACCCCGAGCCGGCCGATCTGCGCGGCCGGGATCGACAGCTGCACGTTGCCGAACCGGTCGACCGACATCACCTCGCCCTCGGCCTCGCTGCCCTGCACCCGGCTGGTCGGGGCGGGGAGCGTCATCAGGTCGTCGACGGGTATTTCGGTGCCGACCGCGGCCAGCTCGGTCCCGGTGGCCAGGTGCGCGGCCACCGGCATGAAGATGTCCCGGCCGTGAAAGGTGGTCGATACCGGGTGCAGCCACAGCTCGCCGTTGGTGAGCTGGAACGCCTGGGCGGCGCCGCCGAGCGCGGCGACGGCCCACGACAGCACGCCGTTGTCCGGGCCGACGAGCAGGCTCTCGCCCGCCTGCACGGCGATCGCGCGCCGGGTGGTGCCGACCCCCGGGTCGACGACGGCGACGTGCACGGCCAGCGGCAGGTAGGGGATCGTCTGGGCGAGCACGGCCGCGCCACGCCGCACGTCGCCGGGCTGGACCAGGTGCGTGATGTCGATGATCCGGACAGCGGGGGCGATCCGGACAGCAACGCCGTGGCACGCCGCGACGAACCCATCCTCGAGGCCGTAGTCCGTGAGGAACGTCAGGCAGTTGAAGGAAGTCACGAACCGTGAGCGTACGTTGCGCGAGCCGCCGCGCATAGAGCCTGCCTACGATGTAGGACAACGGGAGAACCTGGAGGCCACGGTGGCGGCGCTGTCCGAGCAGGAAATGCGCATCCTGGCCTTCGAGCGGAACTGGTGGCGGTTCGCCGGGGCGAAGGAGCGGGAGATCCTGGAGGAGCTGGGCATGCCGGTGACGCGCTACTACCAGCTGCTCAACGAGCTGATCGACCGGCCGGAGGCGGCCGAGCTCGACCCGCTGCTGATCACCAGGCTGCGCCGGCAGCGGGGCCGCCGGCAGCGGATGCGCTCGGGACGGACGGAATGACGGCGGGCGGAACGACGGCGGGCGCCCTGCCGCAGCCGCGCACTGCCGCAGGCCGGGAGGGCCTGGCCGCGCTGCTGGCCGCACCGGACCGCGCGCTGATCGCGCTGGACTTCGACGGGACCCTGGCGCCGATCGTGCCCGATCCGGCCGACGCCCGGCCGCTGCCCGCTGCCCTGGCCGCGCTGCGGCGGCTGGCCCCGCTGGCCGGCACGCTCGCCGTCATCACCGGCCGCCCGGCGGCGGACGCGGTGCGGTTCGGCCAGCTGGAGCAGGTACCCGGGATCGTCGTGCTCGGCCACTACGGCAGGCAGCGCTGGCATGACGGCACGCTGACCGCGCCGCCCCCGCCGCCGGGCGTCGAGCAGGCCCGGCAGGCACTCCCGGCGGTGCTGGCGCAGGCCGGCGCCCCGGCCGGGGTGCGGATCGAGGACAAGGAGGACGCGGTCGCGGTGCACACCCGCCAGGCCGCTGACCCGCAGCAGGCGCTGGGCCGGCTGCGCGCTCCGCTGGAGGAGCTGGCGCGGCGGACCGGGCTGGTGGCCGAGCCGGGCCGGCTGGTCATCGAGCTGCGGCCGCCGGGGTCGGACAAAGGGCAGGCGCTGACGGAGCTGGCCAGGTCGCGGCAGGCCGCCGCTACCTTGTTCTGCGGGGATGATCTGGGTGACCGGCCGGCCTTCCGGGCGGTCGCGGAGCTGCGCCGGGACGGGCTGCCGGGGGTGGCCGTGTGCAGCGGTTCGGCCGAGGTGGCAGAGCTGGCCGCCGAGACCGACCTGGTGGTCGACGGCCCGGCCGGGGTGGTGGCCCTGCTCGATGGCCTGGCCAGCGCGTTCGAGGACGCCCGCGCCCGCTGACGGCGCGCCGCCGCGGGCCGGCTCAGCCCGCAGGTCACCGGGTCTGATCGGCCAGCCGCTCCGGATCCAGGGCGGCCAGCTGCTCGGCGAGCCAGCGGGCCGGCGGCAGCGCGGCCGCCGCCGCGGCCAGCACGGCGCTGCGGCTGGCCCGGTCGGCGTCGCTCATGAGCAGCGCCTCGTGCAGCGCCTCGGCCGTGCCGGTGACGTCGTAGGGGTTGATCAGCAAGGCGGCCTGGCCCAGCTCGGCGGCGGCGCCTGCCTCGCTGGACAGCACCAGCGCGCAGCCGCGCTCGGACAGGATCGGGCCCTCCTTGGCCACCAGGTTCATGCCGTCCCTGATCGGGTTGACCAGCAGCACGTCAGCGAGCCGGTAGGCGGCGAGCGAGCGCGGATAGTCGTCGTTGACGTGCAGGATCAGCGGATCCCAGTCGGACGTGCCGAAGTCGTCCACGATCTGCGCGGCGTGCCGCTGCACGCTGGCGGTGTACTCGCGGTACTCGGGCAGGTCATGCCGCGAGGGATAGGCGAACGCCAGGTGCACCACCCGGCCGCGCCACTGCGGATGCGAGGTCAGCAGCTGCCGGTAGGCGGCCAGCCCCCGGACGATGTTCTTCGACAGCTCGGTCCGGTCGATGCGGAGGATGAGCTTGCGGTCGCCGACGGCCTCGGCCAGCGCGGTGCTCCAGGCATGCACGTCAGGCTCGGCCGCCCGGCTGGCGAGTTCCGCGGGGTCGACCCCGAGCGGGTGCACGCCGACCCCGGTGACGCGCCCGCGATAGGTCACGGTCTGCCGGGCGCGGTCCACGCTGGCGCCCAGGAACTGCTCGCAGCAGTCCAGGAACGCATCGGCCCAGCGCTGGCACAAGAACCCGGCGTGGTGAGCGCCGAGTATCCCGTCGAGCACCTCGCGGCCGATCCTGGCCGGCAGCATCCGGTAGTAGTCCGGGGGAGCCCACGGCGTGTGCGAGAAGTGCGCGATCCGCAGGTCAGGCCGCGCCCGGGCGAGCATCCGCGGGGCCAGCGACAGGTGATAGTCCTGGATCATCGCGCGCATATGGCCGGCCGGCGGCGGCCCCGCGGCGGCGGCCAGCGCGGCCGCGAACGCCTGGTTGTAGCTGCGGAACGACTCCCATTCCCGGTCGAAGGCCAGGTCGAAAGTCGGCCGGTTCGGCGTGTCATACAGCATGTGGTGCACGAACCACAGCGTGGAGTTCGCCACGCCGTTGTACGCGCGGTGGAAGACGGCCGGCGGGATCTCCAGCATGCTGACCGCCGACCCGCCGCCCAGCCCGTCGACGCTCAGCCGGCCGCCAGGCGACCTGCGGGCGGCCGCGCGGTCCGCCTCACTCAGCGCCGCGCAGACCCACAGCACGTCCGCCTGGCCCGCTACCGAGGACAGCCCGGCGATCAGCCCGCCGCTGCCGCGCCGCGGCGTCAGGCTGCCGTCGTCGCAGAGCGCGTAGGAAACCGGTCCCCGGTTGGACGCGATCAATACGCGGTCGCCGGCTGATGATCCGCTCATTGTGCGGCCAGGTTATCTGGCCGGCCGAGGACTCAGCCGGGGGACGGGCAGGTGCGCGCACGGCATCGGCCGGTTAGAGTGTTCTGCACAACTTAATAACGCTCATCCAGAGGGGTGGAGGGACCGGCCCGGTGAAGCCCCGGCAACCATCACGATGACTGGCGACTGAGCCAGTGTCGCGGCCTGCGCCGCGGCCTCGATGGCGAGGTCATTCGTGACAGGTGCCAATTCCGGCCCGCGACGAACGTCGGCGGGACAGATGAGGAGAGAGGCCTCGCCCTGTGAGCACTTCAACCACCCCCGTCCCCACCCGGTTCGGCTATGCCAGCCATCTCGCCTGCCGCGAGTGCGGCCAGCGCTATGACCTCGGCGCGCAGCACGCGTGCAGCGACTGCTTCGGCCCGCTCGAAGTGGCCTACCAGTTCCCGCGGGTGACCCGCGAGTCCATCGCCGCCGGGCCGCAGAGCATCTGGCGCTACGCGAGCCTGCTGCCGGTCCCGCCGGACGTGGCCCAGTCGCCGAACACCGAGCCCGGCTGTACCCGGCTGGTCCGGGCCGACCAGCTGGCCCGCGAGCTCGGCATGCGGGCGCTGTGGGTCAAGGACGAGCGGGGCAATCCCACGCACTCGTTCAAGGACCGGGTCGTGGCGGTCGCGCTCGCCGCGGCCATCGAGATGGGCTTCAAGGTGCTGGCCTGCCCGTCCACCGGAAACCTGGCCAACGCCGTCGCGGCCGCGGCGGCGCGCGCGGGCATCCGGTCGGTGGTGCTGGTCCCCGCCGACCTGGAGCCGCAGAAGATCCTGGGCACCGCGGTGTACGGCGGCACGCTCGTCACCGTCGAGGGCAGCTACGACGATGTCAACCGGCTCGCCTCCGAGCTGGCCGACGACCGCGAGGACTGGGCGTTCGTCAACGTCAACGTCCGCCCCTACTACGCCGAGGGCTCCAAGACGATCGGCTACGAGATCGCCGAGCAGCTGGGCTGGCGGCTGCCGGAGCAGGTCGTGGTGCCGGTCGCCTCCGGCGCCCAGCTCGTCAAGATCGATAAGGCGTTCCGTGAGCTGGCCGACCTGGGCCTGGTCGATCCGGGCGAGTGCCGGGTCTTCGGCGCCCAGGCGAGCGGGTGCGCGCCGGTGGCGGCGGCGTTCCGGTCCGGCCAGGACGTCGTGCAGCCGGTCCGGCCCGCCACGATCGCCAAGTCCCTGGCCATCGGCAACCCCGCCGACGGGCCGTACGTGCTGGACGTCACCCGGCGGACCGGCGGCGCCGTGGCCGACGTCACCGACGAGGAGGTCGTGGACGCCATCCGGCTGCTGGCCGCGACCGAGGGCATCTTCGGCGAGACTGCGGTCGGCGTCACGCTCGCCGTCACCCGCAGGCTGCTGGCCGCCGGGCAGCTGGACCCGGACGCCGAGACCGTGATCATCAACTCCGGGGACGGGCTCAAGACCCTGGACGCGGTCAGCGGCACCCTGCCCCAGGCGGCCCCGATCCGGGCGTCGCTCGCCGCGTTCGCCGAGCGGGAAACGGCCCTGGCCCCGGGCGGGCTGCTGGCGGTCGGCTGACCGGCCGGCGGCCGGACGCGCTGCGCCGGGCGGCCCGCCAGCACGCGCCGGGCCCGCCAAGCCGGACCCGCCTGGCGGGACAGCAGGATGCAGCCCGCTCTGCCGCTGGCCGGGACGCCTGGGCAACGGCCGGGACGGCTGGGCGACGGCCGGGACGGCTGGGCTGTGCGGCGCGCCGGACAGGCCCGCGCGGCGCCGGTGCTGGCGGCGCCCCGCCCGGCGGACTGGCCGGCGGCAGGCATGGTTTCACGGGAATCAACAGGAAAGGCAGGCAGCCATGGCGGTATCGATCCGCATTCCGACGATCCTTCGCGCCTACACCGGCGGCGCCGCCGAGGTGAGCGCTAGCGCCGGCACGCTACGCGAGGTCATTGCAGCGCTGGACGCGGCTTATCCGGGCCTCGGCGGCCGAATTCTCGACGACGAGGGAAAGCTGCGCAGGTTCGTCAACGTATACGTCGGCGACCAGGACGTGCGGCTGATCCAGGGACTCGACACGCCGGTCCCGGTCGGCGGCCAGGTCTCCGTGATCCCCGCCGTGGCCGGCGGCTGACCATTCTCCGGTACCCAGGCGCAGTTCGGCGGGGTGATCCCCGGCGGGGCATGCCAGGCTGTGGCCAATAACGGAGCAACTGGGCGGCACGGCCGGAGCACGTTGTAAAGTCGTTCCCGGTCGCGCTGTTTGTACGGCGGGTTCGGAAGGCAAGGCCGCCCTAAGCCGCCTAGCCGGCGCCGCGATCGACGGGCCCCGTGATGCAAGGGCGAGGCCCGAGGCCCGAGCAAGAGTTAGGGAGTTGTTGGGAATGGCTCAGGGCACCGTCAAATGGTTTAACGCGGACAAGGGCTACGGCTTCATCGCGGTCGACGGTGGTAGGGACGTCTTCGTCCACTTCTCGGCCATCGAGGCGGATGGCTACCGCACCCTCGAAGAGGGCCAGCGGGTCGAATTCGAGATCACGCAGAGCGCGCGCGGTCCGCAGGCAGAAGCGGTCCGGATGGTCTAGTTTCTCAAGCGTGCCGGAGGCCCGGGACCCAGTGATGGGACCGGGCCTTTCGCGTGGCACCGACCCTTGCGGGCGGCCGGCGGCTCAACTTGCACTCGCCCCCGCAGAGTGCTAAACAAGGCGTTAGCACTCTCGGGGTGAGAGTGATAACGCAGTGGCGTGATCGGGACGACGAGGCCATCCGGGCGGCAGGCAGGGACTGCGCGGCGGGATGGCCGTCCGTCGCGGGCGTCGGCTCGATCGGCACGCAAGGCACAAAGTTCTTGGAGGACTGGAGCCTATGGCAGCGAAGATGATCGCGTTCGATGAGGACGCCCGGCGCGGCCTCGAGCGCGGCATGAACCAGCTGGCCGACGCCGTGAAGGTAACTCTCGGCCCGAAGGGCCGCAATGTGGTCCTGGAGAAGAAGTGGGGAGCCCCCACGATCACCAACGATGGCGTGTCCATCGCCAAGGAGATCGAGCTCGAGGACCCGTGGGAGAAGGTCGGCGCGGAGCTGGTTAAGGAAGTAGCAAAGAAGACCGACGACGTGGCCGGCGACGGCACGACGACGGCGACCGTGCTGGCTCAGGCGCTTGTGCGCGAGGGCCTGCGCAACGTCGCGGCGGGCGCCAACCCGATGTCGCTCAAGCGCGGCATCGAGGCGGCCGTCGAGCGGGTGAGCGAGGAGCTGTCCAAGCTCGCCAGGGAGGTGGAGACCAAGGAGCAGATCGCCGCCACGGCCTCCATCTCGGCCGGCGATCCCGCGGTCGGCGAGATGATCGCCGAGGCGATGGACAAGGTCGGCAAGGAAGGCGTCATCACCGTCGAGGAGTCCAACACCTTCGGCCTGGAGCTTGAGCTCACCGAGGGCATGCGGTTCGACAAGGGATACATCGCGCCTTACTTC